>NZ_VWXC01000014.1:0-146366 GCF_011752685.1 Candidatus Pantoea communis
TTATGAACAATATCGAGAGCCTGACTGAGAAGCATAAAAAAAATCCGTAATCCCTGAGAGATTACGGATTCTTGCAGAACTGCCGGATCGTTCAACCGATCATTTTTGTCTTAACTGATCGGCATTAGGTCATTGACCGCTTTTTTTATCGCTGTTAATCGGCAAGACTGGCTTTACCAGGTGGCAGCGGACGGGATTTCCCGCTGTTATCCACGGCAACGTAAACAAATACCGCTTCAGTGGCGCAATACGTTTGACCGATTGGCTCAGACGAAACCTTCTTGATCCACACTTCTACATTGATGGTCATCGAACTGTTGCCGGTACGTATGCAACGCGCATAGCAGCTCACGACATCGCCCACGGCTACCGGTTTCAGGAACGACATGCCATCAACACGCACGGTGACCACACGACCTTCGGCGATCTCCTTGGCCATGATGGCACCGCCCATATCCATCTGTGACATCAACCAGCCGCCAAAAATATCACCATTGGCATTGGTATCCGCTGGCATCGCCAGGGTGCGCGAGACCATTTCGCCTTGCGGCAATTTATGTTTTTCGTCCATTGCTCAGTTCTTCTGCAGGTGAAGAGAAGCCCGACTGTGCCGGGCGGCGTTGCTTATTTTTGTTCTTGTTGCGGCATCTGTCGCCAGATATACACGCCACTTAACAGAGTAAACAGTAGGGTCAGGCCGGTCAGACCAAACACTTTAAAGTTAACCCAAAACTCTTGTGATAACCAAAACGCAACATAGATATTTACCAGGCCGCAGACGAAGAAGAAGATGGCCCAGGCAATATTCAATCGACGCCACACAACACCTGGCAACTGCAGCTCTTTACCGAGCATGCGTTGAATCAGCGGCTGTTCCATAAAGAACTGGCTGTAGAGCAGAGCCAACGCGAACAGGGAATAGATCACGGTGACTTTCCATTTGATGAACTCATCGTTATGGAACACCAGCGTCAACGTGCCGAATACCGTCACCAGTGCGAAGGTGAAGAGGGTCATCTTTTCCAGTTTACGATACAGCACCCAGCTGACCACCAGCGCCAGGCCTGTGGCGACAATCAGGGCACCAGAAGCGACAAAGATGTCGTACAGCTTGTAGAAGATGAAGAAAACTACCAGGGGAAGAAAATCGAGTAACTGCTTCATAGCGTTTCCAGTTAGGGCAGGAGCGTTCAATAAAGGCGCTCCGCAGAGCGCCATCGCTGTTAACGTAACAGCATATACAGTCGGTACAAATAGATAATCAGAATCGCGGAGACCAGATTACCCAGCGCGTTCATCACCACCGACGCGATGTTCACCGGCAGTATCGTGAGTGATGAGATGAGGAACATCAGCACAATCTTCGCCAGCAACCACAGCACAATGGCAGGGGCGATGACTTTCATGTTCTTCCATGCCAGTTTCATACTGGCCCGCATGGCGCTAATCACCCCCATTTTCTCGCTGACCAGCATCACCGGTGCCAGTGACAGCAGAATCGCCAGAATCACGCCAGGCACCATCAATACCATAAAGCCAATTTGCACCAGCAAGGTAATCAGGAAGGTCTGCAGCAGCAGTTTCGGCAGCAGTGGCGCGGAGGCACCGATTGCTCGCAGGGCACTCACGCGTTGGCCATTGGAGACCAGCGGGATCAGGCACAGCATACCGCCCAGCAGCAGCGTGTTGCCGATCAGCGCGGCAAAGGTGCCGGCTGCAGAAGCGCGCAGCAGGATGCGCTGCTGATCCGGTGACATATTCTGTACCAATTCAAACAGTGATGTCGCGCTGTCGTCAGCCTGGCTAAGCAGGGATAACTGGTCTTCGCCTGGGGTTAATGCATGACCGACAATCACCGTAATGAACGACGTCAACAACGCCATCAGCACAATAGTAACCAGCTGATGACGCAGAAAATTTCCTGTGTCACGGTATAACGAGCTTGCCGTGATAGACATGTACTCTCCTTGATGGAACCGGGTTAATTAACCCGGCGATTGTACATGTTATGCGGGCGGGCTGGCACCCGGAAGACTATAACTTTGTGTCATCTCTGGTAAAGAATGGGGAATAGCACTTCGTTCCCGGTTCACAAAAGCAGCAAATCCTTTCCATCAGCCTGAAAACCCTCCCTGGCGTTTTTTCTTCCAGACGCGCAATGCCGAAAATTGATCTGAATCAATCCATTGTTTTTTAAGTGATTAATTTGAATTGATGCAGATGATCTTTTACCAAAAAAGGGTTAGATCTTGTGCCGCAATCCCGATTAAGACCCTACTTTTCTGCAAAGGAGTGATTATGAAACTGGCAAAATGCGCATTGCTACTGGCTCTGGCTATCCCGCAACTGGCACTGGCTCATCAGGCGGGTGATTTTTTCATGCGTGCCGGTAGCGCGACTGTTCGTCCAACCGAAGGCTCTGACAATGTGCTGGGTATGGGCGGCTTTAGCGTCAGCAACGATACCCAGCTTGGCTTGACCTTCACCTATATGGCAACGGACAACATCGGTGTGGAGCTGCTGGCAGCGACACCGTTCCGTCATAAGGTTGGCCTCGGCGCCACCGGAAATCTTGCCACCGTGCGCCAGCTGCCGCCGACGCTGATGGCACAGTATTATTTCTTCGATAGCCGCAGCCCGGTGCGCCCGTATGTTGGCGTGGGTATCAACTACACCACGTTCTACGATGCCAAATTTAATCAAACCGGGCAGGATGCAGGCTTAAGCGATCTCAGCGTCAAAGATTCCTGGGGTGTGGCGGGTCAGGTGGGGATGGATTATCAAATCAACCGCGACTGGATGCTGAACGCCTCACTTTGGTACATGGACATTGATACCGAAGTGAAATTTAAAGCCAACGGTGAACAACAGAATATCAACACGCGCATCGATCCGTGGGTGTTCTTCTTTGGCGTGGGTTACCGTTTCTGAGGCACCCGCTGAAACACAACGGGCGACCCTAAGGCCGCCCGCTGCAGTATCGATACGCTATTACTTAATCTGCATATTGTTAACCACAGATTTAACCCCTGCCACGCTGCGGGTCACCGTCACTGCACGGTTCGCCATCTGCGGAGAACTGACAAAGCCGCTTAACTGCACTTTTCCTTTAAAGGTTTCGACGTTGATCTCGGTGGATTTCAGCGAGTCGTCATTCAACAACTGTGCCTTAACCTTGGTGGTGATCACCGTATCATCGATATAGCCCCCGGTTCCTTCCTTTGTTGCTGTTGGTGCACAGGCGCTAAGTGTGATCGCCATGACCGCAGCCATTAATAATCCTGCAACGACTTTGAAAAAATTCATTGGTTATCTCCCTGTCTTAGATGGTGTTTCACCGCGACGAGACGGTGCGATTAATTGTGGTATGCGCTTTGCAAATCGGCAAATCGCGGAGAGTGAAAAAGTTGGAAATACGCCACTTTTACCACTTATTGATCCAATGACGGCAGCAAGGCAAACGGTAAGCTGGAACAGCAGGGCAAAACTGATATTAAAACAACAAGACAAAGAGCCGAGGCGTGCCGATACATGCACCAGGCAGGGAAAACAATAATGAAAAAACGTGCCATTCTGACGATAGTCACAATTAGCTATCTGTCCTACCTCCAGCTATTTGCTTCACAAATTTTGCCAGTGCCCAGCGCGCAGGCAGAACCGTTAATCAATCCACACCTGGGTACCCTGTGCAAAGCGGCTACCGCGCTGAGCTTTGGTCGCAGCTTCAAAATTATGCAGCTGGATAAGGTGGATGAGCAGGGCGTGGCGTGGGTGCACTATATCCGGCCCTCCGATCAATCACGCTGGGCCGTGCGCTGCCGGGTCCAGGGCGAGAGCGTTATCTTGATGTCAGATAATCCAGATAGTAGTGGACGTTGGCGTGAGGGGCCAGAAGACGAGAAGCTGACGTGGCAAATCAGAAACGACATGCTGACGATGAAGCTGAGATATCCGGATGGTTCGGGAGATGAGCAAACGTTCAGGCTGGAATAATCAAGAGAAGACCTTATTCGCAACTGCGAATAAGGTCTTAAAGATTTAGCGCGTGCCAGCTTTCAGATCGCTAACAAACGCTTTGAGTTCCGCTAACAGCGTGTCGGGATCGGTCTGGTTACGTTCGATGATCTTCACAATAGCTGATCCCGAAATCGCACCCGCCGCGCCTGCCGCGATGGCTTCTTTCACCTGGCTGGCTTCTGAGATACCAAAGCCCTGTAAGGGTGGTGCAGCATGGTATTCACGCAGTTTATCAATCAGATGATTCAGCGGCTGGCTGGCGCGATTCTCTGCGCCGGTGACGCCTGCGCGCGACAGCAGATAGGTATAACCGCGGCCGTGTGAGGCAATCTCACGCAGTAAATCATCATCCGCATTCGGTGGGCAGATGAAGATTGGCGCAACGTTATGGCGCATCGCTGCCTGTCGGAACGGCGCAGACTCTTCAACCGGTACATCCGCCACCAGCACGGAATCAACGCCGACGGCTTCACATTGTGCGTAGAAGTTGTCGATACCTTTGCTGAACACCAGATTAGCGTACATCAACAGCCCAATTGGCAGTTCAGGATATTTCTGGCGCACGGCGGCAAGGATCTCGAAACACTGCGCGACAGTGGTACCCGCCGCGAAGGCACGTAGGGTTGCCCCCTGAATCGTTGGGCCATCCGCCAGCGGATCGGAGAAAGGAATGCCCAGCTCTAACGCATCGGCTCCGCCTGCTACCAATGTATCGATGATCTTCAGTGACAGTTCAGGGGTCGGGTCGCCAAGGGTGACGAAAGGAACAAATGCGCCTTCTTTCTTCGCCGACAGACGTTGAAACAGCTGATTATAACGTTCCATCAGATCTCTCCCTTAGCTTTCAAAATATCGTGAACGGTGAAGATGTCTTTGTCGCCGCGACCGGACAGGTTAACCACCAGCAACTGCTCTTTCTCTGGGTTCTCGCGGATCATTTTCAAGGCGTGCGCCAGAGCATGAGAGGATTCAAGAGCCGGAATAATGCCTTCTGCACGACACAACTCTTTGAATGCTGACAGCGCTTCATCATCGGTAATCGACACATACTCGGCGCGACCAATGCTGTTGAGATGGGCGTGCTGTGGGCCAACAGAAGGGAAATCGAGGCCGGCTGAGATCGAATAGGATTCTTCGATCTGGCCTTCCTCAGTCTGCATCATTGGCGCTTTCATGCCGAAGTAGATACCGACGCGACCGTGCTTGAGTGGCGCACCGTGTTCGCCAGTTTCGATGCCGTGACCCGCAGGTTCAACGCCGATCAGACCGACGCTGGTGTCATCAATAAAGTCAGCGAACATGCCGATGGCATTTGAACCGCCACCCACACAGGCCAGCACTGCATCCGGCAGACGACCTTCACGCTCCAGAATCTGCGCTTTGGTCTCTTCGCCAATCATGCGCTGGAACTCACGCACAATAGTCGGGAAGGGATGCGGACCCGCTGCGGTGCCGAGCATGTAGTGCGCGGTTTCGTAGCTGCCAGACCAGTCACGCAGCGCCTCGTTACAGGCATCTTTCAGCGTGGCCGAACCACTGTGCACCGGAATCACTTCCGCGCCCATCAACCGCATACGGAACACGTTAGGTGACTGACGTTCGACGTCTTTTGCGCCCATATAAATGCGACACTTCATGCCCAGCAGCGCGCACGCCAGCGCTGAAGCCACGCCATGCTGCCCGGCTCCGGTCTCAGCGATAATTTCATTTTTGCCCATGCGCTTGGCGAGCAGCGCCTGGCCCAACACCTGGTTGGTTTTATGTGCACCGCCGTGCAGCAAATCTTCACGCTTCAGATACAGGCGGGTTTTTGTGCCTTTGGTCAGATTGCTGCAAAGCGTTAATGCGGTGGGACGGCCAGCATAGTTTTTCAAAAGATCGGTAAATTCAGCCTGAAATTCTGGATCGCGCTGCGCCTCAACAAAGGCGCTTTCTAACTGGCGCAGAGCGGGCATTAAAATCTGTGGAACATATTGACCGCCAAACTCGCCAAAGTAGGGATTCAATAACGTCGTCATCTTTAATCTTCCTTATGCGGCCCGCTCATCGGCGGGCGAGCGAAATTAATAGGCGCGCAGCGTGCGGAATACCGCCGCGACTTTACTGGCATCTTTGATACCGGGCGCAGATTCAACGCCGGAATTAAAGTCCAGCCCGGCGCAGCCAAGTTGGGCAGCTTCTACGCAGTTGTCTGCGCTTAATCCGCCGGCCAGCAGCACGTTGCTGAGATCTTCACCCTGCAGCAGTGACCAGTCGAATCGCTGTCCGCTGCCGCCCTGGCCATTATCAAACACGTAACGATCCACATGCGGCCAATCGCGGGCTGGAAGGCTGCCGCTGATGCTCAGCGCCTTCCAAATTTTCACCTCTTCTGGCAGGGCGCTGCGCAGTTCTGCGACGAACGCCTGATCTTCATCACCATGCAGTTGCACAGCGGAAAGGTTAAGTGAACTGGCATGTGTGACAATGTCACTTACAGAGTTATTGCGGAATACGCCGACATACTTCAGTGGTGCAGCCGCTATCACATTTTGAGCTTGTTCGGCGCTGACTTTACGCGGTGAACCTTCTGCGAAAATCACACCGCCATAAATCGCGCCCGCTTCGTGCGCAATGCGTGCATCGTCAGGCCGGGTCAGGCCGCAGACTTTGTTGTCACCGAGTAATACGCGACGCACGCCAGCATTGAGATCGGCTTCTTCCATCAGTGCGGAGCCAATCAAGAAGCCGTTGGCGAAGTGGCTCAGCTCACGCACCTGCGCATAGTTATGGATGCCCGATTCGCTGATGACCGTCACACCGTGGCTTAAACGTGGTGCCAGTTGACGGGTGCGATTCAGATCAATCGATAGGTCGCGCAGGTCGCGGTTATTGATACCGACCACTTTAGCTTCCAGCGCAATCGCACGCTCCAGCTCTTCTTCATTACTGACTTCAGTCAGTACGCCCATTTTCAGGCTATGCGCCACGGCGGCGAGCTGACGATATTGCTCATCATCCAGAACCGACAGCATCAGCAGGATGGCATCGGCCTGATAGTGGCGCGCCAGGTAGATTTGGTAGGGATCGATAATGAAGTCTTTGCACAGCACCGGTTGAGTAATCGCGGCACTGACGATCGGCAGAAACTCAAAATCACCCTGGAAATACTTCTCGTCAGTTAAGACGGAAACGGCCGAGGCGTGATGACGATAAACCCCGGCAATGGTCGCAGGATCAAAATCTTCACGGATCAAACCCTTCGACGGTGACGCTTTTTTGCATTCCAGGATGAACACGGTGCACGTGCCGCGCAGCGCATCGTAAAAGTGGCGTCCTGCAGGCTGCAAGCTGTTCTGGAAGGTCGCCAGCGGCTGCTGTACCTTGCGCGCTTCAACCCAGACGGCTTTATCCTGAACAATTTTCTCTAAAACGGTGCCCTTAATACTCATCTCATCCTCTCGCTGCCAGAGCAACAACGCGCTCGTAAGCCTGACCACTGCGAATTGCGGTGATGGCGCGCTGAGCGTTGTCGCGCAAATCTTCATTTCCGAATACTTTCAGCAACATTGCGACGTTCACCGCAACGGCCTGCTCATGGGCTGGCTGGCCTTTACCCTGGAGCAAACGCGCCAGAATGTCACGGTTTTCTTCCGGCGTGCCGCCCGCCAGGGCTTCTTTATCATGGAAGCCGAAACCGAAGTCTTCAGGCGTCAGCTGATAACTGGTGATTTCACCGTCACGCAGCTCAGCGACCTGAGTCGCACTGTGCAGCGCCACTTCATCCATCCCGCCGCCATGCACGACTGCCGCACGCTGATAGCCGAGCACCTTCAGGGTTTGGGCAATCGGCAGCACCAGTTCCGGACTGTACACGCCGATAACCGCCAGCGGGGGTCGCGCCGGGTTGATCAAGGGGCCCAGCACGTTAAACAAGGTGCGGGTTTTTAACTGTTGACGCACTGGCATCGCGTGACGGAATCCGCTGTGATATTGCGGCGCGAACAGGAAGCAGACGTTAAGATCGTCCAGTGCCTTACGCGCTTTTTCAGCGGGCATATCCAGATCGATACCAAAAGCCGCCAGCAGATCGGACGAGCCGGATTTGCTCGACACGCTACGATTGCCGTGCTTGGCCACTTTCAGCCCACAGGTTGCGGCGACAAAGGCGCTGGCGGTGGAGATATTAATGCTGTTGCTGCCGTCACCGCCGGTACCGACGATATCGGCGAAAGTGTAATCCGGACGCGGGAACGGTTTCGCATCTTCCAGCAGTGCCGTAGCGGCCCCCGCGATCTCTTCCGGGCGCTCGCCACGGACTTTCATCGCAATCAGCGCAGCGGCTAGTTGGGTCGGCTCGAGCTGACCTTTAATAATGGCGCTAAACAGCTGATGGCTTTCCGCCTGGCTCAGGGTTTGTGCCTGGTAAAGTTTTTCCAGAATAGTTTGCATCATAATCTCCCTATTATTTCGCCAGCGCCCAGGCCAGCGTTTGCTCTAACAAACGTGCGCCCTGGGTGGTGAGAATGGATTCGGGGTGGAACTGGAAGCCACACACTCGGTCAGCATCGTGACGAACAGCCATCACCATGCCGTTGTAGCTGGCGTTAACGGTCAATTCGGCTGGCGTGTTGCTGCCCACCAGCGAGTGATAACGGGCCACCGGCAGGGGATTGCTCAGGCCGGTAAACATCGCTTCACCATCATGATTAATCGAAGAAGCTTTGCCGTGCAGAATCTCGCCGGCCTGGCCTACGTGACCACCATAGGCTTCAACAATCGCCTGATGACCGAGGCAGATGCCGATAATCGGCAGACGACCACGCAGTGCTTGCAGTAACGCAGGCATGCAGCCTGCATCTTTCGGTGCGCCGGGACCGGGGGACAGCATCAGCACCGGATTTTCCATCTGCTGCAGTCGTTCAATCAGCACTTCAGCCGGCACGTTATTGCGGTAAATCACCACGTTGTGACCAAAGGTGCGCAGCTGATCAACGAGGTTGTAGGTAAAGGAGTCGATGTTATCGAGCAACAGGATATCGGCCATCAGAAAATCTCCTTGCAATGATGGGCTGTGGCGATGGCACGTAATACCGCGCGCGCTTTATTGCGGCTTTCATCCGCTTCAGCCTGAGGCTGGGAATCCAGTACCACACCGGCACCGGCTTGGACGGTGGCAACACCATCTTCCACCCAAGCGGAGCGAATCACGATGCAGGTATCCAAATCGCCGTGTGCGGTGAAATAACCTACCGCACCGCCATAGCTGCCACGACGCGTACCTTCTTTTTCAGCGATTAACTGCATAGCACGCACTTTTGGTGCGCCGCTTAAGGTGCCCATGTTCATGCAGGCGCGATAGGCGTGCAGGACATCAAGATCGTTACGCAGCGTGCCAACCACGCGAGAGACCAGATGCATCACGAAAGAGTAACGGTCGACTTTGGTCAGGTCTGCCACATAGCGGCTACCAGGCACGCAGATGCGAGCCAGATCGTTACGCGCCAGATCCACCAGCATCAGGTGTTCCGCCAGCTCTTTGTGGTCGGTGCGCATTTCCAGTTCGATACGGCTGTCGAGATCGCGGTCCAGTGAACCATCGGCATGTCGGCCACGTGGACGCGTACCGGCAATCGGGTAGATCTCAATCTGACGTGAAGTGGCGTCATATTTGAGTGAGCTTTCTGGTGAAGCGCCAAACAGCGCAAAGTCCTGATCCTGCATAAAGAACATATATGGGCTGGGATTGCTGTGCTTCAGTGTGTCATAAGCGGCCAGCGGAGAAGGGCACGGCAGCGAGAAGCGGCGTGATGGTACCACCTGGAAGATTTCGCCGATGCGAATCGCTTCCTGCATTTCACGCACCACATTGCAATACTCTTCATCGCTCTGGTTGGTGCTCAACGCCATTTGCTCAACGCGCTGAACCGGCAATGCCGGGGCAGGCTGCGTCATTTGACCGCGCAGTTGCTCAACACGGCTCTGCAAGCGCTGGAATTCGCTGGTGGAGGGGCTGAACAAGCTCGCCTGCAGACGAGCGCTGCGCGTCTGGTGATCAATCACCAGCAGGGTTTCAGCCAGGTAGAAGCAGTAATCCGGGCAGCTTTGCTCGTTACGCAGTTCAGGTAAATCTTCGAATCCGGCCACCAGGTCATAAGCAAACAGGCCGCCGAGGAACATCGCCTCACGCTCTTCCGCCGGGCTGTTCACCAACTGCGGAATCAGGCGCAGCGCGTCGAAAACAGACAATGCTTTCAAACGTGAATCTTCATCGTGCAGGCCCTGAGGCTGAGGGAAATGCAGCACGCGACCATCCGGACGCGCTTCAATGCTGACATCCTGCGGCAGTGCTTCATCCAGCAGTGGCAGAATGGTGCGACCGTTTTCTGACAGCGCCTGTAATGTCACCACGTTGCCCAGTGCGCTGATGCGCAGGGCGCTATCCACAATCAGTAAGCTTTTCAGATTCTTTTTGCTGTCGATGTCGGCAGATTCAAGCAGCAGAGTTGCCGGACGTGCGCCGCAAATTTGATGGAACACTGCGGCCGGATCTTCGCGGTAGGGCGCGGTACCGGTAATCAACTTCAATGTAGGTTTCGCATTAGCCATTATTGTCATCTCTGAATTTCGCTCAAAAAAAAAGCCCGCTCGATGGCGGGCTCAGGTATCTGCACAATGGTTACGCATGTTGTGCACGACGACGTCGCCCGTTTAAAGGATTATCGCGCCACCAACCTTTTGCATGCGTACCAAAATTAGCCATGATGAGATACCCGTTACGTGTGAACTTGTGTACTAGTTAACTGGTTCGGGTGAAAAAAGTCAATACCCTTTTTCAGTCAGGGTCAAAATCGTTATCATGCCAGCCGAGTTAAGTTGCTGCTGGAGTTACCTTGTCGGATATTGCCCGTTTTCCCCTTTACGATTTACACAGCCATACCCAGGCGTCTGACGGTTTGCTGACCCCTACCGAGTTGGTGCAACGTGCCGTCGAAATGAAAGTAGGGGTACTGGCGATTACCGATCACGACACCGTTGCTGGCGTGGCAGAAGCGCAAGCCGCTGTGCAGCAACAGAATCTACCGATTCGTATTCTGGCCGGATTAGAGGCCTCAACATTGTGGGAAAACCACGAAATTCATATCGTAGGTTTAAATGTGGATTGCCAGCATCCGGCCCTGACCTCGTTTCTTGAGCAACAGCATCAATGCCGTGATGTAAGGGCTCAGCTCATTGCAGAGCGTCTCGAACGTGCCCGCATTCCTGATGCGTTGGCTGGGGCGCAACGCCTGGCGCAGGGCGGTGTCATCACCCGTGGTCATTTCGCCCGTTATCTGGTCGAGATCGGCAAAGCCGATAATATGGCGCAAGTGTTCAAGAACTATCTTGCCCGTGGGAAAACCGGCTATGTGCCGCCGCAATGGTGTACAATTAAACAAGCTATTGATGCCATTCATCATTCTGGCGGCGTGGCGGTACTCGCACATCCGGGTCGCTATGGATTGTCTGCAAAGTGGCTTAAGCGACTGATTGCCCATTTCGCCGAGGTCGGTGGTGATGCAATGGAAGTGGCGCAGTGTCAGCAGGCACCCAACGAGCGCACGCAGCTCGCGACCTATGCGCGCGACAATAAGCTGGCGGGATCGCAGGGATCAGATTTTCACCAACCCTGTCCATGGATAGAACTGGGGCGCAAATTATGGTTGCCAGGCGGCGTTGAACCCATTTGGGAGCGTTTTCCTGAGCTAGCGCCCGCCGTAACTCTTGCAGACAGGTGACATGAGGTTTTTATGAGTCAATTTTTTCACATTCATCCAGATAATCCGCAACCGCGTCTGGTCAATCAGGCAGTCGATTATCTCAATAAAGGTGGCGTGATTGTCTATCCCACCGATTCGGGTTATGCGCTGGGCTGCCGACTGGAAGAGAAGAGCGCCATGGAGCGTATCTGCCGTATCCGGCAGTTAGATGGCAACCACAATTTCACGTTGATGTGTCGCGATCTGTCTGAGCTCTCGACGTACTCGCAGGTGGACAATACCGCGTTTCGTATTCTAAAAAATAATACGCCGGGCAGTTATACCTTCATTCTCAAAGCGACCAAAGAGGTGCCGCGTCGTTTGATGAATGACAAGCGTAAAACCATTGGTTTGCGCGTACCTTCCAATCCGGTGGCGCTGGCGTTACTGGAGAGATTGAATGAGCCGATGATGTCTACTTCGCTGATGTTGCCCGGTAATGACTTCACGGAATCGGATCCGGAAGAGATTCAGCACAGCATCGGTAAGCTGGTGGATCTGATCATTGATGGCGGCACGTTAGGGCAGCAGCCGACGACGGTGATCGATCTCACCAGCGATGTACCGGTTGTGGTTCGTGAAGGGGTCGGCGACACGCGCCCGTTCCTCTAATCACGCGTGGTCAGGCGGCGTTAACGTCGTCTGGCCAATATTCTTTTCCAGCCAATGTTTAAAATCACCGTACGGAATATACAGCGAAACATCTTTCAAAATGACTTGTTTGCTGCGCACATTGGAAATTTCATGGCTGTAGCCCACAATCACTCCGCCAATTGTCTGGTCAGCATTATATACCGCGCCCCCCGACATTCCCTGTACAACACCAGCATTTGATGCCATTGCCATGCACGGTTTTTTATTCCATTTATTGGTAATAGCGGTGCGCGCTAAATTAACGCCACTTGATTCCACGGGCATGGCTGAAATAAAGCTGTAGCCGTACATCTTAATGGGTTCACCGACTTTGCTGGTGCGGAATTTTGCCAGCGTTTCCGGGCTATTCTTATGATAGATAATGGCGACGTCGCAATAAGGATGATAAGCCTTCACACGCTGTACGGCAGTGGTGGCGACGTGCGCAGCTGTCAGGCTGTACTCTGGTGTTAATGGGATGGTTGTACCGAGGATACCCAGACCCAGTACCGTCGGGATGCCTGTCACGCTCATATCCACGTGTTCAAGCGCCGCTCGACTATACTCAGTATGGCCCACGGAACAGCCGCTCAGTGCCAGCGCCGCGAGGGCAGGCCAAAGCAGAGAGGTTTTCATGATAGTCATCTTCTTTTAAGCATGTCAGGAAAATCCCTGGTGAAGACTTTCGACATGCAAATTAAATTCATTCCGTGAATGAATAAACGCGTCAATTCCTGCGTGCGCCGGTTTATATTATCAACAATGCCACAGTGATTTTGTTAATGGCTTGTTAGAGAAACGAGTGTAAATAGTAAAGGTTACGCTTTTATAAATACGGCACACTCTGTTTCAGGCTTAAATTTTACACAATTTTTTTATCAGAACAATTCATCAAATTTAATCTGAATCAAATAATGCGAAAATACAGACTTAATCCAACCTGCAGTGCCAATTAACTGGTAATTTAAAATTACTGGACTAATGAGCCTTATTTATCCCGGTTAATTAGTTTTTTATCCTGTTTTGCAGTTTGGGTTTAGATTTTATGTTTGGGATTATCCTTAAGCGTGGTGCGCAATGCTGGCAGGCCAGTCTTGAAAAGCGCTAATGTATCACGGGTCTAAAGTGGGGGTAATAACCAGGCATATAGAGCCAAGAGTAAATGATAAAAATTCAGTCACTTGGCGCATAAAGAAGAGAAGTGTGGTTGGTGTATCTATCAGCAGCGTAAATGTTTAGGCATATGGCACTAAACGGGTGACGCAGCCTTTGGCCTTTATTATCGGCAGCAAAGGAAAAGGTGTTAACGAAACTTGCGTTAGTGTAAAATCGCGGGCCGCCTGAGATGGCATGCGCTATGCTTAGCGGTAACAGATTCTGATATGGGAACTGGTAATCCCCGTATCGTACCTCTTCTTACCACGACGCCTGGGAAGGCGACAACGAGGCATCTCCATGAGTGAGAAATTACAAAAAGTATTAGCGCGCGCCGGTCACGGTTCACGCCGCGAAATCGAAACGATGATTTCAGCCGGACGCGTCAGCGTCGATGGCAAACTGGCGACGCTGGGCGATCGCATTGAAAATGATAAATCCCTGAAAATTCGTATTGATGGCCATCTGGTTTCGATTGCTGAATCCGCCACTGAAGTCTGTCGCGTGCTGGCGTATTACAAACCAGAAGGCGAACTCTGTACTCGTAACGATCCTGAAGGGCGTCCAACGGTATTCGACCGTCTGCCGCGTCTGCGCGGTTCACGCTGGATCGCTGTGGGCCGTCTGGACGTTAACACCTGTGGTCTGATGTTGTTCACCACCGATGGTGAACTGGCGAACCGTCTGATGCACCCAAGCCGTGAAGTTGAGCGTGAATATGCGGTGCGTGTATTCGGCGAAGTGGATGACGATAAAATTCGTCAGCTCAGTAAAGGTGTGCAGTTAGAAGATGGCCCGGCATCGTTCAAAACCATTAAGTTTGCTGGCGGTGAAGGCATCAACCAGTGGTATAACGTCACCCTGACCGAAGGACGTAACCGTGAAGTCCGCCGTTTGTGGGAAGCCGTAGGTGTGCAGGTTAGCCGCCTGATGCGCGTCCGTTATGGCGATATTCAGTTGCCAAAAGGGTTACCTCGCGGTGGCTGGATGGAGATGGAATTACCGGCGGTTAACTACCTGCGTACGCTGGTGGATATGCCGGAAGAGACGGTGACGAAAGTCGCGGTTGAAAAAGACCGTCGTCGTACTAAAGCCAATCAGATTCGTCGCGCGGTAAAACGTCATAGTAATGTAAGCGGCAGCCCACGTCGCGGCGGCAGCAGTAGCAGCCGCAACAGCAGCACGCGGACCAGTGGAACCAACAAGCGCGGTTCCTGATATGCCCGTGACGCCGCATGCAGCGGCGTCACTGTTTTACCAATCTATTCCCTGCTGAGCCTGAATGCCTGCATCAAATGCATGCTTAACCGGGCGCATCTCGGTCACGGTATCCGCCATCTCGAGTAAGGTTCGATGGCAGCCTCGACCGGTGATAATCACACTTTGTTGAACCGGACGTTGTCCCAGCACGCGCACCAGTTCATCCAGATCCAGATAATCCATACTGACCATGTAGGTGATTTCATCGAGGATCACTAAATCCACATGCTCATCGGCAAGCATACGCTTTGCCTGCTGCCAAACCTGTTGGCAGGCGGCAGTATCGGTCTCCCTATTTTGGGTATCCCAGGTAAAGCCGGTGGCCATCACCTGAAATTCCACGCCATGCTGTTCCAGCAAATTGCGCTCACCATTTGGCCATTCACCTTTAATAAACTGCACAGCGGCAACGTTTTTACCGTGCCCGCAAGCGCGTAAAGCCGTACCAAAGGCGGCGGTGGTTTTGCCTTTGCCGTTGCCGGTGAACACCATCAAAATGCCGCGCGCTTCTGTCGCGGCAGCAATCCGCGCATCAACCTGTTCTTTTAAACGCTGCTGTCGTTGCTGATGACGATCACTCATGCGCTGGCTGGCCCCGGTTTACGTCCCGGCTGGGCATCAAAACTGATCCCGGTTTTGCGACGGCTGTCATCACCCATCAAATAAAGGTAAAGCGGCATCAAATCAGCAGGCGTTTTCAGTAAACTGGCATTTTCTTCCGGGAAAGCACTGGCGCGCATTTTAGAGCGAGTGCCACCGGGATTGATGCAATTTACCCGCAGATGACGATTTTTATACTCATCCGCCAGTACCTGCATCATGCCTTCGGTGGCGAATTTCGACACCGCATAGGCCCCCCAGCCTGCACGGCCGGTACGGCCCACGCTCGACGTGGTAAACACCAGTGAACCGGCGTCTGATTTCAGCAGCAGCGGCAGCAAGGCCTGAGTTAAATAGAAGGTGGCGTCAAGATTGATCTGCATCACCTGGCGCCAGACGGCTGGATCGAGTTCCGCCAGTGGGACGATCTCACCCAGAATCCCGGCATTGTGCAGCACACCATCGAGCCGTGGCACCAGGGCGGCGATCTGATCGGCCACCTCAGCGCAGCTTTCTGGCGTGGCATGCGACAAGTCCAGCAGCAAATGGGATGCGGGCTGCTTATTCAGTTGATTGATGGCGTGTTCAGTCTGCTGCAGCGTTTCGGCGTTGCGGCCCATCAAGATGACGCGTGCGCCATAGCGCGCATAGGTCAGCGCCGCTTCGCGACCAATGCCGTCTGAAGCGCCGGTGACGAGGATAATGCGATTTTCCAGCAGATCGCTTTTCGGTTGATAATGCACAGCGATGTCCTTTGGCAAGTCAGAGGGTTTTGGGCTTTATGCCTCAATTTGGCGCCAGGTGCAATCACCGCGCCTCGCATTCTGTGCCGCCTGCGGGCATTTCAGGCGACGAAAGTCGCTAAAGCGGGTAAACTCAGCCATTGTTTGTAATTCACTGTTTAATAAGGCGGCAGAATGGATTTACTCTCCAGTTATGGATTATTTCTGGCCAAGGCCGTCACCGTGGTGGTGGCGTTCGCAGCTATTGTTCTGATTGTGCTGAATGCCGCGATGCGTAAACGCCACAGCGGTGGTCAACTGCGCTTGACTCATCTCGACGATGATTATCGTGAAATGAAGGAAGATCTGCAGCTGGCGAAGATGAAGCCGCAGGCGCAAAAAGTGTGGCTGAAGCAGCATAAAAAAGAAGAGAAGCAAAAAGCCAAAACCGAGAAGCGCAATGCCAAAGCCGGTGTGAGCGAAGCCGCCAAATCGACACTCTATGTGCTGGAGTTTAAAGGCAGTATGGATGCGGGCGAAGTCAGTTCTTTGCGTGAAGAGATCTCCGCGGTGCTGGCGGTGGCGGTGCCGGGTGATGAAGTCTTGCTGCGTCTGGAAAGCCCGGGTGGCGTGGTGCACGGTTATGGCCTGGCCGCTTCTCAGCTGCAGCGTCTGCGTGATGCGGGCCTGCAGTTAACTGCCGTCGTCGATAAAGTGGCGGCGAGCGGGGGTTATATGATGGCTTGTGTCGCGGATCGCATCGTCGCGGCGCCATTCTCTATCATTGGCTCAATTGGTGTGGTCGCGCAGATCCCCAACTTCAACCGTCTGCTGAAACGCAATGATATCGACGTTGAACTGCACACGGCGGGTCAATATAAGCGAACGCTGACCTTGTTTGGTGAGAACACTGATGAGGGACGTGAAAAATTCCAGGAAGATCTCAACGAAACCCATCTGCTGTTCAAAGAGTTTGTTCAGCAGATGCGTCCGACACTGGATTTGGAAAAAGTGGCCACCGGGGAACACTGGTATGGACGCCAGGCGCTGGATTTGGGGCTGATTGATGAGATCGGCACCAGCGATGCACTGATTATTAAGCAGATGGACCGGTTCAATGTGCTGGGCGTGCACTATGCGCGGAAGAAGAAAATGATGGATCGCTTCACCAACAGCGCCAGTCTGGCGGCCGAGCGGTTAATTCTGAAAATATGGCAGCGTGGTGATAAGCCACTGTTGTGAGCAAGCCCGGCAAATGCCGGGCTTTTTTATGCCAGGTGATAGCGTGAGGAGAGCTCAACGGCAAGGGATTTAAACACGTTAAACACAGCGGTGGTTTTCGCGCTCGGCAGGCCTTCTTCATCTAAGAAGTAAGGCCCACGAAACACCAATATCTCGCCCTGCTGAATCACGTCATTCGCTTCCATCCCGGCTAAATAATCGTCGTGCTGTTTGATCATTTGATTGGCTATTTCCAGTAACGCCTGGCGTGAAATGGATTCCGTTTCTATTGACATTGTTCACCTCTTTTTTGACAGCAATCGTTCTCCTTCTATATTACTAGCGAGTTGCGCTGTTCATCAAATCAACGTCCGTCAGCAAAACTGGCGCAAAATTAATCAGAATGCTAATTAAGTTGCGTAACGGATTTTATCAGGTAGAGTGTGGGCGATTCAGCTTTCAGGGAGATCACACCCGGATGTGTGGTGCTGTCAGATGGAAAACCCGCTTCTAATCATAAAGTTGCATAAGTCGATGCAATCTGACCTGAGATTATCCCCGCTGCCTTGAAATGTGAAAAGCTGGCAGCAATATTGAACCCGTTGGGTTTTGGGGCACCGAATCCTCTCCCGTTTATCAGGACGTTTCAATTAGGTAAAGGTACATATGGGTAAAGCACTCGTAATCGTTGAGTCCCCGGCAAAGGCCAAAACAATCAATAAATACCTCGGTAATGACTACGTGGTGAAATCCAGCGTCGGTCATATCCGTGATTTGCCGACCAGCGGTTCAACTGCCCGTAAAACTACCGACGGGGAAAAGGCGAAAACAGGAAAAAAGGTTAAGAAGGATGAGAAGGCCGCATTGGTCAGCCGCATGGGTGTCGACCCGTGGCACGGCTGGGAAGCGGACTATCAGATTCTGCCGGGCAAAGAGAAAGTCGTTGCCGAACTGAAGAGCCTTGCCGCAGACGCCGACCACATCTATCTCGCAACGGACCTTGACCGCGAAGGGGAAGCCATTGCCTGGCACCTGCGGGAAGTGATCGGTGGCGATGATAAGCGGTTTAGCCGCGTGGTGTTCAACGAAATCACCAAAAATGCGATTCGTCAGGCGTTTGAAAAACCGGGCGAACTGAACATTGAACGTGTCAATGCGCAGCAGGCGCGTCGCTTTATGGACCGCGTGGTGGGTTACATGGTTTCCCCGCTGCTGTGGAAGAAAATTGCCCGTGGCTTGTCGGCGGGTCGTGTTCAGTCGGTGGCTGTGCGACTGGTGGTTGAGCGCGAGCACGAAATCAAAGCGTTCGTGCCGGAAGAGTATTGGGAAATCGATGCGGATTTCTCTACGCCGAAAGGCGACGCGCTGGCGATGCAAGTCACGCATCAGGGCGATAAAGCGTTCCGTCCGGTTAATCGCGAGCAAACTCATGCTGCGGTATCCGTGCTGGAGAAAGCGCGTTACGAAGTGCTGGATCGTGAAGACAAACCGACCAGCAGCAAACCCTCTGCGCCTTTTATTACCTCGACGCTGCAGCAAGCGGCGAGTACTCGTCTCGGTTTTGGCGTGAAGAAAACCATGATGATGGCGCAGCGTCTCTACGAAGCGGGTCACATCACCTATATGCGTACTGACTCCACCAACCTGAGTCAGGATGCGGTGGCGATGGCACGCGGCTTTGTGGAGAAGAGTTTTGGTAAGAAGTATCTGCCAGAATCGCCAATCACTTACGCCAGTAAAGAGAATTCGCAGGAAGCTCACGAAGCGATTCGACCTTCGGATGTCAACATCCAGGCAGAACAGCTGAAAGATATGGAAGCTGATGCGCAGAAACTGTACCAGCTGATCTGGCGTCAGTTTGTGGCCTGCCAGATGGTGCCGGCGCAGTATGACTCCACCACCCTGACGGTGGGTGCAGCAGACTTTAAACTGAAAGCGAAAGGCCGCACTTTGCGTTTCGATGGCTGGACAAAAGTGATGCCAGCCCTGCGTAAAAACGATGAAGATTTGACGCTGCCACCGGTCAATGTCGGCGACATGCTTGACCTGAAGGAGCTGATGCCAAGCCAGCACTTCACCAAGCCGCCAGCCCGCTTCAGCGAAGCTTCCTTAGTCCGTGAGTTGGAAAAACGGGGTATTGGCCGTCCATCGACCTATGCCTCAATTATTTCCACCATTCAGGATCGCGGTTACGTGCGGGTAGAAAACCGCCGCTTCTATGCTGAGAAGATGGGTGAAATTGTCACCGATCGCCTGGAACAGAATTTCCGTGAACTGATGAACTATGACTTCACCGCGCGCATGGAAGACAGCCTTGACCAGGTCGCCAATAATGAAGCGCAGTGGAAAGCGGTGCTGGATTCCTTCTTCAGCGATTTCAGTCAGCAGTTAGGTCAGGCCGAGAAAGAGCCAGAAGAGGGCGGCATGCAGCCGAACCAGATGGTGCTGACCTCGATCGACTGCCCGACCTGTAGCCGGCAAATGGGTATCCGTACCGCCAGTACCGGCGTATTCCTCGGCTGCTCCGGTTATGCGCTGCCACCCAAAGAACGCTGCAAACAGACCATCAATCTGATTCCGGAAAATGAGGTTCTTAACGTACTGGAAGGCGATGATGCTGAAACCAATGCGTTGCGTGCCCGTCGTCGTTGCCAGAAGTGTGGCACCGCGATGGACAGCTACCTGATCGACAATCAGCGTAAGCTGCACGTCTGCGGTAACAACCCGGAATGTGACGGCTACGAAATCGAACAGGGCGAATTCCGCATCAAAGGTTATGACGGCCCGATCGTAGAGTGTGAAAAGTGTGGTTCCGAAATGCACCTGAAAATGGGGCGCTTCGGCAAATACATGGCCTGCACCAACGACGAGTGTAAAAATACTCGCAAGATTCTGCGCAATGGTGAAGTTGCACCACCGAAGGAAGACCCGGTACCGTTGCCTGAGCTGGCGTGTGAAAAATCAGATGCCTACTTTGTATTGCGTGACGGTGCGGCAGGGGTATTCCTGGCGGCCAACACCTTCCCGAAATCGCGTGAAACGCGTGCGCCGCTGGTGGAAGAGCTGCAACGTTTTGCTGACCGTCTGCCGGAGAAGCTGAAATATCTGGCGGAAGCGCCAGCGGCGGATCCGGAAGGCAATAAAACGTTAGTGCGTTTTAGCCGTAAAACTAAGCAGCAGTATGTTTCCTCCGAGAAGGAGGGCAAAGCGACTGGCTGGTCGATGTTCTATATCGACGGTAAGTGGCAGGAAGCGAAGAAGTAATTCCCTCAAGGCCAGCTTCTGCTGGCCTTTTCCTCATCCTTATAGCTAATCGTTCTACATTCTTTCGTTAACTGATATAGTGGTTATAGCTTTTTTCGTTTCGCTGACATGCTTTCCCTCCCTATACCTTAATTAAGGCGGAAACACGCCTGCAGGGATGGCCCCTCTGTCGCTACCGGGAAGATATAACTATGAAATTGCAGCAGTTGCGTTACATCGTCGAGGTGGTTAATCACAACCTCAACGTCTCCTCCACCGCTGAAGGCCTCTATACCTCACAACCGGGTATCAGTAAACAAGTGCGTATGCTGGAAGATGAACTCGGCGTGCAGATTTTTGCGCGTAGTGGAAAACATCTCACTCAGGTCACGCCAGCAGGTGAAGAGATCATCCGAATTGCTCGTGAAGTATTATCCAAAGTGGATGCGATTAAGTCTGTCGCGGGTGAGCACACCTGGCCTGATAAAGGCTCGCTGTATGTGGCGACCACACATACTCAGGCGCGTTATGCCTTGCCCGGTGTGATAAAAGGGTTTATCGAGCGTTACCCGCGCGTATCCCTGCATATGCATCAGGGCTCGCCGACGCAAATTGCTGAAGCCGTGTCGAAGGGAAATGCTGACTTTGCGATTGCGACCGAAGCGCTGCATCTGTACGACGACCTGATTATGTTGCCGTGCTATCACTGGAACCGCGCGATTGTCGTTACGCCAGACCACCCGCTGGCAGGCAAATCGAATGTGACGATTGAAGAGCTGGCCGATTTCCCGCTCGTGACCTATACCTTTGGCTTTACTGGCCGCTCAGAGCTGGATACTGCGTTCAATCGTGCAGGATTAACACCTCGTATCGTCTTTACCGCCACCGACGCTGATGTGATCAAAACGTATGTGCGTCTGGGCTTAGGCGTGGGAGTCATTGCCAGTATGGCGGTGGACCCGGTATCCGATCCGGATCTGGTGCGAATCGAAGCATCAGAAATTTTTACCAATAGCACAACCAAAATTGGCTTTAGGCGCAGTACGTTCCTTCGAAGCTATATGTATGATTTTATTCAACGTTTCGCGCCGCATTTGACCCGTGATGTCGTGGATGCAGCGGTCGCATTGCGTTCAAATGAAGATATCGAAGCGATGTTCCGCGATATCAAATTACCCTTCAAATAATCACCTAACTCATTATTTTCACAAGGTGTCCAGTGGGCATCTTGTGAATTCCTTCCTGGTTAGCGCCACAAGAATCTCAAAAAATTTCATTATTTTTTTGTAAATGAAACATCGATCACATGTTTTTTCATTGTTAGTTCTTAAATGAGAAACAGTACACAAAATTTACGCTGCCGCTTTGCGGACCGCCAGGAATATTCCCATACTCCAGTTATCAACTGATGAGAAAGGCCTTTTAGTCAGGCTCTTTAAATTAAACTCAAATTTAGAATGGTACTAAATTTGTTTTAACCCAAATTTACAATGTATGTATTCGATGAATAGTTTGATCAGTAATTAAATTTATCTCATCAATATTTTGGGTTTTGATAAATAGCGTTAATCGTTGTGCTCAATAAAAATAACTGGATTTTCGGACTTAACAAGTTTAGGATTCGTCCTAAATCTTAATCGTTATCAACAATCGTTTTATTGAGAGTGATTATCAAAAACTATGAACACTAGACTGACTGTACAACAAGATTTTCGTACAAAAACCGCCAAGGTTGAGCGCTCTGGTAATGTGCGTCGCAAGGCTTGGTTGACCGTCTTCGCTGCTTCAGCACTGTTCTGGGTAGTGGTGGCATTGATGATTTGGCGTATGTGGGGTTAAGCCATGTGGGCAAATACACTCAGCCGTAAGTCTCCGGTTTCTGCGCGTCAGCCGAACACGTCAGCGTGCAAAGCGAAAGAAGTAAAGAGCGTTGAACAGCCTGTGGCGATTCCTGCGTCGTGGGAACTGAGTGAAAACCAGCGTAACTTTATCGAATCGTTCATGGATCCGAAGTCGAAATAACGCAGTCTGCGTTTTGTTCTATATATAGACATCCATACCTCTCTTTACCGGATTATCCGGTGGGCATTTTAAAAGCCCGTCCTTTAACACTCAGCATTAAAAAAACGGTGTCATCAGTACAACGCTGAAGACGGTGGACTTTTTTTGCCCGGAATCCGGGAGGGAGTGACTCGATGAATACAACGACTTTTTCATGGTTCGGCGTTTATGCCTTTTCCTTTGCATTTTGGGCCGCGGCCGTGTGGGCAATGATCTAATCCAATAACTCAAATTGTACTGATTTCTATTAATGCCCTGACAAACGTCGGGGCATTTTTCTTTGTGCCTTTATGTGTCATTTCGTGTTGTTATCAAATCGTTAACGAAATTGTGGTCTATCTTTAAGCTAAACCTTGTGGTTATTGAGGTTTAAAAGAGAGGCCCATATAAGGAGGAGCTATGTCGTTAACGTTACGGGAGCACAGTCAGGATACGCTGGACGTTCGGGCAAAAAAATATCATTACTACAGCCTGCCAAAAGCTGCCCAGCAATTGGGTAATATCGATCGCTTACCCAAATCAATGAAGGTGTTGCTGGAAAACCTCCTGCGCTGGCAGGATGAGGATTCCGTGACAGCTGAAGATATACAGGCTCTGGTTGGCTGGCAGAAAGATGCGCATGCTGACCGGGAAATTGCCTATCGCCCAGCGCGCGTGTTGATGCAGGATTTCACCGGCGTGCCAGCGGTGGTGGATTTAGCGGCGATGCGTGAAGCGGTAAAGCGCCTCGGCGGCGATGTGGCCAAAGTTAATCCTTTATCGCCGGTCGATTTGGTTATTGACCACTCGGTGACCGTTGACCATTTTGGGGATGAAGACGCCTTCGAAGAAAACGTGCGTCTGGAGATGGAGCGCAACCACGAACGCTACGTTTTCCTGCGCTGGGGACAAAAAGCGTTTAATCGTTTCCGCGTAGTGCCGCCCGGCACCGGTATCTGCCATCAGGTTAACCTGGAATATCTGGGGAAATCCGTCTGGCATGAAACGCTAGAAGGCAAAGAGGTCGCTTATCCTGATACCTTAGTCGGCACAGATTCCCATACCACGATGATCAACGCGCTGGGCGTATTGGGCTGGGGTGTTGGCGGTATTGAAGCCGAAGCCGCCATGTTAGGGCAACCCGTGTCTATGTTGATCCCCGACGTTGTCGGTTTCAAACTCACCGGCAAACTGCGTCCTGGCATCACCGCGACCGACTTAGTCTTAACCGTGACGCAAATGCTGCGCAAGCATGGTGTGGTGGGTAAATTCGTGGAATTTTATGGTGATGGCCTGGCCGATTTGCCGCTGGCCGATCGCGCAACTATCGCCAATATGGCACCGGAATATGGTGCCACCTGCGGTTTCTTTCCCATTGATGAAATCACCCTGAGCTACATGACCCTGACCGGGCGTGATGCCGAACAAGTCGATTTAGTCGAAGCTTATGCTAAGCAGCAAGGGATGTGGCGAAATCCGGGCGACGAACCACGGTTTACCAGCTCACTGGCGCTGGATATGGCAGATGTTGAATCCAGTCTTGCCGGTCCAAAACGACCGCAGGATCGCGTCTCTTTAGGTGATGTACCCGCCGCCTTTGATGCCAGCAACGAACTTGAAGTTAATCATGCGCAGAAAGCGCACAAGACCGTCACGTATCGCGACAGCGAGACCGGTGATAGCTATCAGCTGGAAGATGGCGCGGTGGTCATTTCTGCTATTACCTCCTGTACTAATACTTCCAACCCTAGCGTATTGATGGCCGCGGGCCTGCTGGCGAAAAATGCGGTTGAGCGTGGCTTGATGCGCAAACCCTGGGTGAAAGCCTCGCTGGCACCGGGATCAAAAGTGGTGTCGGATTATCTCGCGGTGGCTCAACTGACACCTTATCTGGATGAATTAGGTTTCAATTTGGTGGGATATGGTTGTACCACCTGCATCGGTAACTCGGGCCCATTGCCAGATGAAATTGAAAGCGCGATTAAAGAGGGCGATCTGACCGTCGGTGCTGTGCTGTCGGGTAACCGAAACTTCGAAGGGCGCATCCATCCGCTGGTGAAAACTAACTGGCTGGCGTCGCCACCGCTGGTGGTGGCTTATGCACTTGCCGGTAACATGAAACTCAACCTGCAGAACGATCCCATCGGGCAGGACCGGCAGGGCAAGGATGTCTTTCTGCAGGATATCTGGCCATCACCAGAAGAGATCGCCGCCGCAGTGCAGAAAGTGACCAGTGATATGTTCCATAAGGAATACGCCGAGGTCTTCGACGGTACGCCTGAGTGGCAGCAAATAAAGGTCAGTGAAGCCGCGACTTATGACTGGGATGAGGGTTCAACTTACATCCGACTGTCGCCGTTCTTTGATGACATGGGTAAAACACCGGAGCCGGTCCAGGATATTAAAGGCGCTCGCATTCTGGCGATGCTGGGTGACTCTGTCACCACCGACCATATTTCGCCGGCAGGCAGCATCAAAGCGGAAAGTCCTGCTGGACGCTATTTGCTGTCGCATGGTGTTGAGCGCACCGATTTCAACTCCTACGGTTCGCGTCGTGGTAACCACGAAGTGATGATGCGCGGGACCTTTGCCAACATTCGTATTCGTAATGAAATGGTGCCGGGTGTGGAAGGGGGATACACCAAACACTTCCCCAGCAATGAACAGCTGGCGATCTACGATGCTGCCATGAAGTATCAGTCCGAAGGTGTGCCACTGGCAGTGGTCGCCGGGAAGGAGTATGGCTCAGGTTCCAGCCGCGACTGGGCTGCGAAAGGCCCACGTTTGCAAGGGGTGCGCGTGGTTATTTCTGAGTCGTTCGAGCGTATCCATCGCTCTAACCTGATCGGCATGGGGATCCTGCCGCTGGAATTCCCTGCTGGCGTCACGCGCAAAACATTGGGATTAACCGGGGAGGAGTTTATTGATGTCGAAAACCTTTCCCAGTTGAAACCGGGTTGTACTGTGAATGTCACCCTGACGCGCGTCGATGGTAAAAAAGAGACGCTGGAAACCCGGTGTCGTATCGATACCGGCAATGAGCTGACCTATTACCAGAACGACGGCATATTGCATTATGTGATACGTAATATGCTGAACTAAAGAAAAAGCCGGGAGATTTCCCGGCTTTTTGCTTTCTGCATTACGCTTTTGGCAGCAGATGGCCCATTTTTTCTGCCTTGGTATCAAGGTAGTGAGCATTTTTGGGGTTGCGCCCAACCACTAACGGCACGCGTTCTACAATATTAATTCCCGCTTCGCTCAGGATCTCGACTTTGCGTGGATTGTTCGTCAGCAGGCGGACTTCATTGACGCCCAACAGTTTGAACATATCTGCACACAGGGTGAAATCGCGCTCATCGGCGGCAAAGCCCAACTGATGATTCGCTTCCACGGTGTCGTAACCTTTGTCTTGCAAAGCGTAGGCGCGGATCTTATTCAACAGACCGATATTACGGCCTTCCTGGCGGTGATATAACAGCACGCCGCGTCCTTCTTCAGCGATAGCGGTGAGCGCCGCTTCCAACTGAAAACCACAGTCGCAGCGCAGGCTGAACAGCGCATCACCGGTTAGACACTCAGAGTGAACGCGCGCCAGCACTGGATTGTGGTCGCTAACATCACCGTAAACCAGCGCGACATGATCCTGGCCAGTTGCCAGTTCTTCAAAACCAACCATCAGGAAATCTCCCCATGGCGTGGGCAGTTTGGCTTCTGCTACCCGTTTAAGCTGCATGTGACTCTCCAGAACCTTCAGAGGATGCGCTATCATCATGATAACGCACGGGCCCGACTGGCCCGACAAAACTGACAATATTGTGCCACAACCTTCACCCGGGCCGTTAATCAGTCAGAGTTATTGTAGTGATAAAGCACAATTATCTAAGCCGCAACGTGTATGTTATTCTTTTTTCAGCTAAAGTTATGCCAGTCTCGCGAATACTCGCGGATCTAAAAGGAAACGGATGTTAAAAATTGCGCAGCGCACCACCCTGGGAATGCTTTTATTAATAATTATGCCCGTTGTTGTCTGGCTCTCTGGCTGGCAATGGCAGCCAGGTGAGAGTAGCGCGTTTTTACGGGTGCTGTTCTGGATGACAGAAACCGTCACCAGCCCCTGGGGTATTTTGACCAGCGTTATCCTCAGCGCCTGGGTTTTATGGTGCTTACGCTTCCGACTTAAACCCGCCATTTTACTGATCCTCTTCATGAACGGCGCTATTCTTGCTGGCCAGTACACCAAATCTTTCATTAAAGAGCAGGTGCAGGAACCCCGTCCCTATGTGGTTTGGCTGGAGAAGAGTTACGGTATTGATGAAGGGGCGTTTTATCAGCAAAACCGTCAGGGGCGCAGTCAGTTGGTGTCGACTTTAGTGGCTAACGACACTCAGCTGCCGCAATGGCTAAAAAAACACTGGGCGTTTGAAACCGGCTTTGCCTTTCCTTCCGGACATACCATGTTTGCTGCCAGCTGGGCGCTGCTGGTGATTGGCTTACTCTGGCCAAGGCGCCACATCGTGACCGTGGTCGTGCTGTTTGCCTGGGCTACCATGGTCATGGGCAGTCGTTTACTGCTGGGTATGCATTGGCCGCGCGATTTGGTGGTGGCCACCCTGATTTCCTGGCTACTGGTTACGGTTGCCACATGGCTGGCGCAGCGTTTTTGTGGCCCGCTTACGGTGCCGCGCGAAGAGCAGCAGGAGATTGAACAGCGTGATGATGGATTGTAATTTCTGCGCGCGCCCCCATATGATTGATTGCGCTTACGGAAAATGCACTAAGTGATGTGCTGATAAGCAGCATCGACGGCACTTTTTTGGCATACTTCTACTGGATAACCTCACGACAGGACGCATTGTGAAATATTTGCTGATTTTTCTCGTGGTTTTGGTCATTTTTATCATCTCCGTCACGCTTGGAGCGCATAACGACCAAATCGTCACTTTTAACTATCTGCTGGCGCAGGGTGAATTCCGCATCTCCACATTGCTGGCGAGCCTGTTTGGTGCCGGATTCCTGCTTGGATGGGCAATTTGCGGTCTTTTCTGGTTGCGGATACGTGTTTCTCTCGCTCACGCGCAGCGCAAGCTGAAACGCATGCAGGCGCAGAACGAACAATCAACGGCTGTGACAAATTCTTCTACTACTGGTCGTCGGGATTAAGTTTCGATGCTTGAATTGCTGTTTTTGCTTCTCCCTGTTGCTGCGGCGTATGGCTGGTATATGGGCCGTCGCAGTGCACATCAGGATAAGCAACAGGAAGCCAATCGTCTGTCACGTGAGTACGTTGCCGGCGTAAACTTCCTGCTTTCCAATCAACAGGACAAAGCTGTCGATCTCTTTCTGGATATGCTGAAGGAGGACAGCGGCACAGTTGAAGCTCACCTGACGCTCGGCAATCTGTTCCGTTCACGCGGCGAAGTTGATCGCGCCATTCGCATCCACCAATCCCTGATGGAAAGCGCTTCCCTGAGCTATGAACAGCGCCTGTTGGCTATCCAGCAACTGGGACGCGATTACATGGCCGCCGGGTTTTACGATCGCGCCGAGGACATGTTTAGCCAACTGATTGATGAAACCGACTTCCGTATCGGTGCGCTGCAACAGCTGATACAGATTCATCAGGCAACCAGTGACTGGCAGAAAGCCATCGAAGTGGCGGAAAGATTGGTCAAGCTCGGCAAAGAGAAGCACAAGGGCGAAATTGCCCATTTCTACTGCGAGCTTGCGCTTCAGGCGTTGAGCAGTGACGATCTTGATCGCGCCATGAGCTTACTGAAAAAAGGTGAATCGGCCGATCACCAAAGCGCGCGCGTTTCCATTATGATGGGCCGCATCTTTATGGAGCAGGGCGAATACGCTAAAGCAACGGCCCGCCTGCAGCGCGTACTGGATCAAGATAAAGAGCTGGTGAGCGAAACCTTATCGATGCTCGAAACCTGCTATCAGCGACTGAATCAGCCTGAAGATTGGGCGCAATTTTTACAACGCTGCGTTGAGGAGAATACCGGCGCGGCCGCTGAACTTTACCTCTCTGATATCCTCGAACAGCAGCAGGGGCCTGAAGCGGCGCAGTTATACATTAATCGCCAGTTACAGCGCCATCCGACCATGCGCGTGTTCCATCGCTTGATGGATTTCCACCTGCATGAAGCAGAAGATGGTCGTGCCAAAGAGAGCCTGATGGTGCTGCGCGATATGGTGGGCGAACAGATTCGCACCAAACCACGCTACCGCTGCCAAAAGTGCGGATTTACCGCGCATGCGCTTTATTGGCATTGCCCATCCTGCCGCGCATGGTCTTCTGTGAAACCAATCCGCGGACTCGACGGCCAGTAACGGCCGTTTTTTTATTATAACCGCACGATAGTTACAACATACTATAACCTTAAATTCTCAAAGAGAGCCGTGGCATTGTGCAGCCTTCAGTCTATCATCGGTCTAAAGCGCGCTGTGAGATTGTCGGGAAGGGCATGCACGGGTAGAATGCTTGCCGTTTGTCCATTGCGCCCGCGGGTGCCTGCCTTTGAGGAAACGTTATGCCTGTAACCACTTCACCGATTCTGGTGGCGCTCGACTATCATAATCTCGACAGCGCACTGCAGTTTGTGGACCGCATTGACCCGAGCCAGTGTCGCCTGAAAGTCGGCAAAGAGATGTTTACGCTATTTGGCCCGTCACTGGTGAAAACACTGCAGTCGCGTGGTTTTGACGTTTTTCTCGATCTGAAGTTTCATGATATTCCGAATACCACCGCGCACGCGGTAGCCGCGGCTGCCGATCTCGGTGTGTGGATGGTTAATGTTCACGCCAGTGGCGGGGCGCGGATGATGAATGCGGCTCGTGAAGCGCTGCTGCCTTTTGGCAAAGATGCGCCATTGTTGATTGCGGTAACCGTATTAACCAGCATGGATGAAGACGATCTCAGAGGTCTCGGCATTACGCTTTCTCCCGCTCAGCAGGCGGAACGTCTGGCTCGCCTGACGCGTGAGTGTGGCCTGGATGGCGTGGTCTGTTCCGCTCAGGAAGCTGAGCACTTTAAACAGGTGTTAGGTCAGGATTTCGCACTGGTGACCCCAGGTATTCGTCCGGCAGGCAGTGATGCGGGCGATCAACGCCGTATTATGACGCCGCAGCAGGCAAAACAGGCTGGCGTGGATTACATGGTGATCGGGCGTCCGATCACCCAATCCAATGATCCGGCTGCAACGCTGCATACTATCCTGCAAAGTTTACAGGAGGCCTAATGGCTCAGGACAACCGACTGGTTTACTCCACTGAAACTGGCCGTATCGTACAGGAAGAAGAAAAAGCGCCGCGCCCGCAAGGGGACGGCATAGTGCGCATTCAACGCCAGACCAGCGGCCGCAAAGGCAAAGGCGTTTGCCTGATTACCGGTATTGATCTGGATGATGATGCGCTCACTAAACTGGCGGCAGAACTGAAGAAGAAGTGTGGCTGCGGTGGGTCACTCAAAGATGGCGTCATCGAGATTCAAGGCGATAAACGTGATCTGTTGAAAGCACTACTTGAAGCCAAAGGCATGAAGGTTAAATTAGCCGGCGGTTAATAAAAACGGGCCGCACACTGTGCGGCCCGTGACGCTGTAGATGCGCTGCGTAGCCTGAATCTTTATCGTTATTTAGAAACCTGATGGCCGATAATACCGCCAACGGCTGCACCACCCACTGTACCCAGTGCACTTCCGTTAGTCAGAACAGAACCACCGATTGCGCCCGCACCCGCCCCGATGGCGGTATTACGGTCGCGTTTTGACCAGTTCGAACAACCACTCAAGGCAACAACCAGGGTGGCAGCTAATACCGCAACGGTCATACGTTTCATTGTTGTCGTCATCTCTTTCTCCTTGATTGTATGTACAGAGGCAACCTTGTAAGTATAGATGTTGCGCAACGAAGTACGTCATCCCTGCGTGTCATTCATTGTTCACTTTGATGCCCGCGTACAGCGCTTTAATGGGCGAATTAACCGGTGGAAACCGTACCGCTCCTGACTTTAGCCAGCTGAAGCAAAGCTAAATTCCTCCAGGATAGAAAATTCTTAATTCACGCCACACTTATCCGGTCTCAGCGACTTTCCGCTGCTTTTACAGCGATTAGATCCATAACGTTTTCTCTGCTTGTTCAGCACAATTCAGCTATCACAGTTCGCAGGAGAAATAATCATGCTGGAATTGCTCAAGCAGCAGGTGCTGGAAGCCAACCTTGACTTACCGCGCTATAACCTGGTCACTTTTACCTGGGGTAACGTCAGCGCCATTGACCGCGACCATGGCCTGCTGGTGATCAAACCTTCGGGCGTGAAATACGAGAATATGCAGCGTGACGATATGGTGGTGGTGGAGTTAGCCAGCGGCAAAGTGGTGGAAGGGGCGCTACGTCCGTCATCCGATACGGCCACCCATCGCGCGCTGTATCTTGCCTGGCCGGAGATTGGTGGCATCGTACATACCCATTCACGGCACGCCACAATCTGGGCGCAGGCCGGACGAGACATTTTGGCTCTGGGTACAACACATGCGGATGATTTCTACGGCACCATTCCCTGTACGCGTGCGATGAAGCGTGAAGAGATACAGCAAGAGTATGAATGGAATACCGGGCAGGTGATTATCGAAAGCTTTGCGCAACGCCGTATTAAGCCCGCCGACATTCCCGCTGCGCTGGTCAACTCGCACGGCCCCTTTGCCTGGGGTAAAGACGCGGATGCAGCTGTGCACAGTGCGGTGGTGCTGGAAGAAGTGGCTTACATGGCACTTCACACGGAACAACTGCGCAGCGAATTGCCTCCGATTTCGCAGAATTTACTCGATCTGCATTATCTGCGTAAGCATGGCAAGAATGCATGGTACGGGCAGAATTGAACATTGAAACTTCATTGAGGCGCCTGAGAGCGCCTTAATTTTTTGCTATTTAGCGCTGGTATGGCGATGCATATCATAAAAAAGAAACGCCAAATCTATATAAATAAAACACTGTTTCATTAATATCGATTCGATCACTTTTTTCCTGACTGCCAGTGGTTATCTTGCCTGCCATGCCATCCGGCGAACGATAACGCACCTCCTTCTGGCTCAGTAAAGGTGACACAACTATGCATATCAAACGTGCAATCGATAAGATTCCAGGCGGTATGATGTTAATTCCGCTGTTTTTGGGCGCGCTTTGCCACACGTTTTCACCCGGCGCAGGAAAATACTTTGGCTCTTTTACTAACGGCCTGATGACGGGCACCGTGCCGATTCTGGCGGTATGGTTCTTCTGTATGGGGGCATCGATCAAACTCAGCGCAACCGGAACCGTGCTGCGTAAATCCGGCACCCTGGTATTAACCAAAATCGCCGTTGCCTGGGTCGTGGCTGCCGTGGCATCCCGCATGATGCCGGAAAATGGCGTAGAAGTCGGTATGTTTGCCGGTTTATCCACGCTAGCATTGGTTGCTGCGATGGACATGACCAATGGCGGCCTTTATGCCTCCATCATGCAGCAATACGGTTCAAAAGAAGAAGCAGGCGCGTTTGTGCTGATGTCGCTGGAATCGGGTCCGCTGATGACCATGGTGATCCTGGGGACCGCAGGCATTGCTTCGTTTGAGCCACACGTGTTTGTTGGCGCGGTGTTGCCCTTTATTGTCGGTTTCGCGCTTGGCAATCTTGACCCGGAATTGCGCGAATTCTTTGGCAAAGCCGTACATACCTTAATCCCGTTCTTTGCCTTCGCTTTGGGTAACACCATCGATTTGGCCGTGATCGCACAAACCGGTTTATTGGGCGTATTGCTCGGTGTTGCCGTCATCATCATCACCGGTATCCCACTCATTATTGCCGACCGATTAATTGGTGGTGGTGATGGCACGGCTGGGATCGCAGCATCCAGCACCGCAGGCGCGGCAGTGGCGACGCCGGTGCTGATTGCCGAGATGCTGCCACAGTTTAAACCGGTCGCTCCCGCAGCCACCGCACTGGTGGCGACATCCGTTATTGTGACTTCTGTATTAGTACCGATTATCACCGCCGTCTATTCAAAACGCGTTAAGCGTTCTCATGTGGCGGTAGGACAGCGCGCTGCCATCAAGTAAGCCTGCTTATCTTTCCCCGACCCCATGGTCGGGGATATCTCTGGATTTTACTTTATAAATCAATCTCTCATTTGGTCTGGCCTCACTCTGGATTACGCTGATGTTGCGTTTAACGCATCACATAACTAGAGGATGAGACTATGACAGTAATTAACCAACCAACTTGCAGATTGTTTACCGAAGTCGGACAAACCACCCAGCTGGCGGCCTACTATGAAGAGGGTCGACACACCATGTGGATGATGCTGCGTGCCCAACCGCGCCCCAGTTTCAACCACGAATTAATTGAGGAGATCATGAATCTGAGCTATGCCGCGCAACGTTCGGGTTTGCCGATTGATTTTTGGGTGACGGGTTCGCTGGTACCACAGATGTTCAACGCCGGAGGCGATTTGCGTTTCTTTGTGGAGTGCATTCGTAACAACCGTCGTGAAGCGCTGCGGGCCTATGCGCGTGCCTGCGTGGATTGCATCCATTCGGCAGCGCGGGGTTTTGATACCGGAGCGGTGACGCTGGCGATGATTGAAGGGAGTGCATTGGGTGGTGGCTTTGAAGCCGCGCTGGCCCATCACTTCATTCTGGCGCAAAACTCTGCACGGATGGGGTTCCCGGAGATCGCGTTCAATCTGTTCCCTGGCATGGGCGGCTATTCACTGGTTGCACGGCGTTCCGGCATGAAGCTGGCCGAAGAGCTGATCTGTGAAGGGGAGTCGCACAGCGCAGAGTGGTATGAGACGCGCGGTCTGGTAGATAAAGTCTTCCAGCCAGGCGATGCTTACCGTACCACGCGTACCTTTATCGATACGCTACGTCCGAAGCTGAATGGTGTGCGTGCCATGTTGAAAGCGCGCCAGCGCGTACTGCAACTCTCGCGAGCCGAGCTGATGGATATTACGGAAGATTGGGTGGATTACGCCTTTACACTGGAGCCTAAAGACATTGCTTACATGGAACGACTGGTGCAACTACAGAACCGTCATAGCGCATCCCTGCGCAAAGCCGGATAATCGAGAGCAGCGTTAAACGCGGGCAGGATGCTTAGCCAGCCAATGCCCGAGCTGTTCAGCGGGCATTGGTTTTGCATAAAGATAACCCTGACGCCCATCGACACCGTTGGTCATCACAAACTTCTCCTCAGCTTTGGTTTCAATCCCTTCCGCAATGACTTGCAGATCGAGGGTTTTGGCCACGGCGACAATGGCACGGACCAGAGATTGCGCCACCGGTTGTTTGTTGATGTTACGTACGAAACTTTGATCCAGTTTGATTGCATCAATGGGCACGCGAGCCAACTGGGAAAGCGAGGAATAACCTGTACCAAAGTCATCAAGATGAACCTGAGCCCCCAGTTCCTGGAACTGCTTCATCAGCGTGAGTGCACCGGCTTCGTTCTCAATCAGGCAGCTTTCGGTGAGCTCGATATCAATGGGACAATCCGTGAGTCCGGCTTCGCTCAGCGCCTGCTTTAAATCGGTATAAATACTTTGGTCAATCAATTGTTTAGCCGAAACATTAACGGCAACGCGCAGGTAAATTCCCTCGCTGCGCCACTGAATAATTTGTTGCAGAACGTTCAGCATCACCCAGCGGCCGAGCGGCACGATGAGGCCCGATTCTTCAGCATACGAGATAAAGTCGCCAGGCGGCACCAGACCGCGCTCGACGGAATTCCAGCGCACCAATGCTTCTGCGCTGCGAACTTCGCCGTCACGATCTAATTTGGGCTGGTAGTACACCACCAGATGCTCCAGTTCCAGTGCTTTACGCAGGTTAGTATCAAGCCAGAGATATTCGAAAACACGCTGATTCATCTCGTTAGCGAACACGCAGAATTTACCGCGCCCATTCTCTTTGGCGTGATACATCGCGGTATCGGCGTTGCGGATCAGACTTTCCCGATCCTCGCCGTGCAGCGGGGCCAGGGCGATACCAATCGAGCAGCCGCTGTAGACTTCGATCAAACCGACGCGGAAGGGTTGACGCAGGCGCTCAAGAATACGTGATGCCATGGCTTCCAGCGCAGCCTGGCTGGTATGTTCTGCCAGTACCACGAACTCATCACCACCAAGACGGGCCAGCGTCTGATCTTTGCCCAGACAGCTGAGAATGGCGAGGGAGACCGCTTGCAGCAGTTGGTCGCCAAACATATGGCCGTAGGCGTCGTTCACCTTCTTAAAATTGTCCAGATCGAGATAAACCACGCCAGTTTGACTGCCATTGGCTAATTCCAGTGCCAGACTAATCTGTTGATGGATGGCATTGCGGTTCGGTAAACCGGTCACCGTATCAGTATTGGCGAGGACGCGTAAGCGTTCCTGAGCACGTCGCTCTTCTGTGATGTCGGTTCCAGAACAGATGAGGAAAATTTCATTTTTCCCACTACCACTGTGCACAAACTTATTACGAAACAGAAACAGTCGCTGGCCTTTTTTGGTTTTGATCCAGCGTTCCACTTCATAAGAATTGCCATCGCGGAAGAAACCCGAAATGTTGCGTCGCGAAGCCTGCGCTTCCTGCTTGGTCATGAACAGTTGAAACACGTTGCGGCCGATCACTTCCTGCTCTTTCAGACCCGTGTACTCTTCACTTAAGCGATTGAATCGCTGAATATTCCCGCGTTGGTCGAGGATCACAATCACCGAGTTTGCTTCGGAGACCACTTGTTCAGCAAAAGACAATCCGAGTGTTAAATCACGCGCCACGGAGGAGGTATCACCCCAGGCGGAAGAGGTACCAGCCCATGTTGATTGGTTGACCTTGCGGCCGACAAAGTGCATAGGCACCGGCGCACCGCGCAGGGAGAGTGTCAGGTTGATACTGGAGGTGATCACCGTCATCGCACGCAGCAAACTGGCCTGCGCGGGGGTTAATGGAACCGCCAAATTGGTATTGGCATTCTCATCTTCGGCAAAATGCAAAGCATCGCTATCTGAAGTTAAACGCCAATGAGGGCTGGTTGTGCCAAACAGGGTGTATAGCAACGTTTGCCCTTGTTCATCGGTCATGGAAACTTCCTCCGGGGAAATGCTGAGCAGGCGGTATCTCATTATTTTAGCAACAGTATTCAACCTCCTGCGTTAGCACAAGATGCAAACCAAATATATTTTTGTTTTCACTAAAGAATGGCACGAAAAAGCCCCGAAAATCGGGGCTTAAAAATGTCAGCAAGGACACTTGCCGAGCTTGCCTGCCTGGCTGGGAAAACGGGCCTCAAGGCAGTAGCGATGAAAGGCTCGCTCATCCATTGGCGTTTGCCCAGGATGGTGCTCACGCATATGCTTCAGATAAGTTTGATAGTCATGAACGCCAACCATTAAGCGAAAACTTTGCTTCAATCCCTGCCATATTTGTTGCCAGCGATTAAGAGTTTGCCCGGTGGCCTGGGGTGCGATCGGTAAGCAATGCTGAATGTGCCAGACACCAATCGGTTTTTTCCAGCGATGAATGGACTCAGACATTCCGCACCTCCTTACGGAGGGAGACTTCGGATTCATGGGTGGTAGGTACCTGACTGCCCAGGGCACGGCGAATAACAAAGAACGCTGCAATCAACATGGTCACGGCCACCAGCATAAAGAAGCCACACAGGGCCGCGTTAATTTGATTGCTAAATACGATAGTTTGCATGTCTGCCACGGTTTTCGCCGGAGCGATAATCACCCCCTCATCAATTCCTTTACGGAACTTGTTGGCTTGCGCAAGGAAGCCAATGGAGGGCTTCTCGTGGAAAATCTTCTGCCAACCGGCGGTCATGGAGGTCACAAACAGCCAGGCGGTCGGTAAAATCGTCACCCACGCGTAACGCTGTTTCTTCATTTTGAACAGCACCACGGTGCCGAGAATCAACGCCATTGAGGCCAGCATCTGGTTGCCAATGCCAAACAGCGGCCAAAGGGTATTGATGCCGCCCAGCGGATCGACGACACCCTGGTAGACAAAGAAGCCCCATCCGGCTACGGCCACCGTGGTGCCCGCCATATTGCCCAGCCAGGAACGGTTGTTGGCCATGGAGGGCACCACGGTGCCGACCAAATCCTGCACCATAAAGCGACAGGCGCGGGTACCGGCATCGACCGCCGTCAGGATGAACAGCGCTTCAAACAGAATGGCGAAGTGATACCAGAACGCCATCATCACCCGGCTGTTAAATACCTCGGTGATGATGTGCGCCATCCCCACGGCGAAGGTTGGTGCGCCACCGGCCCGCGAGAGGACAGTACTTTCACCCACATCGCGCGCGATACCGCTCAGCATCTCCGGCGTCACGACAAAGCCCCAGCCGTTAATCACCTGTGAGGCACTTTCCACCGTCGTACCAATCAGCGCGGCAGGGGCGTTCATAGCAAAATAGACGCCCGGATCGAGCACCGAGGCACATATCAGCGCCATGATCGCCACGAAGGATTCCATCAGCATCGCACCATAGCCGATGAATCGGATATGACTTTCACGCTCCACCAGTTTTGGCGTGGTGCCACTGGAGACCAGCGCATGGAAACCGGAGATGGCGCCACAGGCGATAGTGATAAACAGGAACGGGAACAGCGCACCGGAGAACACCGGCCCACTACCGTCGATAAATTTGGTCACCGCCGGCATTTTCAGTTCCGGCATGGCGAACAGAATCCCAACCGCCAGCCCGATAATGACACCGATTTTCAGGAAGGTTGAGAGGTAATCACGCGGAGCCAGCAGCAGCCACACCGGCAGCGAAGAGGCGACGAAGCCATAGATAACCAGCACCCAAGTCAGTTCGGTGCCTTTCAGTGTGAAGAGCGGCCCCCAATAGGGATCGGCAGCCACATCGCCACCGTAAATGATCGCCGCCATCATCAGCACAAAACCGATAATCGACACTTCAGCGATCTTGCCGGGGCGCAGATAGCGCATATACACGCCTATAAACAGCGCGATTGGAATGGTTGCAGCGATGGTAAACAGTCCCCACGGACTGTTGGCTAACGCTTTCACCACCACCAGCGCCAGCGCGGACAGGATGATGATCATCACGCCAAGCGCACCGAGCATGGTGACCACGCCAGCAAACGAACCCAGCTCCTGACGTGCCATTTCACCCAACGAGCGACCATCACGACGGGTAGAGATGAACAGGATCAAGAAATCCTGCACCGCACCAGCCAACATCACGCCAACCAAAATCCAGATGGTGCCAGGCAGAAAGCCCATCTGCGCCGCGAGAATCGGGCCAACCAGTGGACCGGCACCAGCAATCGCCGCAAAGTGGTGGCCGAACAGTACCCATTTATTGGTCGGCACATAATCGAGACCATCATTCAGCCGCTCGGCAGGCGTGCGGCGACGGTCATCCAGTTCGAAAATACGTTCAGCGATAAACAGGCTGTAGAAGCGATACGCAATGCTGTAGCAGGCAACGGACGCAATAACCAGCCAGACGGCGTTGACGTGTTCGCCACGGCTGAGCGCCAGCATGGCAAACGCACCCGCACCAATTAACGCCACCGCTAACCAGATCAATCCGGTTTTGACGTTGTTCATGAGTTAACTCCTTGTAGAGACCGGGAAAATAGGCGATCGGATACAACAAGTTAAAAGTAATGTAATGAATTGTTAACGACAGGGAATCGAATCAGAAGTGTGAAGCGGAAGGCAAATTTAACATCAGATAAAACTTAGGGGGAAAAATGCGGGATAACGGCTGTTATCCCGCAGATATTCATGCTCAGGCAGCCGGGCGCGCCACCACGCTACGGGTTTCCATACGCACTTCGGCGATGGTCACGTCGATAATGTCGGTCACGCGATAAGCGACTTCGCCTTTGATCTGCACGGTGCCGCTCTCTTGTGAGCACACCAGTTCATCACGCACCGCGTGGATGAACGGGGCAGGGATAAAGGCAACCGCACCGTTCTCCAGCAGACGCACGCGCATACCGCCACGAGACACATCGATGATTTCGGCGCTGAACTTGCGGTCAGTTCCGGCAGACGGCGCGAGGAAGCGCGCATACAGCCAGTCACCGACATCACGTTCGGCCATGCGGTTCAGGCGACGACGCTCACTCATAATGGTGGTGAACTCGTCTTTTGGACGGGCAATGCTGTCGCCGCGCACAATGGCTTTCAGCAGGCGATGGTTGATCATATCGCCGAATTTACGAATCGGCGATGTCCAGGTTGCATAGGCTTCGAGACCCAGACCAAAGTGCGGACCCGGTTCGGTGCCGACTTCAGCGAAGCTCTGGAAGCGACGAATACGGCTATCGAGGTACTGGGTTGGCTGGGCATCCAGCTCACGACGTAGCTGGCGGAAACCTTCCAGCGTGGTGATCGCCTGTGGATCCACGGTGATACCGTGACCGGCCAGCACGCCAGCAGCTTGCTCCGCATTGGCCAGATCGAAGCCGGTGTGCAGGTTATAGATACCGAAGCCCAACTTCTCCTGCAGCACGTTGGCCGCGCAGACGTTAGCCAGAATCATCGACTCTTCAACGATGCGGTTGGCGATGCGGCGCGGCTCAGAAATGATATCCAGCACTTCACCTTTTTCACCCAGCACAAAACGGTAATCAGGGCGATCTTTGAACACCAGCGCGTGAGTTTGACGCCACTCGCTGCGCGCCAGGCACACACGATGCAACAAGTGAATCTGCTCGGCAATCGCCTCGTTCTCTGGCTGCCAGCTACCGGCGTTTTCCAGCCAGTCTGACACTTCGTCATAAACCAGTTTGGCTTTAGATTCGATCCATGCGGCGAAGAAGTGCACTTCGCCCGTTACGCTGCCATCTGGCGTGAGCGTCACGCGACAGGCCAGCGCTGGACGACGCACATTTGGGCGCAGCGAACAGATGTCATCAGACAGTTCGCGAGGCAGCATAGGGATGTTGAAGCCAGGCAAATAGTTGGTGAAGGCGCGCTTTGAAGCCAGCTTATCCAGCTCGCTGCCTTCCGCTACGTAAGCGGTCGGATCGGCAATCGCGATGGTCAGCTGCAGATTGCCGTCAGCCTGCTCTTCAACATACAGCGCATCATCCATATCTTCGGTGCTGGCGCTATCGATGGTGACGAAGTTGAGCGCGGTAAGGTCTTCGCGCTGCAAGTGCTCATCCAGCATTTCGCCGAAGCCAACTTTCGGGGCTTCGCGTTCCAGATTATGGCGCGACAGGGTGACCCACCACGGCGCAAGATGATCGTCCGCAGTGACAATGAATTCGGTCAGTTCAGCATAGAATCCGCGATCGCCTTTCAGCGGATGGCGGCGCATTTCCGCCACGGCCCAGTCACCATTCTGAAAATCATGGGTGACGTCACGGGCAGCGCGGCACTGAATCGCCTCTTTCAGCAGCGGATGGTCAGGCACAATCGACAAACGATCGTCCTTCTTCTGCACGCGGCCCACAAAGCGGGTCAGGAACGGCTCAATCAGGGTTTCCGGCTCGGCGCTCTCGCGATCTTTATCAGTGTGGATCACCGCAGAAATACGGTCACCGTGCATCACTTTTTTCATCTGCGGAGGGGGAATGAAGTAGCTTTTTTGGGCATCGACTTCGAGGAAGCCAAAGCCTTTTTCCGTGCCTTTCACAACACCTTCGGCGCGCGGAGTTTGCGCGTGAAGCTTCTCTTTCAGCTGCGCGAGCAGCGGGTTATCCTGGAACATAATGTATTTAGTTTCGTGGCCTAAGAGCGGTGGACAGTTTTACGCGAATCAGGGGCGCGCGGCAAGGCCAAAACAGGCTAAAAAGCCGCATTACGCGGCTTTTTACCTTCTGATAACGCTGACGACTCAGGCGATACGTTGGGTCGGTACAGCGGCGGTTAACGCCAGTTTTACCGGCACCGATTTCGAGGTCGGCGTCCCGCTGCCGTCACCATAGCTGGAGAGCGGCACCAGCGGGTTGGTTTCCGGATAATAGGCCGCGAGGTTACCGCGCGGAATGTTATACGGCACCAGCTTAAAGCCACTCACACGACGCGTCAGGCCATCATTCCACAGCGTTTCGATATCCACCAACTGGCCTTCACTGAAGCCGAGTGACGCCATGTCATCCGGGTGGATAAACACCACTTCACGCTGACCATACACGCCGCGGTAGCGGTCATCGAGGCCGTAAATGGTGGTGTTGTACTGGTCATGCGAACGCAGAGTTTGCAACGTGAACGGCACCTCCACTTCGCTGCCCAGCTGTGGGAACAGCGAGGTTGGCAAGGCTGCCGCGCTGAACTCCGCCCGTTTGCTTGGTGTATTAAAACGCAACTCCGCTGCTGCGCTACCCAGGTAGAATCCACCCGGAATATCACACTTGTTATTGAAGTCAGCAAAGCCAGGAATGGTGGCACCAATGTGATCGCGGATCACGTTGTAATCATCGGCCATGCCCAGCCAGTCAATCTTGTCACTGCCCAGCGTGGCGTGTGCAATACCGGCCACAATCGCGGTTTCGGAGCGCTGGGTGTCTGCCAGAGGAATACCCACACCTTCTGAGGCGTGCACCATGCTGAAAGAGTCTTCAACGGTGATGAACTGGTTACCGCTGGCCTGACGATCGCGCTCAGTACGGCCGAGCGTCGGCAGAATCAAACCTTCGTGGCCCGGCACCAGATGGCTGCGATTGAGTTTGGTGCTGATATGCACGGTCAGACCGCAATGCTGAAGCGCTTCCTCCGTCACCGGGGAATCGGGTGCGGCAGCCGCAAGGTTGCCGCCCAGGGCGATCAGCACTTTCACTTCATCACGCAGCATCGCGCCAAGCGCTTCAACGGTGTTATGACCGTGTTCACGCGGCGGTTCGAAGCCGAAATGCGCGCCCAATGCATCAAGGAACGGCTTATTGGGTTTCTCATCGATCCCCATGGTGCGGTTCCCCTGCACGTTACTGTGTCCGCGCACCGGACACAGGCCAGCGCCTTTTTTACCCAGCTGTCCAAACAGCAGTTGCAGGTTGGTTATCTCACGCACTGTATCAACGGAGTGTTTATGCTGAGTCACGCCCATCGCCCAGGTAATAATGACACGCTCAGCGCTTTGGTAGATCGCGGCAGCTTCCCGAATCTGTGCTTCGCTCAGACCGGATTGACGCACGATATCGTCCCAGCGCGTGTTATCCACGGCAGCCAGATAGCTCTCAATGCCATGGGTGTTTGCGTCGATAAATTCTTGATCGAAGATGCCCGGTTCACCCGCAGCTAAACGCTCGCGTTGCACTTCCAGTAGGGTTTTCACCATACCGCGAATCGCTGCCATATCGCCGCCGAGATTGGGCTGATAATAGGCAGAACTAATGGTTCCCGCCATGGAGGTGACGACTTCCAGTGGTTTCTGCGGGTCGGCAAAACGTTCTAACCCACGCTCGCGCAGTGTGTTGAACGTCACAATTTTCGCACCGTGATCGGCTGCGTGGCGCAGGCTGTGCAGCATACGTGGATGGTTAGTGCCCGGATTTTGACCGATAACGAAAATTGCATTGGCGTGGTCAAAATCATCGAGACGAATGGTGCCTTTCCCAACGCCGATGCTGCGCTTCAAGCCGGTGCCGCTGGCTTCGTGGCACATGTTGGAACAGTCAGGGAAGTTATTGGTGCCCATCACGCGGCCGAACAGCTGATAGAGCCATGAGGCTTCGTTACTGGCGCGACCGGAAGTGTAAAGCTCCATCTGGTCGGGATGGTCCATCGCCTTTAGATGACGGGCAATCATCGCCAACGCATTGTCCCAGCTGATTGGTTCATAGTGGTCGGTTTCGCTGTTATAGCGCATCGGATGGGTCAGGCGACCCTGATACTCCAGGAAATAGTCGCTCTGTTGATACAGGGTGCTCACGCTGTGTTGAGCGAAAAACTCGGGCTCCACCACACGGCGTGTCGCTTCCCAGGTCACCGCTTTAGCGCCGTTCTCACAGAAGCTGAAGGTGCTCTTGTTGTCATCACCCCATGCACAACCCGGGCAGTCAAAGCCACGCGCTTTGTTCATGCGCATCAAATTGCGCATGTTTTTCAGCGCAGCTTTACTATCAAGGACGAAACGGGTGGTAGCTTCCAAAGAGCCCCAGCCGCCAGCAGCGGCACGATAAGGCTGAATCTTACGTTTAAATTTCATAGTCGTTGCAGGCTTATTGTTTATGAATTGTTATCAGAATATGACTTCTGTTGTGAGGAAGTGTGCGACTGACAGCAAAAGTTGTCTAATTGATTGGTTTAATGGTGCGATAGGCGGCGTTTATCGCGTTCAAACAGTCAGAAGCGTGATGTGGTTCAAACTTTACCTGCTGGCAGGACAGCGTCGCGACGTGACAATCCAATAACTGGCTAATAATTGCTCTTTCAATTGATGAAAGGGCGCGCACCATGAAGAATCTTGCCAGCCAAATTCACGCCTTCGGTAAAGCCTTAATGATGCCGATCTCCGTTATTGCCGCTGCCGGTATCTTTCTCGGTCTGGCTGCGGCGATGCAGAATCCCGCCGTCACCGGTGATGCCTTTGCCAATCTACAGGTACCACAGCTGATTATTGGCTTTATCCGCAAAGTGGCGGCGGCTCTATTTGCCAATCTGCCCGTGTTCTTCGCCGTTGCCAGCGCCATCGGTCTGGCGAAAGCGGAGAAGCCTACTGCGGCTTTTGCGGCAGTCATTGGCTATGTCGTGATGAATGTGGGCATCAGTGCTACGCTGGCCGCCAAAGGGCTGACGGCGGCCACCACGACCCCAGAAGCCTTACAGCAAGCAGGCCTGGATCAAACCACGGCGATGATGACTTCGGCAGAGTACATCGAGATGCTGGGCATCTTTACTTACAACATGAGTGTGCTTGGCGGCGTGATTGCCGGGCTGGTCACCGTGGCACTGCATAATCGCTTTTACACGCAACCATTGCCGACGGCGATTAGCTTTTTCGGCGGGCGGCGCTTTGTCCCCATCGTCACCGTTATCGTCTTGCCGCTGATTGGCGTGCTGCTGGCCTTGATCTGGCCCACGATCGGCGAAGGCATTGCCTGGGTCGGCAAGATGATTGGGAAAAGCGGCCAGTACGGCGCGTTTCTGCTGGGAACCGGCGAACGTCTGCTTATCCCGACTGGCTTGCACCATATCCTCAATGAAACAGTGCGTTTCACCCCTATCGGTGGCATGGCGACGGTGGACGGGCAAACCATTGTTGGTGCACTGAATATCTTCAACACTTCGCTCACCAATCCAGGCGCTATACCTGATGAGACGGTGCGCAGTGCCACCCAATTCCTGGCTCAGGGTAAAATCCCGGTGATGATGTTCGGCTTGCCTGCTGCTGCATTGGCGATCTACCACACCGCGCGTCCGGAGCATAAACAGCGGGTTAAAGCGCTGGTGATGGCAGGTGCGTTGACTTCCTTCACCACCGGCATCACTGAACCGCTGGAGTTCTGTTTTATCTTCGTATCACCGGTGCTCTACATCCTGCATGCGTTATTGACCGGCCTGTCATTTATGCTGATGTCGATGCTGCATTTAATGATCGGCAACGTGCAGGGCGGCGCCATCGATCTGGTGGTGTTCGGTATTCTCGGCGGCAGTAAAACCCAATGGTGGTGGACGGTAGCGCTGGGGGTGATTTATGCGCCGATCTACTATTACGGCTTCCGTTTTGTCATAACGCGCATGCAAGTGGAAACGCCGGGGCGTGAATCGGATGAGGAGCCGCAAACCGCGCAGGTGACGGGGGATGAACGCACTCAGGTGATCATCAGCGGGTTGGGCGGCGAGGCCAATATAGAGGACGTCGATTGCTGTTTCACACGCCTGCGGGTGCGCGTGAAAGAGATGAAAGAGGTGGTGGATCAAACGCTGCTGACTACCGGAGCTAACGGGATTAACCGTGTCAGCGATCACGATGTGCAGGTGATTTACGGTCCGCAGGTGGAGAAAATTGCTAACGAAGTAAAAAGTGCATTAGGCGTGGCGTAACACACTTAGTTATCATGCTAATAATAAAATGAGCAATCAATGTTAAATGCAGTTTGCCCTAATTTGCGAAGATGCATTTGCCCCTTCAAGAGCTAAGCCATTAAGAGTGCCGGAGATAAGCGCCGGGTGGGGCATCAACTTTCCACCGAAGGCTGCCGTAGGGCGGCCTTTGTGCTTTTTGCATGGTGAAACGGATAAAGCCGCGCGGGTTTGCTAACATATCGCAATCGTGACTTCAGGGTGGATGCCAAAATCGACATCAAGCAATTGATTTATTTATGCAATCTTGAGCGTGAACGCCATTTTGGCCGCGCGGCAGAGGCCAGCTTTGTCAGTCAGCCGACCTTATCGATGCGGTTAAAAAACCTTGAGCGCGAACTGGGTTTATCGCTGATCAATCGCAGCAACAACTTTGATGGATTTACGCCGGAAGGGGAACGCGTGCTGACCTGGGCGCGTGAGATCGTGTCGGTCTACTCGGGCCTGAAACTGGAAGTCGAATCGCTGAAGCACGGCGTCAACGGCACGCTGCGACTCGGCGTGATGCCACAGTGCAGTGTCGCGTTACCGGCGTTACTCAAAGCGGTTGAAACGCGTTATCCGCAGCTGGATTATCGCGTCTCCGCCATGAGTGCGGACCAACTGCTGGAAGCCCTCAACAGCCATACGGTGGACGGTGGGATTGGCTTCTTCGAACTCACCGCTCTGCGAGAATTACACTTTCAGACCGCGCTGTTAAAAGACCCCGGCGTGGAGGCGATTTTTAATCCTCAGCACTTCCCGGATTTACTGCAGCACGACACGGTTTCACTTTCGCAACTGGCGCAGTTTCCGCTGTGCCTTGCGGAACCCACGCGCTATTTCCGTCGTTACGTGGATAGCCAACTGCGCGAAACCGGTTTGCTACCGCGAGTGATTGTGGAAAGTGCCTCGATTATGCAGCTATTACAGAGCGCGCAGGTGGGATTAGGCGTGATGGTGTCGCCGCGCGGACATTTACTGCCGGAAATGCTGCAAAATCTGGCGCGGAGGCCGATTGCGATGGCGCCCATGGGACGCCAGGCTGCGTTAGTGATTGCTGAGCCGGGCAGGGCATCGCCGCTGGCTCAACATTTCTTTGACGAAGCGCGACGGCATCTGCCGGATTAATGCGTTTCGCCCAGCGCCATCCCTAACCTATCCTGCCAACTGGCAAACGCCACTGCCTGCAACAGTGTGAAAATGCGCTCGGTTCCCCATCCCGCATTCAGTAAAGGCTGCAGGTGTGCTGCGCTAAAGCGCTCTGGCATGCGAACCAACTGGGCGCAAACGCCAATTAACGGCTGCGTTTCACCCGCTTTATCAACATCCGCCAGCAACGCTTCGCGCTGACTGCCGGCATGACGTGCGAACTGGCGCTGACAGCCCAGGATGCGCGCACTGGTTGCCAGCGCCAATGCGGTTTCCTCGTCATGATTTTCGCTGATGCGCTGTTGCAGGGTTGCCCAGCCATACAACGCCTGCGCGTCATGCACCAGCAACCAAACCGCATCGTCCAAACCTTCTATACCCTGACAAAAGGTGATCGCCGCCAGTTGATCGGCGCTGGCATAGCGCAATTCAACTGGCTTAAGTGCGTGCTGCCATGCAACGTCACGGGCAAAGAACGTGACATCAGCATCCGCTGGTGGTGATACGCCGGGTATCCAGCGTACCGGTAAGCCCATCATGGCTTGCAGTGCCGCAACGACTCGCGCCTGATAGCTGACGAATCCTACCAGTTGATTGAGAGTGACGATATCTGGCTCAGTGAGCCCGACGGCATCCAGGGCGCTGATACCAGTGACATTGATCAGTGCCGGTTGCATCGCCAACTGACGCGCGTACTGGGTGATTTGTGTCAGGCGGTTATTACTCTCGCGAGAGGAATCCGGGCCCGGCAGGGGGTTGAGGCGCGCCGAGTAGTGATTACACAGTCGCTGCACACCGGCAACCTGCGCCACTGTCAACGCGGTACTGAGACGATCGTAGAGCGTTAAGGTATGCGTGAGTGAGTTGTTCAGCGTATCCGGCAGCAAAATCTGGCTCAGATCGCGCGCGGCCAGTAACGCTGGCTGGAAACGAGTAAACAGGGGCTGCAGTGCAGTGGCTTCCTGTTGCAGACCTAATAAAAAGCGATCTTCGAGATAGGCGGCTTCGGGCACTAATGGCGCAGTGGCCTGGGTGTGCGGGCGAGTCTGGCTTTCATAAAACCAGTGGTCATGGCCGGGAGAACGGCGTTGTTCCATGGTCATTCCTTGCGCAAAAAACGGTCTGGGTACGCGACGGGCAAATCTGAAAAGCGCATCGCCACCAAAAGGCTAGCTTATCGTCGCTGAAGCACTGGCTGTGGCAAAAGAATGAAGGGGAATAATTAAGATCGAATGAATCTATACGCCTGAAAATTCAAGCGGTAGCTAGCAGGGAGAGGTGAGTTTGCGGGAGATATCAGTCGAAAGTGAACAGGGCGAAAATCGGCGAAGACAGCCGAGACTTCGCTAAGAAAAAAGGCGAGCACCCGGCTCGCCTTCAGAACTTATTTCAGTTCCAGCTCGTTCATCGCGGCAATGCTGAAGCCGCCATCAACGTGTACCACTTCACCAGTGATACCACCCGCCAGATCAGAGCACAGGAAGGCCGCAGAGTTACCCACGTCTTCGATGGTGACAGTGCGGCGAATTGGAGTAACGGCTTCACAGTGAGCCAGCATCTTACGGAAATCTTTGATGCCTGAAGCTGCCAGAGTACGGATTGGACCCGCTGATACGGCGTTAACGCGCGTACCTTCAGGACCCATCGCGTTCGCCATGTAACGTACGTTGGCTTCCAGAGACGCTTTAGCCAGACCCATTACGTTGTAGTTCGGGATCGCGCGCTCCGCACCCAGATAAGACAGGGTCAGCAGGGCTGAGTTCGGATTCAGCATCGCACGGCACTCTTTTGCCATCGCCACGAAGCTGTAGGCAGAGATGTCGTGAGCGATTTTGAAGCCTTCACGGGTCACGGCGTTCACGTAGTCACCATCCAGCTGATCGCCAGGTGCGAAACCAATTGAGTGAACAAAACCGTCAAATTTTGGCCAGGTTTTTGCCAGTTCGGTGAACAGCGCAGTGATGCTCTCGTCTTCTGCCACATCGCACGGCAGAACAATGTCAGAACCCAAATCTTTAGCGAACTCTTCCACACGACTTTTCAACTTGTCGTTCTGGTAGGTGAAAGCCAGTTCTGCGCCCTGTTTGTGCATCGCCTGTGCAATACCGTAGGCAATGGAGAGTTTACTGGCAACGCCAGTAATCAGAATGCGCTTACCGGAAAGAAAACCCATAGCTGTAATCCTTATGGTCATTGTTGTTGGCGGTCGCAATGATTAAATAGTAGGCGACCGACGTTAATCGACGTGCGGATTCTAGCACGTCTCTCTCAAATGCGGTAAATCGCACCGCGTTTTCGCGATGTGATGATCAATCAACGCACTTTGCGCCAGGCTTCAGCGGTTAAGGCTTCGCCAAAATGGCTGGTGATCAGCCGCTTAGTGAGGTCATGCAGTGGCGAGGCCAGCACATCAGCCGTGCCACCGCGTTCCACCACTTCGCCCTGATGCATCACCAGCACCTGATCGCTAATGTGCTTCATCATGCCGATATGTTGCGTCACATAAATATAGGCGATACCGTGCTTCTCCTGCAGTTCCAGCATCAGATTCACCAGCTGCGAACGCATGGTCATGTCCAGTGAGGCGAGGGCTTCATCGGCGACAATCACCTTCGGCTGCAGGATGAGTGCGCGAGCCAGCGCAAGACGCTGTTTCTGGCCGGGGGCCAGCATATGCGGATAGTAACCGGCGTGATCGCGCAGCAAACCCACCTGGCGCAGTGTGGCAATAATGCGCTTCTCTCGCGCTTCATCATCCAGTTCGGTATTCAGGCGCAGCGGGAAATCGAGGATCTGACTGACGCGCTGGCGCGGATTAAGCGAGGTCGAAGGATCCTGAAAAATCATGCGAATACGCTGGCTGCGATAACCGTAATCGCCATACTCCAGCGGATGATCGTCAATCAGCATCTCACCTGCCGTCGGGGCCACCATGCCGCTCAACATTTTCGCCAGCGTGGATTTCCCCGAGCCGTTCTCGCCAATGACCGCTAAGGTCTGCTTCTCACGCAAGGTGAAGCTTACCCCTTTCACCGCCTCAACATGCTGTCGGCGAAACAGACCGGTGCGATAGCGATAGGTTTTACTCAGGTTGCGCACTTCCAGCAGCGTTTCCATGTTCATTGCCCCTCCACATTTAACGGGAAGTGACAGGCAAACAGATGCGATTTAGTGCCGGTGAGGCGCGGCGTCTCAATGCATTTACGCTGCGCATACGGGCAACGCGGTCCCAGACGACAGCCAATCGGTAAATGCTCCAGTGAGGGAATCGCGCCGGACAGTGTGTTCAGGCGGCTTTTATGCGGCAGCGCACTGCCAAAGTCGGGCATCGCGCGAATCAGCGCCTGTGTATAAGGATGATGCGGCGTGTCCATTAAATCTTCACTCTGCGCGGTTTCGACGGTCTGACCGCAGTACATCACGTTTATGCGATCCGCCCACTGGCTCATGGTGCGCAGGTCATGACTGATTAGCAAAATCGTGGTGTTGTTATTTTGGTTTAGGCGGCTCAACAAGCGGAATATTTGTGCCTGCGTGGTCGGTTCCATAGCATTGGTCGGCTCATCGGCGATCAGCAGACGCGGCTGATTGGCCAGCGCAATGGCGATCATCACTTTCTGGCATTCACCTTCCGTCAATTCATACGGGAAACTGCGCATGATGTCTTTGTGGTCTTTAATGCCCACGCGGTGCAACAACTCGATGGCACGCGCTTTGCGCCAGAACCATAAACGCTGATACCAGCGCCCTTTAAACGTCCAGCGTGGGATCGCCTGCATCAACTGGCGGCCGATGCTTTCAGAGGGATCCAGACAGGATTGCGGTTCCTGAAAAATCATCGACACGTTATGGCCGACAATGCGGCGTCGTTCGCGCGGCGACAAACGCAGCAAATCGATATCATCGAACACCATACGATCGGCGGTGACGCGCCAGTTGTCTTTGGTTACGCCGCAAATCGCTTTCGCAATCAGACTTTTGCCGGAGCCGGATTCACCCACCAGCCCACGCACTTCACCTTCACTGAGCGTCAGATTAATGCGATCAACGGCCTTCACCGGACCTTCTGAGGTCATGAACTCGATAGTGAGATTACGAATATCCAGTAACGGCATTATTCAGCTCCCGCTTCTACAGCACGACGGATGCCATCGCCCAGCAGGTTAACGATCAACACACTGACCATCAGCGCGACGCCGGGCAGCATCACGGTCCAGGGCGCGACATAAATCAGCTCCAGCGCATCGCCCAGCATCGCTCCCCATTCCGGTGAGGGCAGCTGTGCCCCTAAATCGAGGAAACCGAGTGCGGCAATGTCGAGAATGGCCATGGAGAGTGAACGCGTAAATTCCCCGACCAGCAGCGGCAGGACATTGGGTAGCACCGCGTTCCACAGAATATTCAGATTGCGCGCGCCATCCAGACGCAGCGCCACCACGTACTCTTTTTCCATCTCGTTATGTACCGCAGTATAGATCTCCCGCACCAGGCGCGGAATGATTGCCAGCAATACCGCCAGCATGGCGTGTTCAAGGCGTGGGCCTAAAAAGGCCACCACAATGATTGCCAGCAGCAGCGAAGGGATGGAGAGCAAGGTATCCAGCACGTGGTTCATTACCGCAGAGCGCAAACCGTGGGTAATGCCGGCCAGCACCCCCAGGATCAGGGCGCAGATCGCGGCTAAAACCGTCACCATGATGGCCGAACCAACCGTTGGCGCTACGCCGCTCAGCAGGCGACTCAATACATCGCGGCCCAAATCATCGGTGCCGAGGAAGAAGGAGACATCCCCGTAGCGCGACCAGGAAGGGGGCAACAGCTGATAGCCGAGGAACTGCTGATCAATGCCATAGGGCGACAATAAGCCGCCAAACAGGCACAGGAATAACAGGGCACCGAAGCCGTACAATCCGATCATGCCACTGGTATCACGATAAAAACGCTGCCAAAACAGACGAAACGGGCTGGGCAGCCGCTTCTCTGCATAGATATCATCGTAGGGCATACCATTCCTTGTGTTTCAACGGATTAAGCGCCGCACCCAGAATATCTGACAGCACGCTGACCAGAATCACCAAACCGCCGACCACCATCACACCGGCAGAGATGGCCGCATAATCCTGCTGACGAATGGCGTTGATCAACCAGCGGCCAATGCCCGGCCAGTTGAACACCACTTCCGTAATCATCGCCAGCGTCAGCATGGTAGAGAACTGCAAACCCAGACGCGGGATGACGGGCGGCAGCGCGTTGTGCAGCACATGGCGGCGAATCACGGTGAAGCGAGATAATCCGCGCGTGGCTGCCGCTTTCACATAGTTTTTATCCATGACATCGCTGGTGCTGCTGCGCAGTAAACGAATGACCTCGGTGGTTGGCGCGACCGCCAGGACCACCACCGGCAAAATCATATGAGTCAGGGCACTCATCAACATCTCATGGCGCCACGGTGAAGGACTCAGCCAGGCATCAATCAGTGCAAAGCCGGTCACGTTTTGTACCGGGTAGAGCAGATCAAAGCGCCCGGAAACCGGTAACCAGCCCAGTGTCAGGGAGAAGAACAGGGTGAACAGCAGTGCCAGCCAGAACACCGGCATCGAGAAACCGAGCAGTGCCAGTGCGCTGATGGCTTTATCCTGCCATTTTTTGCGCATCACACCCGCGCAAATTCCCAGCGGAATACCCACCAGCAGCGCCAGCATGAAGGCCAGAATGCAAAGCTCCAGCGTGGCGGGGAACACCTCGCGCAGTTGCAGGTCGATCAGCTGGCCGTTGGTGCTGGAAACACCGAAGTCAAATTGCAGCAGGCCTTTAAACCAGAACCACCAGGCATCGAACAGTGAGGCACCTTCCAGCGGCGCATTCGGCGTAAAGTAGCTAAGACTGAAACTCACCAGCGACAATAAAAACAGGGTGATCAGCAGCAACAGCAGGCGACGCAATATATAGATGATCATGCTTATTCCTCGCTGCTCTCATCACGGTAAACCCCGGCAAACGAGGCATTCCCGAACGGACTTAGCACCAGACCTTTAATATCATGGCGATATGCCTGTAAACGCAACGATGACGCCAGCGGCAATACCGGTAATTCCTGCGCCAGGATTTGCTGTGCCTGATCGTAGCTGTCGATGCGCGCCGAAAGTTGCTGCGACAACAGCGCCCGTTGCAATGATTCATCAAAGGCCGGTGAACACCAGTGCGCAAAGTTGGTCTGCGAGCGGATGGCTGCACAGCTCAACAGCGGCCGGAAGAAGCTATCCGGGTCGTTACTGTCTGTTGCCCAGCCGGTCAGCGTCAGATCATGATTCATCGCCATCAACTGCGCTTCCTGGAAACGGCCTTCCACCGGCGCGATGGTGACGCGCACGCCAACCTGAGCCAAATCGGCTTGCAGCAGTTCAGCGGTTTTCAGTGGGCTGGGGTTCCAGGATTGTGAGGTGGTAGGCACCACCAGTCGCAAGTGCAGATCTTCCAGCCCAAGCGCTTTCAGCGCTTCACGAGCTTTCGCCGGATTGTATTCGGTGACCCGCGCATCATTATCATACGCCCAGGACGCTCGCGGTAAAATGGAGGCGGCGGTTTCGGCAGTGCCGTAATAGATCGATTCCATCAGGCGTTCGTTATTAATGGCCAGTGCCAGCGCGTGACGCACTTCCGGGCGATCCAGTGGCGGTTTACGCGTATTGAACGCTAAATAGGCGATGTTCATGCCAGGACGCAGCGTCATGCGCAGACGCGGGTCATCACGCAAAATGGAGAGCTGGCTAGCCGCCGGATACGCCAGCACATCGCATTCACCTGTGAGCAACTTCGAAAGACGTCCTGTTCCACCCACGCCAAGATCGATCACCACCTGTTGCAGACGCGGCACACCTTTCCAGTACTGCGGATTACGCGCCAGGCGCAGATATTGCCCGGTACGATACTCACTCAGCTGAAATGGACCGGTGCCCACCGGCTCGCGATCAAGGCGCTCCTGCTGGCCTTTCGCCGTCAGCTGGTCGGCATATTCCTGCGACAGGATTGGCGCGTAATGTGTAGCAATGTGCCAAAGGAAAGAGGCATCCGGACTGTTGAGACGGATTTCTACCGTGTCGTTGTCCAGTTTTTTAACGCTTTGTACCGAGTCAGAGAACTGCAAACTATCGAAATAGGGATAGCTGCCACCGTTGACGTTATGCCACGGATGCTGGCGATTAAACATGCGCGCAAAGCTGAACACCACGTCATCGGCATTCATTTTTCGCGTGGGTTTAAACCAGTTGGTGTGCTGGAAAGAGACATCTTTGCGCAGATGAAAACGATAAGTGGCACCGTTGTCACGCACTTCCCAGCTCTGTGCCAGATCAGGAATCAGGCGATAAGTGTAAGGGTCCACATCCAGCAGGCGGTCATAGAGCTGTGCCGCCAGCGTATCCACAACCAGGCCGCTGCTGACCATTTGTGGATTAAAGGTATTGACCGTGCCATTGACGCAATAAACAAAACCGCTATTACGGATGTTATTGGTTGGTGCGGCCAGCGCAGACGCACTCAATACGCTGAGACCGAGCAGCAGCGAGGAGAATAATTTTGGCATAGAACTCAACGATTCTGAGGCAATAGCGTGAGTGTATCGCAAACGTCACGCACTCCCCAAATTCATGATGGTTCTGCGTTGCTTTTCGCCAATCTGGCGAAGAGGTAATCACAATGTTAGTGTGGAAATGAGAAAAATTCTCAATTAGGGCTTTACAGATGATAATAAGAATGATTATTATTCTTCTGCGCTTCGACGGTGGCTCTACCGAAGAAGAGCACGACATTGCTCACATTGCTTCCAGTATTAAGTTGCCCGCATTTATGCGGGCTTTTTTTGTGTGTCGTTTTTCCCGTCATCTTTTGCACTGCTGCTGCGTTGGCTGCGCGCACTAACCCCAGTCACATACTGATGTATGCTCCCGGGGATTAGCGCACTTGCCGCCTTGCATCAGCACAAAAGCTATATGGAAAACCGACCCACACCTAAGCTGTCGTTGAAAAAATTAAATGATAATGTGGGGATTTCTCCGCTAGCAGCAAAGCCACGATGTACGCCCTAATAATTACCAGGGTGCACTTTTTCATCTTATGTGGCTAAGGCTAATCCTTATCACGTGCCGGATGCGTGCTTGTTCATCATTGATCGTAATTGTTGGTACGTCATCCGCAGTAAATCGGCGCCGCAGCGTTTGCAGCACGCGCTTTGATGTTCAATCTTCATCACGTGCCTGAATGCCGTGCTTTTTCATCATGGCGCGCAATTGATGATAGGTAACGCGAAGTAATTCGGCGGCGCGGCGTTGGTTGTATTTTGCCTGTTGCAAGCTGGCTTCGACCAGGTCGCGCTCCTGCTGGTTTTGCCACTGGCGCAGATCGAGTGGCAGGGCGGGTAAGCCGCGGGTGTTGGGTTCGGAATGGGTTTCAGGCGCGGCGCTGCGCGGGGCGAACGGGTTGATGATGATGTTATCCAGCTCTTCTTCTGCGCTGTGATGGCGATACACCGAGCGTTCCACCACATTCTTCAATTCACGTACATTACCGGGCCAACTGTGGGTGAGTAGCGTGAGCTGAGCGCGCTCGCTGAATCCGGGAAACAGCGGCAGGCCGAGCTCGCGGCACATCTGGATAGCAAAATGCTCGGCCATCACCAGAATATCGCTGCGGCGTTCGCGCAACGGTGGGAGCTGCACCACATCAAAAGCGAGGCGATCGAGCAGGTCGGCGCGGAATTTTCCTGCCGCAGCTAGTGCGGGTAAATCTTCATTGGTGGCACACACCAGACGCACATTGACCTGCAAGGACTGATTGCCGCCAACACGCTCTAACTGGCCGTATTCGATGACACGTAGCAGCTTTTCCTGCACCAGCATCGGCGCGGTCGCCAGCTCATCGAGGAATAAGGTACCGGCATCAGCGCGTTCAAAGCGACCAAGATGACGTTTTTGCGCCCCGGTAAATGCCCCGGCTTCGTGGCCGAACAATTCGGAATCCAGCAGGTTTTCATTTAGCGCCGCACAGTTCAGCGACACAAAAGGCCCTTGCCAGCGGTCGGAGAGGTAGTGCAGGCGGCTGGCAATCAACTCTTTCCCGGTTCCGCGTTCGCCTATCACCAATACCGGTTTATCCAGTGGCGCGAGACGGGAAACCTGCTCCAGCACCTCCAGAAAGTTATTCGATTCGCCCAACAGGTTATCGTTACCATTTGCCATGATGAATTTCGCCACTGGTTAATCAATTTCACTACATTAATGGTTGCATGCGCGAATGTAAAATATGCAAATTGTGCAAAATCAATAAATTAAAAGTTGGCACGGCATTTGTATTAAGAAACCGTGCCCCGCACAACCACATGACAATCAGAGGAACATCATTATGGGTATTTTTTCTCGTTTCGCCGACATCGTGAACGCTAACATCAATTCCCTGCTGGAACGCGCCGAAGATCCGCAGAAACTGGTACGCCTGATGATTCAGGAAATGGAAGACACGCTGGTGGAAGTTCGCTCCACCTCAGCGCGCGCGCTGGCAGAAAAGAAACAGCTGCTGCGCCGTATCGAGCAGGCCGAAATTCAGCAGGCTGAATGGCAGGAAAAAGCCGAACTGGCCATCAGCAAAGAAAAAGAAGACTTAGCGCGTGCTGCGCTGATTGAAAAACAGAAACTAACCGATCTGATTTCAGCACTCAAACAAGAAGCCATTCAGGTTGAAGAAACACTGGATCGCATGAAAGGCGAGATCGGTGAGCTGGAGAAAAAACTCAGCGAAACCCGTGCACGCCAGCAGGCCCTGACGCTGCGTCATCAGGCGGCATCTTCTTCCCGCGATGTGCGCCGTCAGCTGGACAGCGGCAAGCTGGATGAAGCCATGGCGCGTTTCGAGTCTTTCGAACGTCGTATCGACCACATGGAAGCGGAAGCGGAGAGTCAGCGTTTTGGTAAGCCAAAAGGTCTCGACCAGGAGTTTGCCGAGCTGAAAGCTGACGACGAAATCAGCCAGCAACTGGCCGCGCTGAAAGCCAAAATGAACCGCAGCGAGTAAGGGACGTGGGGCTCGACGCTGAGCCCCTCGACCAGAGTGTTAATGATTAAGGAGAGTCAATGAGCGCACTTTTTCTCGCCATACCCCTGACGATCTTCGTGCTCTTTGTGGCGCCGATCTGGTTATGGCTGCACTACAACAACAAACGCAACGGTGGCGCGGAACTGTCATCAGGCGATATGCAGCGTCTGCAACAGCTGACGCAAGACGCGCGCCGCATGCGTGAACGTGTGGAAGCACTCGAAGCCATTCTGGATGCGGAGCATCCAAACTGGAGGCAACCATGATGAATGGCCGCAAATTGTGGCGCATCCCGCAGCAAGGCAAAGTGCGCGGCGTCTGTGCCGGTCTGGCGGAGTATCTGGATATTCCGGTGCGCCTGTTACGTGTGATTGTGGTGCTGTCGCTGTTTTTCGGGTTGTTCATGTTTACCGTGGTGGCGTACTTCATCCTGGGCTTTGTGCTGGATGAAAAGCCCGCAGATGCACCCGGCCAGCATACGCCAACTGCACGTGATTTACTGGATGAGCTGGAAACATCGTTGAAAAGTGATGAGCGTAACGTGCGAGATATCGAACGCTACGTCACCTCCGAGACCTTCAGCGTGCGCAGCCGCTTCCGTCAAATCTGATTTTTTCCGCCGGGCCCACTGCGGGTCCGCTTCACCGCATATTCTTAAGGAGTGGAGATGTACAATTCTCGTATGACTGCTCTGCGCCGCCGCGCAACACCTGCGTTGAAGTCGGCGGGGAAATTCATCATCATCAGTGCAGTAACCTATGGGCCCGGCGGGTTAGCTGGCTGGGCAGTGAAATCGGTGGCGCGTCGCCCGTTGCGCCTGCTTCTGGCGGCCGCCCTGGAACCGTTGCTGAGTAAGGCATTCAAACGCCTGTCAGCACGTTTCGTCAGGGAGATGGATGAAAAGACTGCAAAATGAACTGGCGGCGTTGATGAATCGCGGTGTTGACCGCCACTTACGCCTTGCCGTAACGGGGCTGAGCCGCAGCGGCAAAACCGCCTTTATCACCTCGCTGGTGAACCAACTTCTCAATGTACACAGCGGCGCCCGTTTGCCGCTGTTTTCCGTTGTGCGTGAAGAGCGCCTGCTGGGCGTCAAACGTGTGCCGCAGCGTGAGCTGGGGACGCCGCGTTTTACCTATGACGAAGGGCTGGCGCAACTCTATGGTACGCCTCCCATCTGGCCAACGCCGACACGCGGTGTCAGTGAAATGCGTCTGGCGCTGCGCTATCGGCCAGAGCAATCGCTGCTGCGCCACTTCAAAGATACCGCCACGCTCTATCTGGAAATCGTCGATTACCCTGGTGAATGGCTGCTCGATCTGCCGATGCTGGCGCAGGATTATCTCAGCTGGTCGCGACAGATGATGGGGTTGCTGCAGGGCGATCGTCAGCAGTGGGCGGCACACTGGCACAGCTTGTCACAGGATCTCGATCCTTTTGCCGCAGCGGATGAAAATCGTCTGGCGGAGATTGCCGCGGCCTGGACGGATTATCTGCATCAGTGCAAAACCGAGGGGTTGCACTTTATTCAGCCAGGCCGCTTTGTGCTGCCGGGCGATATGGCAGGTGCCCCGGCACTGCAGTTCTTCCCCTGGCCACAGGTGGATGAGATTCACGCCAGCAAGCTGTTACAGGCTCCCGCAGGCAGTAACTTTGCCGTGCTGCAGCAACGTTTCAACTATTACTGCCAGCATGTGGTTAAGGGCTTCTACAAAAATTATTTTCTGCGTTTTGACCGTCAGATCGTGCTGGTGGATTGTCTGCAACCGTTAAACAGCGGGCCGCAGGCGTTCAATGATATGCGGCTGGCGTTGACCCAATTGATGCAGAGCTTCCATTACGGGCAGCGCACGCTATTCCGTCGTCTGTTTTCCCCGGTCATCGACAAACTCTTGTTTGCCGCCACCAAAGCCGACCATATCACGGCCGATCAGCACGCCAATATGGTGTCGCTGTTACAACAGTTGGTTCAGGATGCCTGGCAAAACGCGGCGTTTGAAGGGATCAGCATGGATTGTCTTGGACTGGCGTCGGTGCAGGCCACCGAAAGTGGGCTGGTGGATCATCGTGGCGAAAAGCTGCCCGCGCTGCGCGGTCATCGTCTTCATGACGGCGAAGCGCTGACCTTCTATCCCGGTGAAGTGCCGCCACGTTTGCCCGGACATCAGTTCTGGCAGCAGCAAGGATTTCAGTTTGAACAGTTCCGGCCGCAGCAGTTGGATGTTGATCGGCCGCTGCCGCACATTCGCATGGATGCCGCGCTGGAATTTTTACTTGGAGATAAATTGCGATGAGCGACGAAACCCCATTAAAACCGCGCATTGATTTTGCACGACCGCTTGAAGCGGAGGCGCAGCAACCACTACGTGCGGCGCAAACTTTTAGTGAGGAAAGCGAGAGCGCGTTTCTTGCCACTCAAGAGTCAGAGCCGCTGGCAGAGGGCGAAGGTGAAAAAGTGGTTGAGGCCGCGCTACGCCCCAAACGCAGTCTCTGGCGCAAGCTGGTAGGGGCCGGCCTGGGGATTTTTGGCATCAGCGTGGTCGCACAGGGCGCTCAGTGGATGCACGATGCCTGGATCACGCGCGATTGGTTTTCACTCGGCACCGGTGTGGCTGGAAGCCTGATTGTTATTGCCGGAGCCGGGGCATTAATTGGCGAATGGCGTCGTCTTTACCGACTGCGCCAGCGAGCCGAAGAGCGGGATATCGGGCGGGAATTACTGCACAGCCACGGTATCGGTAAAGGCCGTGCATTTTGCGAAAAGCTGGCCCAGCAGGCGCAGCTCGATCAGGCGCATCCGGCTTTGCAGCGCTGGCACGCGGCGCTGCATGAAACCCATAACGATCGCGAAATAGTGATGCTTTACGCGCAACTGGTGCAACCGGTGCTGGATCGTCAGGCGCATCGTGAGATCAGCCGCCACGCTGCAGAATCGACACTGATGATTGCGGTGAGCCCACTGGCGCTGGTGGACATGGCGTTTATTGCCTGGCGCAACCTGCGGCTGGTCAACCGTATTGCGGCTATTTATGGCATTGAGTTGGGCTATTTCAGCCGCATCCGCCTGTTTCGCCTGGTATTGCTGAATATGGCCTTTGCCGGTGCTTCCGAGCTGGTGCGTGAGGTGGGGATGGATTGGATGTCGCAGGACATCGCGGCCCGTCTCTCGGCACGCGCTGCTCAGGGTATCGGTGCTGGTTTGCTAACCGCGAGATTAGGCATCAAAGCTATGGAATTATGCCGTCCGCTGCCCTGGCTGGAAGATGATAAGCCGCGTCTCGGAGATTTCCGTCGGGAACTATTGGTTCAGCTAAAAGAATCCCTGTCTAAGAGTGGGGGTAAAGCAGGGCAGACTGCTAAATAATTTCCTGTTGCTCACCTTTCACGCTGTCAATCAGGTGGAGGGTGAAATTATCTTTGTTAAATGTGATATTTGGCGGGATTATTGTGGGTCATTCCGCTACACTTCTTCACGTCACCTGCCTTAAACTGTCAACTTTTCATGACAGGCCTCTTCTGAGGCGCTGCAAGTTAGCGTATTATCTCTAAAATCAAAACCTGACTAAGGCTCATCGCAATGCGTTTGGAAGTTTTCTGCCAGGACCGCATCGGTCTGGCGCGCGAGCTACTCGACCTGCTGGTTGCGCGCAACATCGACCTGCGCGGTATTGAAATTGCGCCACTCGGTCGCATCTATCTCAACTTTTCTGCCCTTGAATTCGAACCCTTCAGTACGCTGATGGCGGAAATCCGTCGTACACCTGGCGTAACAGATGTGCGCACCGTTAGCTACATGCCCTCTGAGCGTGAACATCGCGCATTAAGTGCATTGCTGATTGCTATGCCGGAACCGGTGTTCTCTATCGACCTTAAATGCAAGGTGGAACTCGCCAATCCGGCAGCGCAAAATCTGTTCAATCTCGATGAGCAGAAGCTGCGTAATCAGAACGCCGCGACTCTGATCACCGGTTTTAACTTCCAGCGCTGGATCGAGAATGAGCGTGTGGAAGCCCAGGCACATCACGTTGTTATTCAGGGCCGTGATTTCCTGATGGAAGCCCGACCAATTTATCTGGCGGAAGAAGAGGGGCAGAGCGATCAGCCCGTCGGCGCGATGATTACGCTGAAATCCACCGCCCGCATGGGCCGTCAGCTACAAAATCTCACCGTGACGGATGAGTCGGAATTTGACCACATCGTGGCGGTGACGCCGAAAATGCGTCAGGTGATCGATCAGGCTCGTAAACTGGCGATGCACGACGCGCCACTGCTGATTGTCGGCGATACCGGCACCGGCAAAGATATGCTGGCACGCGCCTGCCATCTGCGCAGCGCACGCGGTAAAAAACCTTTTCTGGCGCTTAACTGTGCGTCTCTGCCGGATGATGTGGCCGAGAGTGAGCTGTTTGGTCACGCGGCGGGCGCTTATCCGAACGCGCTGGAAGGCAAGAAAGGTTTCTTTGAACAGGCCAATGGCGGCTCGGTGCTGCTGGATGAGATTGGTGAGATGTCACCGCGCATGCAGACAAAACTGCTGCGCTTCCTCAACGATGGCACTTTCCGTCGCGTGGGTGAAGAACATGAAGTGCATGTGGATGTGCGCGTCATTTGTGCCACGCAGAAGAACCTGATCGAGCTGGTGCAACGGGGTGAGTTCCGTGAAGACCTGTTTTACCGCCTTAATGTACTGACGCTCAATTTGCCGCCTTTACGTGAGCGCCCGCTGGACATCCTGCCGCTGACAGAGATGTTTGTGGCGCGCTTTGCGGATGAGCAGGGGCTGCCGCGTCCGCGTTTGTCACCGCAGTTGGCACCGTTCCTGACGCGCTATAACTGGCCGGGTAATGTGCGGCAGTTGAAAAATGCGCTGTATCGCGCACTGACGCAGCTGGAAGGCTACGAGTTACGTCCTCAGGACATCATTCTGCCTGAGCAGGCGTTAGATGTGACGCTGGGCGAAGAAGCGATGGAAGGTTCGCTGGATGAGATCACCAGCCGTTTCGAACGTTCGGTGCTGACGCGGCTCTACTTGTCTTACCCAAGCACGCGCAAACTGGCAAAACGCCTGGGTGTGTCGCATACCGCGATTGCCAATAAACTGCGTGAATACGGGTTGGGGCAGAAGCGCGGCGAGAGCGAGTAATTTTTCAGCGCTTATCTCACTGCCATAAAAAAGGGCGCACTTTATAAAGTGCGCCCTTATCACATCATATTAATGCTTACTTCAGTGCAGCCAGTGCCGCATCATAGTTTGGCTCTTCGGTGATTTCGTTCACCAATTCGCTGTAAATCACTTTGTCGTTTTCATCCAGTACCACTACTGCACGGGCAGTCAGGCCTTTCAGTGGGCCATCAGCAATCGCCACACCGTAATCTTCTTTGAACTCCGCACCGCGCAGCGCAGACAGGGTCACCACGTTGCTCACGTTTTCTGCACCGCAGAAACGAGACTGGGCAAACGGCAGATCGGCAGAGATGCACAGCACCACAGTGTTGCTGGATTCGCCAGAACGCTCGTTGAACTTGCGCACTGATGCCGCGCACACGCCGGTATCAATACTTGGGAAAATGTTCAGAACTTTGCGTTTACCTGCATACTGAGAAAGGGAGACGTCACTCAGGTCCTTTGCGACCAGAGAGAAAGCTTTTGCCTGTTCGCCAGCCTGCGGGAAGTGACCTGCAACCGGGACCGGATTGCCCTGAAAGTGAACATTCTGAGACATACGATTTCCTTTTAGCGATGAAAAAGTCTGGCATTAAGCCTGCCAGAGCAGATATAGCGTTTGTTTATGACATAATTTTGAAGGGTTTACGAGCGCATTTCGTCGCGATAGCAGAAGCACATCGCAATTAAGCCACGGATTTAAGGAGAATTAATGAGAACAGTGAAGAGTTATCCAGAGGCCTGGCCGTTACATTCGCCGTTTGTTATTTCACGCGGCAGCAGGACGGAAGCGCATGTTGTGGTGGTCGAGATTGAACAGGACGGCCTGAAAGGGGTAGGTGAAGCGACTCCTTACGCACGCTATGGCGAAAGTGAAGACTCGGTGCTGCAACAAATTGCCACGCAGTTGCCTGCGATACAAAATGGTATGACGCGAGCGGAGTTGCAACAGGCATTAGCGGCCGGTGCCGCGCGGAATGCGCTTGATTGTGCCTTATGGGATCTGGAACGCCAGCAACAGAATAAAAGTTTGCAGGCGCTGTGCGGTGTTGAGTTGGCAGAGGAAATCATTACTGCGCATACGGTGAGTATCGATACACCGGAAGCGATGGCCAGCAGCGCGTTAGCGTTGTGGCAACATGGTGCGCGTTTGCTGAAGATCAAACTCGATCATCATTTGATCAGTGAACGTCTGGTGGCGATTCGCAGTGCCGTACCGGAAGCGACGTTAATTGTGGATGCCAATGAGTCCTGGCAGGCAGAGGGACTGGCGGCACGCTGTCAGCTACTGGCAGATTTAAACATTGCGATGCTCGAACAACCGCTTCCGGCAGCCGAAGATGCCGCACTGGCGAACTTTGTCCACCCACTTCCTATCTGTGCGGATGAGAGTTGTCACACCCGGGAGAATCTGGCGCAGTTGAAAGGGCGCTATGAGATGGTGAACATCAAGCTGGATAAAACCGGTGGATTGACGGAAGCCCTGGCGCTGGCAAATGAGGCGCGTCAGCAAGGGTTTGCAGTGATGCTCGGCTGTATGCTGTGTACTTCAAGGGCAATCCGCGCGGCGTTACCGCTGACACCGATTGCAAAATTCGCCGATCTTGACGGCCCAACCTGGCTGGCTGCCGATGTTGAGCCGTCGCTGCATTTTTCACACGGCGTGCTTAAGCCTGCGGCTGCCAGCGCAGCAGGTTAATCATCGCAACAAGGTACACTTCAGTCGCTTCATCCACTGAAATGGGCGGCATCTCGGCGGTTATGCACAACAAGCCGAGATCGTCGCACCAGCTGCCAAATGATCCCGGCGTGGCATAGCCCACGCTGCTCACCACCGGTAATTGCGTTTGTTCTGCCAGCCACTGCGCAAGGTGGCTGTGGTGTGGATCGTCAATGCAGGCCAGAGGCTCATGCCAGGACACCACCCAGCGCGGCTTGATTTGGTGGATCAGCTGACAAAGCGCGCGCGTTTCCGGCTCGGAAGCGGGGCTGCTGCCCGTTGACAGCACCACATCACGCTCATCAGCCGCACTGTTCCAGCGATACACCGTGTCGCCATTTTGCCAGTTGGCGGCCGGGAAATTGCGATTGAGATCGACACCGTTGGCATTGGCACGCAGGCCCAACTGGCAACCATCCGGATTCACCGCCAGCACCACATGATGGCGGCGCAGTGGCTCCGGCAGCGTGCGCATCGCACCGGATAAGGTCGCGACGGCGGCATTTTCATCACCGTGCGTGCCGGCAATGATCAACCCACTGTCGGCATCGGCCGCCGGGGCCGGGAACCACAGCAGCGGTGCGCCGAGTACCGATTGCCCATATTGTTGCCAGACCGCGTCGAGTTTGCCGCGCAGCGGGCGGGGATGATGTGACGACATGACATTCCTCTCTGAAATCGTGCAATGAGCGCATGGATAGCAAGGCGCTTCAGGATTAAAAAATGTGACCGACAATTCAGCCTCAACATAACGGTAAACAGCAGACAGGGAAATAGCTATATATCAATCAGCAATTTGCGATAGAGTCACTAAATACGCTGGCGACGCAGACCTCTTCGCAGTCGCCATTTTTTTGGGTAAAGGAGTGGTGATGACATTAACTTTCCGCAAGACGCTGGCCGCCGTAATGATTGCTGGTGTTTTCTCACCGGTGTTTGCTGCTAATGTGCCAACGGGCGCACAGTTAGCGCCGACTCAGGAAATTGTTCGCCATATCAAAGACGAACCCGCTTCTCTGGATCCCATGAAAGCCGTGGGTCTGCCAGAAATTCAGGTGATGCGCGATTTGTTCGAAGGGCTGACCAATCAGGACGCACACGGCAAAATCGTGCCGGGCGTGGCTGAAAGCTGGCACAGCAATGACAACAAAACCTGGATTTTCACGCTGCGCAAAGATGCGCGCTGGTCAAATGGCGAACCGGTCACAGCGCAGGACTTCGTTTATAGCTGGCAGCGCCTGGTGGAGCCGAAAAACAGTTCTCCCTTTGCGTGGTTTGCCGCGCTGAGCGGTATCGAAAACGCGGATGCCATCACTAAAGGGCAAATGAGCGCTGATAAGTTGGGTGTCAAAGCCACCGATGCCACTCATTTGAAGGTGACATTGTCACGCCCGGTGCCGTGGTTCCCGAGCATGGTGGCGAATGCCGCGATGTATCCGGTATCGCAGAAGGTGATTGAGCAAAATCCTGATAGCTGGACGTCGCCTGGTAAACTGGTGGGCAACGGCGCCTATCAATTGCAGGATCGCGTGGTGAACGAAAAAATTGTGTTGGTGCGCAATCAACACTACTGGGACAACAGCCATTCCGTACTCACCAAAGTGACCTTTATCCCCATCAATGAAGAGTCCAGCGCCACCAAACGTTACCGCGCGGGCGATATCGATATCACCGAATCTTTCCCGAAAAATATGTATGCGCTGCTGAAAAAAGAGCTACCGGGACAGGTGTATACACCCGATCAGTTGGGCACCTACTATTACGCCTTTAACACCGAAAAGGGCCCGACCGCCGATGTGCGCGTGCGTAAAGCGCTGTCATGGAGTATCGATCGCCGCATTATCGCCGAGAAAGTGTTGGGTACCGGGGAGAAACCGGCCTGGCACTTTACACCGGATGTCACCGCAGGATTTACACCACAGCAAAGTTATCTGCAACAGCACAGCCAGCAGGAATTGAATGCACAGGCAAAAGCGCTGCTGACGTCAGCGGGTTACGGTCCTGGCAAACCGCTGCATTTGACGCTGCTGTATAACACCTCGGAAAGCCATCAGAAGATCGCCATCGCCGTGGCGTCGATGTGGAAAAAGAACCTTGGAGTGGACGTTACGCTGCAAAACCAGGAGTGGAAAACCTACATCGACAGCCGCAACAGCGGTAACTTTGACGTGATTCGCGCGTCATGGGTCGGGGATTACAATGAACCTTCCACTTTCCTGAGTTTGCTGACCTCAACACACACCGGCAATATCGCCCGTTTCCACAGCGCGGATTATGATGCGGTGCTGACCAAAGCCAGCATGGAAACCAGCGTGGCTGCACGCAATACCGACTACAACAAAGCGGAGCAGATCATTGCCGATCAGGCACCGATCGCCCCGATCTACCAATATACCAACGGGCGACTGATCAAACCGTGGGTCAAAGGTTATCCGATCACCAATCCCGAAGATGTCGCCTACAGCCGCGAACTGTGGATCGAAAAGCACTGATATGACGACGCTAATCAGCAGAGTGGTGTGATTGTGTGCGTCTCCATAACCGGAGCAACGGATTAAGGAGACGCATCCAATGACGATGTTGCCGCTCTCGCTTTCTGCGGATGCTCACCTTTATCTTGTCATCTTTGCTCACAGCCTGATGATTGCAACTCGTCTGCGCCACGCTAGACTGTATCGTATTGATTTTGAAAGTGAGGCGAGTCAGTGAACGTCATTGAAGGAAAAGCGTTAAAAGTTTCGGATGCCATTATCTCCTGCCAGCTCGACGGCAAAGGCGGGGTTATCCCGATTGAAGATAAAGATGTCATCAACTGTGAGCGTCCGTGCTGGCTGCATCTGAACTACACCCAACGGCAAAGTGCCGAGTGGCTGCAAAATACCCCGCTGATCCCCGATTCCGTTCGTGATGCGTTAGCGGGCGACAGCATGCGCCCACGCGTCGCGCGCCTGGGCGACGGTTTTATGATTGTGCTGCGCAGCGTCAATCACAACGCCGATTCACGACCGGATCAACTCGTCGCCATGCGCGTGTTTATCAACGACAAAGTGATCGTCTCCACGCGTCGCCGCAAAGTGTATGCCATTGACGAAGTGCTGGCTGATTTGCAAAACGGTAACGGCCCGGTGGATGGCGGTAGCTGGCTGGTGGATGTTTGCGATGCGCTCACCGATCACGCCAGCGAATTTATCGAAGAGATGCACGACAAAATTATCGAGCTGGAAGATGCGTTGATGGATCAGCAGGTCCCGGCACGCGGCGAGTTAGCGCTGCTGCGTAAGCAACTGATCGTGATGCGTCGTTATATGGCGCCACAGCGTGATGTATATGCCCGTCTGGCGAGTGAAAAACTGCCGTGGATGAATGATGACGACCGTCGTCGTATGCAGGACGTGGCCGATCGTCTGGGACGCGGACTGGATGACCTCAATGCAGGCGTAGCGCGTACCGGGATTTTGGCCGATGAAATCGCGTCTTTACTGGCAGAGTCGATGAACCGCCGCACCTATACCATGTCGCTGATGGCGATGATTTTCCTGCCTGCGACCTTCCTGACCGGTTTATTTGGCGTCAACCTTGGCGGTATTCCGGGTGGTAGTTGGCCGCTGGGCTTCACCGCGTTCTGCGTACTACTGCTGGTGATGGTGGTGGGCGTGGCGATATGGCTCAAACGACGCAACTGGTTGTAATGTAAGGCTCAGGTTATAAGCGTTAACCCGCTGTTAAATAAGGTGCTGTAAGCAAAAAAGCGGGAAAAACCTGATCGATATCAATAAGTGGATCGCCTAACAGGGGCAAACTCTCTCTCGCAGGTGAATGCAACGTCAAGCGATGGGCGTTGCGCTCCATATTGTCTTACTTCCTTTTTTAGAATTACTGCATAGCACATTTGATTCGTACAACGCCGGCTAATCCGCCGGCTTTTTTTTGCCCGCTTGGCTTGGCTGTGTTTCCTTTCCTATGCTTAAAGGACATTCAGCGATAAGGAGCAGGGCATGCTAGAACTCATTGCCAGCGATCCCATTCCAACCGATCCGCCACCGATTCCAGAACCGATTCCTCATCCGCAGCCCATTCCGGAACCCGATCCTCCCTACGATCCCGAGTTTCCACCGATCATCGATCCGCCACCTCACCGGTAATAAAAAAGGCGCAGAGCCGAAGCGCTGCGCCTTAATGAGAATCGTCTGCGAATTACTTAATTTCTAACACATCCAGTCGCACGCTCATTTCCGGCGCGTCTTCTTCGTCCGGCTGCCAGCCCGCAGGTTTCACCGGCAATGTTTCGCGATCAAAGCCAATATCGCCGCCATCGACCACTTCATCGCCGTGCTGAATGCCTTTAAAGTCGAACAAATTAATGTCCGCCATGTGCGAAGGCACAATGTTCTGCATCGCACTGAACATGGTTTCGATACGGCCAGGATAGCGTTTATCCCAGTCACGCAGCATATCCGCGACGACCTGACGCTGCAGGTTCGGCTGTGAACCGCACAGATTGCACGGAATAATCGGATACTGGCGCGCTTCAGCGAAGCGGATGATGTCTTTTTCGCGGCAATAGGCCAGCGGACGAATGACGATATGTTTGCCATCGTCACTCATCAGCTTTGGTGGCATACCTTTCATTTTGCCGCCGTAGAACATGTTCAGGAACAGGGTCTGCAGGATATCGTCGCGATGATGGCCCAGCGCAATCTTAGTACAGCCCAGTTCAGTGGCGGTGCGGTAAAGGATCCCGCGACGCAGACGTGAACAGAGCGAACAGGTGGTCTTGCCTTCCGGAATCTTCTCTTTAACGATCGAGTAAGTATCTTCGTCAACGATTTTATACTCGACACCCTGTTCTTCCAGATACGCGGGGAGAATATGCGCCGGGAATCCTGGCTGTTTTTGGTCGAGGTTGACCGCCACCAGTGAGAAGTTCACCGGCGCGCTCTTCTGCAAACTGCGCAAAATTTCCAGCATGGTGTAGCTGTCTTTACCGCCAGACAGGCAGACCATGATGCGATCGCCTTCTTCAATCATGTTGAAATCAGCAATGGCCTCGCCCACGTTACGACGCAGACGCTTCTGAAGCTTGTTCAGGTTGTACTGCTCTTTTTTTGTTACTTCTTGATTATCATGCATTATTTACTGTCTCGGAAACCAAAAGGGGCATACAGGGGGCAACTGTTATCAGATAGCCAGTTTGCTGTTGAGCATGTCAACCTGCTCGCCATTCATCTCTTCAATCCATGTCGCGTAGATTTCATATACCATCTACGCGTTTTCATGCCCCATCTGATTCGCTATGAATGACGGGTTGGCGCCAGCCGACAAAAAGCCAGCAGGCAAAAGTATGTCGCGTATGGTACGGATTACGGCGACGAATTCCAGCTCCAATCTGATTATTAATTTGAATTTTCAACGTCCGGCTCTGGAGCTGTTTTGGCGTTGAGCTTAAAAAGCAATCTTTCTGCTTCTGCTAAACTTTTGTCTGAAAACATGAAAATACACAATTAGAAGGATAGACAATGGCAAATCCAGAGCTGACCCCAAATAAAGGTTCGGATAAGATCGAACATAAACTTATTCTTCAGAGTGGGACAGCATGGAATAAGCAGCCTTATGAAGCGTATTCCAAAGGCAAGCCACTCATTTCGGTAATGCGCATGTCTTTACCTCCTGATAGCGAGCTGCCCTGGCACACACATGCCATGCCTAACACGGCATACGTCCTGTCGGGACAGTTGACAATTGAAGACATGAATACAGGCGCCACATATCGCGTTAATGCGGGTGAGGCGATCAATGAAACGGTAAATAGCGCACACCGCGGGTATACGTCTGAACAGGGGGCTGAACTGGTAATTTTTTACGCAGGAGTTGAAAGTCAGGAGCTTTCAGAACCTCTTCCTGGAGAGAAACCTGAATACCACGCCTGATTTAAAAGACCACAGTACTCAGAATTTTGCCGTCCATTTTGGTGAGGGTTGTGTTGCACCGACCCGTCGAACTCATTTCATATTCGAATTTGCCGGGCATCACACCTGAAAACAATAGTGCGGCTAATTAGCTAAGCACGCGTCGGTACAGGCGTACCCTGATGGAAAACCAGAGACCACTGACTCTCTTTCGAAAGCAGCCAGTGAGAGGAACGTAATGCAGGTCGGCTCCCGTCAGCATCAGACGTACGGTAAAGAAGTATTGCGCAACTTTCATTTATTTCGGTTAGCCGGAAATTGCTGCTTATTATTGGACTTGCAGTTTTCTCGCTCAATAGCGACATGATCGTGTCTGAGCGATCGACCATCATGCCTGAACGTGTAATCTCACGGAATTCAGGATGAAGAAGATGCTCGAGCCAATCCCGGTCGTTGCGTTTGTCACCGTGAAGGCTGCATTCAAGCAACATGAGCTTTTCAAGGAGCATTGTAATTAACCCTTAATGATCTGACAGGACGTTTTTTTGCATTGAAAGGGTGTCAATGAGTTATGGCGCCGCTCATTGGGCAGAAAAGTACTACTCTTTGTAGAAGTTATCATAGTTCTAACTGGAGGATATGTATGGAAAATATACCGACGCGCGCGCCAACCAGGGGCATAAACCATGTAGGGCTTACCGTTCCCGACCTGCAACAGGCAACTGAATTTTTACAGAAGGCGCTGGACGCGAAATTTGTCTATAACGGCCTAACAGAGCATGATCATCCACGACAGGGAGCAGATACAGAGAAACAATTAGGCTTAAGCTCCGGGTCATTGATTATCAAGCAGCGCTTGCTACGGATTGGTAATGGTCCAAATCTCGAGCTTTTTGAGATAAAAAGTGAAGAACAGGAGCAACCTGTAAGGCTGCAGGATATTGGCTGGAATCACATCTCTCTTTATGTGGACGATATAAATTATGCGGTGGAAAGGGTCAGGGCAGCGGGAGGAAGGCTTCTTTCAGAAATACATGGTAACTCCCGTCATGAAGATACCGAAAATAATGCTAGCGTATACTTTCAGGCTCCGTGGGGCAGCCTGATTGAACTTCAATCAATACCGAATGGTTACTATTATCCCGATGATAGCGAAGCAGAGACATGGATACCTGCGCCGTAGTCATCATCTCAGGTAAGGGTGCTTAGCTAAACCTGCGCCCATTCACGCAGCACGTGTCTTAAAACTGGCAAACACTTAACCATAGCTGACTTACGCACTGTGTCAGCTATGTAGCTAGCCCCTCTTACTTTCATCATCAGATGTCCCTTCTGAGTGATGCTCAGATCAAACAGTTTACTGACTCACATTGCTATTACATCTCGTTATTAACTTGCTTTTACTTATGCTAGTTAATACTTTATTAGATTAGTCACCTAATCATTAATGATGCCAGGAATTTAATTAAGTCGTTTACATAAGCGTTGAGAAATTTCGATCCCTTAACGTCATAAGTGAGAGTTAAACAATAGAAAACTCTAAGTCACCTCTTATCTACCATTATTATAAATAAATGATGAGATTGTTACGTGCTGCAAGGTAATTAAAATATTTCAATTGTTTAGAGAGGTTGAGAAAAGTTCCTTCATTGAGTTACATATTCAAATAGGCATAACCTATCGGGTAAATAATATGGCCGGGCGAGGTTAATGCTATAATAACATGGTAGTAAGCAATGTTCTCTAATTCATAAGCGAGGTACAAACGTGTTGTACAGCGAAGACATGACCGGTCACGCAATTATTGGTGAAGCAGCAGTCAATCTAGCCGTGCGTGAACAGGATATAACCGTCGATGCGCTTATCTCTGAATTGGCCGCGATGCTTAAGGCAGACAGTAGTCACTCAAGAGAGCTGTCAATCAGGGAAGCCATCAAGTGGTTGCGAGGACACCGTAGTATTAGCGCTAAATCTACTGGTGAAGATAGTTGGCTTTTACCAGATGCAGGCCATTCAGGCACTGCATCATAGGAAAGTACCTTACGCTTGATGGCAGATGACGATGACTTAAAATAACCACATACTGTGGCGGCAGGTAAGGTAATGCCTGTCGCTTTCGTATGTGTCAGTGCCAGGGTTTTAATTACCCAAATAGCTGCTTTTTCTGAATCTGCGCTTGCTCGCTCCGCAATACATTTACTGTCATATACTTCACTATAGCGGCAGTATTTATGACTGCAGGACTATAATCTTCAACCTTTAATCCAGCCAATGCGCAATTTAAACCAACGCGAATCGCGCGAGCATTCAGGGATCATCACAGCATGAGAGAAACCAATACGGTTGCACACATACAGGCATGCCTTATGGTTAAAGGTGACCGTTATGCATTACAGAAAGAAACGCTGTACGACATTATCCACAACCTTATTTATATAGGGGCACCGGTGAATAACAAAACCATTATGCGGCATATCATGAATCAGCTCATGGTTGAAAATAACGCCGAAAGGCAGGAAATCCTGCGCGTTCTGCTCCAGTTGATCGTGGGATATACGCCGGACGATCCCGGTGTCTGAAAGCGGCTGGCGCCGCATAATTTCAGTTGAGTTTTTTTGCCAGTAACCTGATAGCCCGCTCACAGGAGTCGCGCATTATTTTGTCCGGGGCGGACTCCTTCAGGCGCCAGAGGGCAGCGATGAGTTCATGCACATGTACGGTCCCGCTGCGACGCAGCAATTGCTTCAGCGCGACAGCCACAGCCTGGTGCATAAGGTCCTCTATTTCATTTCCGTTTTTCAGATGCGCTCCGCTTATTGGGGATATATACAGTGTATCGCGATAAGCGGTGCTGATAAACAGGCGCGGAAAAAAACAGTCTGATAGCAGTTCAATCAGTAAAGGGATTTCCGGTCAGGTGGAATATCGTGATTGCCGCCAGGTGCTTCGTCTTCATGACCTGGCAGCGGTATAGCTACATCATGAATAAAATGTTCTGACATAGTTCTTCCCGTCACCTTTAAATAGATGACATTAAGTTTAGCTGCGTTACTTTACTGAGTGTGAATCATTATCCGTAATGTGACTTAGGATTAAAAAAGTTCATCGCGCATGAAGTGTGAGCGTAGAGTCCCGCGTATCGGACATGCTGTCATCGATGCACAGACGACAGATGGAGGCCCAAACATTCATACGTTGCGATGCAATCTGATAGGCGTGCCTATAGGTGAGGGCAGACCCCATAAATTGACGCTCCGGATGATCTTCCAGGCATACGCATCCTCTGGCGTGTAACTGGTAATGCTGTCCTGCATTGAGAAGGTAATAAAACTGGGACATACGTGTTTCCTTCTGGTTAAAAGAGATACTGTATGCTGGGATGTCAGGTAGTGAAATTCATTTTTGAAGCGATTTAAGCCGGTACTACCGGAGGGTGTCGTCCCTGACAGGTTCTCCGGCCGGTGCACGCCTGGGCGAGACCGGTGAGGTCATCTTCATCGTCGTCTTCCGGCCAGAGCCGGACTACGTCCTTTGGCGTCAGTTCTTCTCGTCGTTCAGGTCTGCAAAAGTCTGCAGGTACGGCAGATACCGGACAGCCTGTTCAGGCTCATTGAAGCTCTTCAGCCAGCTTCTGGCTTCCGAAATTTCCGTGAGCCTTTTATCGCTGCCGCCGGCTTGTGCCATGCGTCCAAGCTCAGAAATAAGCGAATGCACGCTTATTTCTTTTTCACCCAGCGCAAGACTTAATGCCGCTTCGCCAATAATGACGTGCCCTTTCCCGTCGTGATGATTAGACAAATTAACTACCTCCGTTTCACGTTGATGACAGCCTCACGTCACACTGTAGTCGCAGATGGTGAAAGTGCCCGTAGGTTATTCTGAAAAAAGCTGAATTCGTAATAATTTGTATCAATTGCTGAGTTTATTGGGCCCTTTATGCAAAAAAAATCCACTTAAGTAATCCACGAAGAATTAACCGTGGCCGGATGAATTTATTTTCTGACAATTAAATCAGGCTGTTCAATCCGTCAGGTTTTGCATGCGTGAATGTGGGCGTGTGCTGCTCGTAACCTTGAGCCTTTCGCGGCGCGCAGGTTGAGTACTGTTGATAAGGATTTGGGTAAACGCATGCAGGAGGCGCTCAAATCGAAAGGTTTTACTTTGCGTACAAATGCTTCGCTACTATGCGTACTGGCTTTGTGAAGCGCGGCACCCGCATGAATTAATACCTGTGTTGAGGACAAAAAGGCTTAATGATGTCTACGTCGTTTAAGTCGCGGTGCGGTGAGAGTGACTACCGGTCCGGTTTGAGAATGGTCAGCCAACTGCTATGGTGCCCGTGACAATCTGCGGTAATAGGGAGCCAGAAATGCTTACAACAATTATTTACCGAAGCCATCTTGCCGATGAGGTACCCATAAGCATCCTGCCGAGTATGGTGGAGAGAGCCAGCCTGCTCAACGCCCGTCATCAGGTTACGGGGATCTTGCTCTTTAACGGCACGCACTTCTTCCAGATTCTTGAGGGCCCGGAGGAGGGCGTACTGTACATTTATGGTCGTATCTGCGCCGACCGGCGTCACCACAATGTGGTTGAGCTGATGCGCGACTACTCACCGTCGCGCCGCTTCGGCAACCATGGAATGGAGCTGTTTGACCTGCGCCACCATGACAGTGGCAGTGTGCTGCAGGCGGTGCTTGACCGCGGCACGTCTAAATATCGTCTGACATACGACGATCGGGGCCTGCAGTTCTTACGTACCTTCGTGGAAGCCCGTGAGAAAGAAAACTACTTCGAGGTTTTGCCCGCTGACTACTGGGACTTTGTACCGGATGAGAACGGTCCCCCGTTCCCGGCGGTGGGCGTCACCTTCCGCCCGGTGGTTGATCCTCTGGGTCGTGAGATCACAGCCATCGAGGCCATACCCGATGAAGCCCCGGATGGACTGACCGGCGAGTCGCTGTATGCGTATAACCTAAGCGTCGTCACAGAGGCGCTGAACAAGGCAGGCAGATCGTGTCCCGACGACATCATGCTGTACGTCAGCATATTGCCCATGACGCTGGTTAATCTTCCGGATGCCGTTAGCCGGCTCATTAACGCAATTGACCGTGCTGAGCTGGTGCCGCAGCAAATAATACTCGGCGTCAGTGAAACAGAGGTTATCTCTCAGCTGGAATCATTCACTCAGGCGGTACGCCAACTGAAGCAAGCCGGTATCAGTATCTCTATCGACAACTTTGGTGACGGTTCGGCAGGACTGTCTCTGCTGGCGCACGTCCAGCCGGACCGCGTGCGCATCGGCGCAGCGATCGTGCGCAATATTCACCGCAGCGGTCCCCGTCAGGCGGTGGTACACGCGGTGCTTCGCTGTTGTTCAGCTCTGGAGATAAACGTCATTGCAGCGGGTATCGAACAGCCTGAGGAGTGGATGTGGCTGGAGGCGGCTGGTGTCACTGATTTCCAGGGTGAGCTATTCACTGCAAAAGGCGCGGTCGTTGCCTGGCCGGAGACCCGAGAGGCTGTTTGAGATACAGGAAAGAAAAGGGCCCAAAGCGGGCCCAACAGGATTAGGAGGTTGCGGTGAGGTTGGTTGCTGGCTGCTCGGCCATGACAGCCGGTATTTGTGCCTTCTCATACCGCAAAGTTCTGCCACGATTCGCTTTTTCAAGCCAGCTAATGAAATGCGTCATCATTGCGGAAGCGTGTTGTGTGTCGGGGGTGCGATAAATAAGCAGCCGGCTTTTGGTTTGGTTTGTGCAGTCGATGGCATATATCTCAATACCGGTATCACGTTGCTCGCTTTCAATTGCTGTGAAATGCATGCGAGGCCAGCGGTTTAACCTCAGCATAAACTCACTTAGAATCATCTTTTTCACCTTTGTTATTTTAGAGTTGGAAGACTTTTTTCACTGGTCTGCCCAGCGTAGAACTGGTTGCGGACTCTGCAAGCTAACGGCACATTATTATTCGTAAAAATTTCGTAAAGGCAGCGGGTTAAAAGACTTACCAGCACCGCAGACGTCTAAAGCATGAACCTGAGGTGCGTATCCGGCAATCCGCTGGCGGGCTATCAGTGCAAAAGGGAATAACTGAGAGGGGAGTCAGTAATGCTCAGTGAAGATCGTTTGAATCAAATCGCAGAAAATCAGGGCAGCTATGAAGCGGAAGCTGTGGCCATGGCGCTGGAGATCCTGCAACTGCGGCGTATGCTTGGTGCCCCCTGGGCCGTGGTGCAACCGCTGGGCGAGCTTTACGTTGAGGACGGGAACGCGGCTATGATCTGGCCGGCAAGCCTGGCGGAGCGGGGCGACGTCTGGCTGTATCGCCTTGAAAAGCCTTCATAGGTGGCGGCAGCCTTATCGACAATAGCAAAGCAGCGCGGCCGCAGAAAGAAATTACCGGCGCTGGAGTAAGGTACCTTCAGCACAGCTTAGCTCTGCTGGACTCCCCTGACGTGACGCGTGTTAACACCGCCGCGTAAATGTTTTCTAAAGGTATCCTTCCCGTTCATGTTCGGGCCAGCTGCACTGTGCTAAGCTCTGCGCCCAAAACCTACTGCCGGATAACCCCATGAAAAATGATTTTGAAGATAAAATGGCCGACATTATGCTTGGCGAAGCCGTCACGGCGCTGCTGGATGAGGACGTGGCCATTAGCTGGGCGGCCCTGACGGATCGCTTACGATCGGCCATTGAAATTGAAACGGACGAAGATCGGATTCGCGCAGGTCTACGCGCTATTGAAGAAGTACGGCGGGAAATGCATGTTCGTAATGGTGAAAAGACAGAGGGGAAAAGGGTTGCCGCATTGACAGAGCAGAAGCTTCACTGACTCCATGGGGGGCTGCGGTATCTGATACTGCCCCTTTCTGTTATACTGTACACTCATCCACCTTACGGACGGAGGTCATATGAATGATGACACCACCGCCGAAGATATCTACGCCGTTATCGGAACGGTAGTGGCTCGCCTTCTTAAGCCGGACCAGCACCTCACTCTCCACGAGATTACCAGCGCCCTGCACAGCATGAGTGAAGTGGTCGGCACTGCCGGAATGCGCCTAAGCTGCGAACGCGCCATCAGGCTTCTGGCAGAGCAAATGCACTGACTTTCAGATTCCTCCTGTTCTGACATACATCCTGGCTCACTGACGGTGATGTGCCACACTATGAAGTGTTAAACTTTTAAGCCGGGAGAAGCCTGTGAAAGTCTGGATTGTTGTAAGTCTTGCCGCCGCTATCAGCTGCTCCGTGTGGGCTTCGCAGGGGGGATTTGACTCCCCGGCTGCGATGGCCGCCGCGCACGTCACGCAGCAGAATTAGTTTCAAAAACCTTCATCGTCAGGCGTTTTGCCCACCACGATTTCCAGCGCGCTGCGCAGTATGTCAAGCTCACCCACATCTGTCGTGCTCTCCAGCTCGGCGATCAGATAAAGTATAATCGCTTTGCTGGTCACCTTTTTACCATGTATGACGATGTCGCGGATAACTGCGTCCAGCACGGCAGTTTCTGCGGCCAGCTCGTCGCCGCCGCTACGGAAGTGCTGAATGATGCTTGCTTCTGTAGAGGTGTGTTGTTCATTAAGCTGCATAGTGTTATCCGTCTGGCCCTGCGGGCTAAAGTGACCAGGCTTATAGCCTGAAATAAATAACGGCCACCCCTTGGGTAGCCGCATCCTGCGGGCGTCCTGCCACTCTCCGAAAATACGGAGATTCGTCCTGGGTTAATCGGCTGCTATTATTTCTTTGTACTACTACCCGATCCATTAAGGGCACCCAATGCCAGCATTGCTGCATCACGGCCTTCCCTGGACTGTATAAATTCAGTCTGCACCTCGCCCAGCGCCAAGGCTATAGCTTCTCGCCTGTCTGGAGTCGTCTCACTGCTATCCATAGCCCGGAGCTGTCGAGCCACGCTGTCTGCGCTAATTCCGTCTTCGATGCTCAGCAGCGTTACCACGGCCTCACCCAGGACGACATCGGCAAGGCGTATTAAATCTTTATTTTTCATACCCGCATCTTCAGGTTAATGCCCTCCAGGCAGGGTAGCAGGACAACTATTCCGGGCGGTCCTGAATGCACGCTGCGGGCATCACCTGCTTACAGCGAAAAAACTCAGCGTTCAAACAGCATGCCGATTAGTGTTTGATAATGACGCTCTTCTTCCTGATTCGCCGCCACTTCAAGGCGGCGCAGCAGTTTGGTACAGATGGCCTTGCGGTTAAGGTTCTTGCCTGCGCGCAGAATTTCAACGACAATCTGCCCCAGCGTTTCCTGCTGGGTCGGCGCCGATGCCTTGCTAAAGTAATGCGCAATGTCGCTGGCGGAGTCCGGGAATTTCGTAACGTTCTGACGCATGGTGAACCTCTCAATGGTTGAAATGTAGTCGGCTCTGTCTGACAGTAAAGTTATACAACTAAATCAAACTTGTACAGCAATTGTGTTGTTGTACAACTTTTCTTTTTGTGCAAAAAATGCTTACAATTATTATTCAGTAAGTTAGATGAGTATCTGTGCGCAAATAGTGAGTGAGTGATTCAATGGAAAGGTTGTACAACAGGAAGGATGTTCAGATGAGATGTCATTAAAGATGCCTGCCCGATATGTCGCGGACAGGCGGAAACTATTCAGTGCGGTGAGGTGCGGCCCGCTCCGGTGACCCATCTCAGCTCGTCCCGGTTGCCCGGTAATGATTTAAACCCGCGAAGCCAGCGCTTCGCCCCTCTTATCTGCACGCAGCGCAAAGGATCTTCTTCAGCTGCGGCCATATCAGCCAGTTCCCGGATAAGTGAATTAACGGTGATATCCGTATTATTCATCGCCAGGTGAACCGCAGCCTCGCCAATAATCAGCTGGTTTCCGTTATGAAAATCTTCAAACATGTTCAGCTCACTCTCAGTCTTATAGCGGTATTTCAGTGTAGTGGTTTAATGCAATGAAGTCCTCTTCCGTATCATTATTTTCAGCGCATTGTCCGGCCAGCCTGAAATAAAAGCTTCCGTCAGAAGATAAAAACATCATGAATTCAGATGCCTGACAGGCTATCAGGGTTAACCGTCGGAAAATACTGAATAAAATTTAAGTGTTACCTGAAATCGATTTCATCTAAAGGAATCGGGGTAATATGAGATTTAATTTCATCCGAGGATTGAAAGCGTTACGGCTAACCATCTGTCAGGCTGTAAGGTTAATCCTTTAAAAGTTCGAGACGGGCGAGAAAAAAATTACTGAGAAAAACGCGGAGATTATTCTGCATCAGAATCAAAAAGTATTTAGGAAATGAAAATTCCCTAAATAAGCGCGCCGGGATGTAATATTAGCCTCGTCGCGCGTATGTTCAGGTCAATTAAATTTTAGATTTGGAACCCCGGCGGCTGATAAGTCCGCCCTTACGGCCGGCCTCGCGTGCGCGGTCGGGACAGTTTTTAAAGTTGCCGCCGCTGGCGGCGCCGCCTTTACTGCCTGCTTCGGAGGCACGTGCGGGATCGGCCGCAAAGTTTCCAGCACCACCGCGTCTTGTTGTTGTCATGATGTCTTCCTCAGTTAAAAGATGTCCTGCATTTCAGGCAGTTAAATTGTGGCACGTCGGCACAGGACTGCCTGAGTTCGGCACGCTTTTTTTCAGGAATACGACGGCGGACACGTGTTGCAGGACGGCTGTATCTGAAATGAGCGCCTGACAGCGCGTGCGGCTTGCCATTTCATGGTAATGCGCCAGGCTTTGTGCGCGGAACGGTGCGTGACAACCCTCCGATGGAGAGCTGTTTTGCGGCCGTGCCGTTCCGCAACTGTGTCAGTTCTGCGCAGCGTTAGGGGCTGTGTGCTAACAACAACCCGTCTCCACAGATGACTTTCAGGCTGGACGCCCCAGCAGAAGGCGGGCCAGCGGTCTCAAAATGCCAGCCAGCTGCGTACCGGGTGCAGGCAGACCGATTCACCTGTGCCGTCCCACACGTACACGTGGTGCTCCGGGTCGCGCAGGGCCCAGGCTACCATTCTCATCCACATCACTTCTGCCGCGTTGGTCTGCGCGCTGTCGGTAATGAGGATCGACCAGCGAGGCAGCAAATTGCAGAAAACTCGTCGTGCCAGGCCGTGCAGCGTATACTAATGCAGCGGCTGGCTTTTGCGCCATACCTTAACCTGTATGCTGGATTGTTATGGCGAGGTGTAGTCTTCAGTGTCATCCAGCCACCACATAGACGGTTTCCGGCTAGAGCTCCTGTGTGTACAGCCTGAACTGCCGTTCTGCTGCGTACTGCCATAGGGTATAGCCGAACAAAATTAATAGGGCAGCGTAAAGGCTTTGCATCGTCGGCAAGAAATACCCGGGTATCGGCCCGGTTAGTGTCTTCCGGATTCAGTACCTGACTGAAGATGTTATCGTGCAGGGTAATGGGCATGCTGTCGTCCGCCGCTATTATTTTTATCTATGAGCTTCCCTGATAACCGGAGCGTAAATTTAACTTTATGAATTTAATGAAGTAATGCCAGGTTTTGTTTAAAGAATTTAGTACTGCCGGATTACTGCTGTACACGCGCCATTACATCGGTTATTTTGCGCCCGAACTTATTCACTCCACACGGGTATTTCATGCGACAGGACGGACTACCACCTGTTAAAGATGCCGGGCTCACCGGTTACTTCAGCCAGGTTACCCATCCCTGCCAGATTGCGCTGCTGGGCCGCATTACCGTTGAGATCCTGCGACAGGAGCGCCGGCTGACGCGGACTGCTGTGTGCCTGAAAATGATAGCGCGGCTTGACGCGACCAGCGATGAAACCGAGGCGGCACACCTGATGGTTCTGCTCAGGATGCTTTTTAATCGCTGAGTCTGGGGAGGACTGCCGACAGGGTGCCGGTTAAAGTATGCTCGCCGAAAAAGGAGAGCGGCAACCGGAATGCCGTGCAGTCCCGGCGTATAACAACGGTTCTAAGGTGCCGGTTACAAATAAGCCAGACCTCATCGCGATCGTTGGAAAGAATGAAATAGGCTTCCGACGTTTCCGACGGATTAAAACACCCTAGCGCCCGATAGGCGGTAGTTAGGCTGAACCCGCTCAGCATCGGCAGCGGCCGCGGGCCGCCCGGCAACTCTTCCACCCTTAGATACAGACCCTCTTCCATCCAGAGCATGGCCACCTCCGTAGCGCTTTTTAATTCTTCAATATAGGTAAGTTCCCCGGTGTCTCCCGGTGACCCCAAAAAACCGCAGTCAGAATCGCTTCAGCCTGCCACATGCCTTTAACATATCGCCTATATAAAGCGGATTCTCCGAATTATGCTCATAGCACCTACGGCGACTTTGTTTTTTTAAGCACACGAGATTCACTCTGTTCGATTTAGGCGGCCATCATCGGCCGAAACCACAAAAAGCAGATGCCGGTTTTCCGTTTATCTTAAAATTGAATTTGTCTTTGCGGTAAGGGGAAAGGCAGTCCATATTTTAAGCCAGCTAAAATGGAGAATGTATGAACTGGATTGATTATGAAGTTGAAAAGCCCGCAGACGGCCAGGTAGTTGCAATATGTACGGATGAAGGGGTAGGAAGCGGGAAATATGAGGCATCATTTGAAAATTTCACCCAAATTCTTATGCCGGGGGACGCTACATTCAGGCAATATCGCGTATCGCATTGGTTTCCTTTACCAGAAAGCCATGGAGTGGGGAAGCAATAGCCACTTCTTAAGTGCAAAAAAATCCCGGGACAATTCCCGGGAAAAAATTCAGTTTCCATTTCATCCAAAGCCGGAACTTTTCCAAGCCCGATTGAGGGTAGGCCAAAATACTGGTTTGTTCAAAAAAATATTTGTCCTGACTAGAATCTTTCTCTAAAAGTCCGTAAGAGCACTCTGTTCAAAGATATTTTGTGTAATCCGCATACAGCCTGCATAAGAATCACCCTAATTTGCTAGGCCATAATTAATGCGGGCATTCCGATTATAAATAATGGCTGTGGAATGAAGCAGGTGTTGGGCTTAACTCTTTCAGGTAAAATTCACTTTTCAGTGCTTATCAGAAGTGCATAGACGCCGAGATTAGTGGGTTATGACTAGCGTTGGGATGTGCACGATAGTTTTTTAAACCCCTTTCAAAAAGGATTGTATGCTTACAACGAATGAGGTTTTACACACTTATTTGAGTGGGTAGGGCAAGTATTTAGTACAAGTGAGTGATTAAAAAATCGCCATAAAGAATTATAGGGGTGGATAGAATTAAAAAAATATTCTAAACATATAGTTAAAAGTATCGTGTCCAGTGAATACTCGGCAACGTGTTCATAATTATTACTATTCGCACCTGAGTGATTGATACACATGAACGTCATTCCAATGTCTTACAGCACCAGTACAGTTTACCGTCGTTTTGAAATGCTCGGCACCATTGAGCATGAACCGGGCCGTATGTGGATCCTGTTTGATGAGAAGCTCTATTTTTCTGCAGTCGTATGTTCTGTACCTACGATGCAGGGTAACGTCGCCCGGCACAAAATCATAGCAACCATGGATTGTACATGTGACCTGACAGGCAGACTCACACTCGAACGCTATTGGCAGTCTGAAAAACTGTCCAGCGAAGTCGACCTTTCTGAACCAATCATCAGGGCTCTTTCAGAAAAGAAAGGTCTGTGGATGAAGCCGGTGAGCGTAGCCTGAATTGAATAAGCCTCGATTTAACCAATCTGAACTAACAGCATTTAAATCCGTAGTGTTAGTTAGTATTTTACACTCTTTACTTCAGCATACTTATCCTCAGGTTCCAAACAATAAGCGAATATTCATCTAGTAGCATAATAATCAGGATATGCATATGCTCATAATCAAAAAAAATAGCGAAAAGGGAGTATTACGAATTGCTCTGTGAAGGAACGCAGTTAGTCTGCTTCATAACAAATAGTTACGTCCGACTTAATAGACCTGCTTAATACTCTCTGGAACGACCAATCGCCAGCAACAAGGTAACATCATAATTTTAAGGTCTTTACTGCATCGCATGGAGATTGACTCATACAAAAGATCAAAACCGGAATCCTCACTGGCATATCTTTTTTGCATTTCGTGGGGTATGAGTACAATTCTAAAGCAGATTGCTAGAAACCATCTATTATTGAACAGTTAGTAAAATTTTTTTCCAAATGAGGGATCAGTAATGAATAAAAAAGGCATAGGTTTCCTGTTAATTGCTTCAGCTTTTGCAGTTTCAGTCGCGGGATGTTCTTCAAATCAGGCTATCAAAACCACAGACGGTCGTACAATCGTCACAGACGGTAAACCGGAAATTGACAGTGATACGGGTTTAGTATCTTACAAAGATGCACAGTCAGGAAGAACTGAACAAATCAACCGCGACAAAATCACCAATATGAGCGAATTAAATAATTGATAAGGATTAGTTCATGAAAAAAATTATTTTTTCATCATTAGCCGCGATTATCGCGCTGTCAGCGTTAACGGGCTGTACCCGGACAAGCTATGCTATCCATACTAATGATGGCAGGACTATTGTCAGCGATGGTAAGCCTACAGAGACTGATGCAGGATTGCTAGGTTACACTGATGCCAACGGTGTTAAGCAACAGATCAATAAGCAGGAAGTCAAAGAAGTATCAGAAATTCCACATTAATCAAAAAAACACCGTCACTTATGGCGGTGTTTACATTCCTAGTTACAACGTAAAAATACTTCCTAGAATATTAAAAATTAAGCCTTTCCGACATTGGATTCAATTCAAAGCTGAATCAGGTATCAATGTTGCTAAAAAAACATTACAACAATGTATAGAGGAGATTTGAAGGAGTAGGTTTAACTGGAATTTGTTAAATTTACCTAATAAATGTAGATTTTGAGTGAAACTATCATCAAAATATTAAGTCCAAACAAGGATTTTTTGTGGCCGATTATTAAATTTAGTCAAGTAATCATACAAGGTCTTGCTTACTCAGTGATTAAATGAGAGGTAAGTGTTGTGTGATTGGAATGGATTGAAAAAATAATCGGAATTCTGTGAGGTATGTCAATTATTTGAAATTTAGTTAAATATGACCTGATTTCATTAAGACCACTCTGGTCATATGATCTATAGCATATGAACTATTAGTTAATTTTTTGGAAAAAAGATGAATATTCATTATCTTGATGAAGGCGGTGAAAATATTCAAAGGGTAGTATTACCCCCAATAGAGATAATGATTGGTGAACTGGTGCATGAATTGCTGCGTGAACGCCGTTGTGTCAATAGACGTGCCATGATTTCGCGACTATTGTTAAGGCTTGAAAATGTTATATGTCCAATGGAAGCAATATATTGTGCCGAAATTCGTAATCTGTTTGAGCAAAAATAGCTTGGTTTATTCTCGATAGTTCTTTGGTTGGTCTAATTTCTGGGGCGTGTTTACAATAATCGGTACTATTTTACTGGTAATTAACTAATAAAGATGTGTATGGCTATCTCTGAATACTTTATAAAATACAATGATCTATAGCTTTTAACTGGAGTTTCGTTTTCCCTGACAGGTGCTTTTAAACGCATTTGCGGCCAGATTAAAGTCATATTCATCCAATATTTCTCTCCCGCGCGGAGTAAGTTTATATCGCTCTTTTTCACGCATCCATTCATCGCCTAAGAGAAACTCAACAAGCCCCATCTCTGATAACTCTTTCCTGACAACGGGTTTGACGGAGGAGGGTACTGATCCTCTCTCTTTAATTATTGATAATAATCTATAGTGTTTCTGAGCAAGTTTCATATCAGCCATCCTTTGCAATAAATCCTTCACAATTTAACCATTGCTTTGGTTACATGCAAAGAAATTTTCCTTAGGAACGCTTTTGAAAGCGACAAAGGGGGGTGAGAATAGCAGCCATAGGCCAACTCGAATTTTAAGCTGTTACATATTAATACGATTTTTTTACGCGCATCCAGTCGTTAAACAATAGCTTAAATTAAAAAACGTATTTCTACGAGTGATGTAAGAATTGCTTTGATCGTTTTACTGCTGAGAAAAAACCCGCAATAGCGGGTTAAAAGCTGGATTTAAAAGTTTTTTTTATAACCGATTCTTAAAGCTACTCATCCCTTTAGAGGGTGCTTAATTCTCTGTATTAAGCAAAAAGATTATAGTGCTTTTTGTGATTAAAACGTCCAGGATGAATCTTATAATTTATCAAAGTGAGCAACAGTAACAGTGTTAATGGAGTAATGCGCAACCAAGTCATAGTAGGTATCTGGTTAACTAAATTTGTGCTTTCAGTTCTTTAAGCGTCTTTGAAGCCATATGTCCAGTTCGGGATCAGATAGCGGCTTAGAGAAGAAATACCCCTGAGCCTGGTCGCAACCAAAATCACGCAGAAGAATTGCTACTTCAGCGTCCTCTACACCCTCCGCAAGCACCGTATAATTCAGCTCTTTTAACATTCTGATAATACTGCGCGCGATGATAAGCGAGGAGGTATCTTCTAAAACACCTGATATAAGTGAGCGATCAAGTTTTATTATATCCAGCGGCATTCGTCTCAGATAACTGATGTTACTATAGCCTGTCCCAAAATCATCCAGAGATATGGTAAACCCTTTTTCATAAAGTCTATGCAAACCGGATAGTGCCTGTGCATTTTCTATAATCCGCTCAGTTTCCAGGCATTCAATTCCCAAGAGATTATTAGATAAACGTGCTTCCAGCATTTTTGATTCTAATAAATCTGCAAAATTGTTTTTCGCGAAATCGTGCAGGCTGACGTTGATTGTGATGGGCAATTGAATATTCTGTCGATTGAATCGCTTTAGGCAGGCTATCGTCTTGTCAATCACCCATTCCGTCATCTCATGAAGTAGATCCGTTTGTTCAGCCATGGGTACAAATGCCGCGGGTGACAGTTCCCCTCTGACAGGATGTGTCCAACGTATCAGCGCCTCCAGGCCGACGGGCTGGCCCGATTTGAGACAGGTTTTAGGCTGATATACAAGGTATAAGCCATTATCAAAACGTATTGCATCAGAAAGCTCATTCATAAGAGTAAAATCATTTGAATGTTTTATTTCTTCAGACTCTTTATACATCACTGAGGGTAAATTTTTATCGATCGCTTCTTCAAGCGCAGCCGAGGCACGGCGAACGACATCACAGGCTTTGGATGAAATCGCCGTAAAATCCGTTTGGCCCGCATGGGAAGTAAGAGTTATTGATATCCCATTACCTAACTCAGCACAGATGCCTTCCATACGCCCTGCAATCCACGAGGCGTCCAGGCGGCTTTCGTCGCGAACCAGAATGGCAAAACGTCCAGTGGAAAGCGCATAGAACATCTCACCGTTTTGAGGACGTAATCGGCGAGGCAATTTTATAGCTATATCCCTGAGAAGTTCTTCAACCGGCACCATTCCAACTGTTTTAGCCAAGTCATAAGCATGAGCCATTTTCAGGCAATCAATAATAATAAGACGACGCTTGACCTTATCTCCTTCTGCAGCGAGCGACTGCATATCGCTGATTAGTCGGGAGCGGTTGGGCAAGAGAGTGACAGGGTCATTAAAACCGGTGGCATACCAGGCTTCGAGAAATGACATAACCAACTCAGCAAGCTGTTGTAGTGTCGCGAGTTGCATATCGCTGAAGGGATGTGGTTCCCGGTCAGTTACGCAAAAAGTACCTAATACGTGGCCTTCACGATCTTTGAGTGGAACGCCCGCATAAAAACGTATGTAGGGTTCACCAGTAACAAAGCGGTGGGTTAAGAAACGAGCATCCAGCCATGTATCTGGAACGATAAGAGCATTGTCGTCATTAACCACATGTTGGCATAAAGACTCATCTCTTTTTGAGTGTTTCAGTGAGAAATTATGTGAGGCCCGGATGTATTGGAATTCCTCATCTAAAACTGAAATGAAACTTCCCGGGATACCCAGCGCCTGATTGGCTAAATGAACAAATTTTCTCAAAACACTGTCCCTTCCTTCATCAGGGGCGAGAAGGGCGTCAAGCGCTCGCTTACGACGTTCGTTAGTAGCATTTAAATTTTTTTCCATAAATCCCCCGTGCCGGGTCTAATAACCGGAACGTAAAAGTGAAAGAAAAATAACCGACCGGAAGAAGAAGCTAAAAACTGACTTAAGATTACGCTTTTTGTTGTCTCTTTCGCCATCATAAGACAGCCCCTCGAGTTCGTCCTGTTTTTTTAGTTTAATTAAAAGGGTCAATCTGTTTGAGAAAAATATTTCTTGCTGGAATATTTCCTTTTTTTTAAATGCCTGCCAGACTCTAACTGATAACGCACTTGTGCGCAATCTAATAGCGCACTACTAAAATAATTTATGTGGTTACTATTTTTGTCTAAATTAATCACAACACCAGGTAATTAAATGAACTTTCTTACAAACTTTACTATTCGCCGGGTAGTGCAGTGCATTCTCGTTGCCGCTTTTATTATTGTTGCTCTTGCAGGCTTATATGGTTCAGAAATCTTAAGAGATCTACATAAACAAACGCAGCGTGAGGGAAAGTTGGTTGCTCAACTCATCTTTCTGACCCGAGCAGGTAATACGATGAAATCAGGTGACGATTCCCTAAAGAGAACCTTAGCAGAAGAAGTTCCTGCTACACCGGACTGGGATGAATTTCGAACAGCCTTAACAGGTTCAGATATAAATTTTAATTCAGCATCAAAAGAGCGTTTAGAATTCCTCGAGGAGAGACTGGCTGACAAAGAGAATGCATTCAACGATGACCGTCAAAAACTGGAGTTAGCATTCACCGTTGCTTCATTATTTATCTTTATGTTACTGGTTTTCTGCGACCGCTTTCTGGTCGTGCACCTCGTTGAGCCTCTGGCAACCTTAAGGGAACATTTCAGAGGAATTGCTTCCGGTGAACTGACTAATTCACTACAAGATTTGGGTAGAAATTGTGTAGGGCAGCTGGTACCACTGGTGAAAACCATGCAAGACAGTCTTTTATTAACTGTACTTTCCATCAGGAATAATACGGACCTGCTGAAGCGTGAGGCTGCAGACATCGAAGCGGGCAATACCGACCTTTCTGTAAGGACTACTCAACAGGCAACTTCCTTAGAGCAGACCGCACATAGTATTACCCAGCTGAGCGCGAACGTTCAGCAAAATGCATTAAGTGCTGATGAAGCAAGCAGACTTGCTGAGAAAACGGCATATATCACAGGAGAAGGCGAAAAGCTGGTGAACTCAGTTGGCCTCATGATGAATGGTATTACCGAGGAAGCCGAAAAAATACGGCAGTTTACTGCCACAGTGAACAGTATCGCATTTCAGACAAATATACTGGCGTTAAACGCTGCCGTTGAAGCAGCCCGGGCAGGTGAGCAGGGCAGAGGGTTCGCTGTTGTTGCTACAGAAGTACGTACACTTGCACAACGCAGCGCAAGTGCAGCCAAAGAAATTGAAGGATTAATCAATACAACTCTCGCTCGTGTGAATGAGGGCAAAGAGGTCGCAGACCGTGCCGGGCACACCATGGGAGCGGTGACCCAATGCGTTTCTTCAGTAGATGAACTCATCAGGAAAATCTCTTATGCTTCAAATGAACAGAGCAAAGGGATCATTCAGGTGACGCAAGCAGTTACCGATATCGAACGGGTCACACAGCAAAATTCCACCTTGGTAAGGCATGTTGCAAGTTCAGCCGTAAGGCTCAATACCAGAACCGAAGACATGGCTAAGACCATCATTCATTTCGCATTACCGGCTACCACACAGGTGTGAGATACATTAACCGACGGCCTGGCATAACTGATTCAAATGATAATAAACTCTCGCTTAATTACAGATAATTAAGTCATGGGTTTGGGGGTTATGAGAGGGGGATGTTCCCTGAGCCATGTTCGTATCAGTTCTGTATTTGAGCCAACCTCCCTGATAGCTCTGGTTAGTCTTTCCTGAGTGGTTTGGAGTGTAAGAGTCCAGTAGGTAATTTGCCAGTGCTCATTTATTATTACCTGCGTCAAATCATGGGGAATGCGACGTTGAATTGGGTCTTTCATGACTAACCTCATATGATATTTTTCTGATTTAATTGGGGCTCATTGGGGTGTCAGATTCTGAATGATTTGATAAAACTAAAAAGCAGAATATTCCCTATTAAATGTCTAAAACTATTTATGGGATGTTTCTTATATAGAGACGGCTATTAAGCGAGGCGGGATGAAAGTATAAGCGAAGCGATATTTTTTAATTCGATAACTAAAAAATATTAGCCTTAAACAGTTGAAAGTGAGGTTATTTATAAATCTGCTTGACCACTACACATACCATAGACTAACGCCAGAGATAAGTTATGAAGAAAAACAACTTTGTACCGGTAATGTCCGCCCAGAATGACATTCGCAGCTTGCGCATTGAAGCGGGTATGACTCAGGCTAATGCAGCCGAAAGATTTAATCTGAGTCTGAGAGTGTGGCAGATGAAAGAGTCGCTTTCGAAACCTGCTCAACTCAGTCAGGGAGAATACGAATTTTTACTACTGCTGGCTGGAAAACACCCAGAATATCAGCTTTCCACCAAATAATTGTTGCCGGCAGTATGCATTCTGCCGGCACAGTAATGTGGGGGCATCTTATCAGGAAATAAATTCTTCGAGAACCCAGACACTTACGCTACCCGCTTTACATTTAAACACGCCTTCACCTGATTCATTAGTCTTGATAACTTCATCGGAATTAAAAAGGAAGTCTCGCCAGATACGATTAGCTAAGGGTTCACCAAGATTAAGCGTTTTCTCACCATCATCACCATTTGACATTATCACAACGCATCCTGGTTGTTCCGCCGTGCCACTCCGGCTGAATGCAATGCAGTTAGGATGATCAAACCAGGATGTCTGGACGCCATGCGCGAATTGCTGACGTGCCAGCACTAGCTTATCGAGTTTATCTATGACTGGCATGTCTACACGATGGGTTTCACCATCATTACCTGTGTCTTCATAGTCTGCTCCAAAGAGGTCGGGGTAAAATACTGAAGGAACGCCATTTTCTCTCAATAAGATAAGCGCATACGCCAGCGGTTTAAACCAGGCTTCAACCGGGGCTTCTAAAGACTGCAGGGGCTGAGTATCATGATTAGCAACCAGCGTGACCGCATGAAAAGGATCGGCTTCAACTAATGTGCCTTCAAAGATTCGGCTCATATCATAATCACTGCCTTGTTTAGATGCCTCATGAAATTTCATATGGAGAGGTGCGTCGAAGAGCATTGTCTTCCCTTCAACCTGGTTTATATATTGTTGTAATTTGTCTAACTCAAAAGACCAGTATTCAGCCACAATAAATAGTGGCGAATCTGATACAGCTTGTACATGTTCAATCCATTCTTTATAGAACCAGGCGGGAATGTGTTTTACCGCATCAAGTCTGAAGCCGTTACATCCGGTTTGCTCCATGACCCAGCGCGCCCAGTATTTTATTTCTTCAGTTACTGCGTGATTTCTGAAGTCGATGTTAGAGCCCATAAGGTAATCAAAATTACCCATTTCTTCATCAACCTGCTGATTCCAGCCTTCACCCGTGTAATCATTAACTATCTTAAATACCCCATCCTCTGATGGGTTTTCTATGTGGTCTACACCATTAAAACACTTAAAATCCCACATAAACTGAGAGTATTTTCCCGCTCTGGCCGGAAAGGTATAGCGTGTCCAGGCTTCGCAGTTAACAACTTCTTCGTCAATTTTTGTACGGTCGTTTTCATCCACTCTATTGACCTGAACTGCCTCCTTTTCATCAGCCCCCATTTTATGATTGACAACAACATCTAATAAAACAGCAATATCATTATCTTTTAATGAGCTGATAGCCCTGAGTAAATCTTCCTTATTACCATATTTTGTTGAAATATTACCTTTCTGGTCAAATTCTCCTAAATCGAACAGATCATAAGTGTCGTATCCTACGGAAGCTGCACCCCCGGCGCCTTTATAGGCAGGGGGTAACCAGACTATGTTTATTCCAGATTCCTTCAAGTCTGACGCTCGCTCAGTGAGTTCAGGCCAGAGTTTGCCACCTTCAGGGTAATACCAGTGGAATGCCTGTAGCAGAGTTGGATTCTTCATTTTTTTCTCCATGTTTAGACATTTTAATTATGGAGTGAAAAATGATTTTTGCAGCGCGGAAGGTTTTTTATATTTTACTTTTTTTCATTGACAACTCGTAAGAAATAAAAATTGATTGGTCGTGAGAAAAACAGCAGGGCTCTTTAGAATTGTATAAGCAAAATGCCGTAAACGAGTCTTTTATCTTTACTTAAACTCCTTTAATGTGTTGCTGGATGTCGAAATAAAAATTTATCTTATTGTGACAATTTCTAAATCATTTGGTGATATGCGACATAACGAAAAGATGTTGAAGCGTGGTCGAAATCTAAGTGAGGAAAAAGAAGTAGCAATCGATTTATGCGTTATGAATGACTTCTTGCCAAATAGTTCTAATGAAATTGGGGAAGGGGAATTTTTATGTGGTGAATTTGACATCTAAAGCTGCGCTTGTCTAGATTGATTAACTCTGTTAACCCAGAGGGGGGCAAAGTTACGTATATCCAGATGTTAATTAGGAATGTAATTAAAATAACCATATTGAGTGCAAGGTTGGTCTGCCATTAATTAATCTCGACATTGAGGTTAATTATGAACGTCCATACAAATAACGGTCAGTACAGTAAAGAAACTTATACACGCAAGGGATTGCCTGAAGCCACTCCTATTATGTGGCATGCTTATGAAGAAGATGACCATCCCGCAAAGAATAGTCCCAGTGAACACGGTGAAATTCGACGCACGCGCGACGATAGTAAAGACCATAAGCATGACCCGTACGGGGAAAAATGAACCAGTAATTTGAGAAAGTGAGCGGCTTTGATTAACTCTAAAAAAAACCTCTATAAATGAAAATCCATAAACACTTACAGAGGTGATGCAATGCACCATTCGTTACAAGCGGCGATAGCCGCGGCCCAAAGTTATACAATATGACATCAATTGTACATTTCTTTTTCATTGCTATTGAACTCTTCCGTACATAGCAGCATGATTTAATAAAAATTCTTAGATGAATTGAGTGTGAATGATTCAAATTATTTATATTTAAATCAATCTCGTGAAGTTAAAGTGCCAAGTCGTTAACGCTGAACTAGTTGATTACTATCAAGTAAATCGTCAAGTTTAAAAATTGCGCATCTAATAGTTACTCCAAAAGCTAGACTTTTTAAATTCACGGCTTCGCTTTATTTTTGGATTTTTTCTGCTATTCAATATTCAAAATAATTAGCAGTGAGTGGTGGGGTTAGTGAGAGAAAACGGATTTGATCTGCAGTTTTACGTCGTTGAGATTAGAAAAATAGCCGCGGCACATCAGTCGGGTTTGAGTCTTTTGGAAGCCAAAAGGCAGGTTGATTCTACCATACAGCATATGCGAATTAACCTGAGGGATGACAAATCTTACCAGGCCCGCCAGTGGAGTACCTTGCTGGATGCTCTTAAAACTTATAATCGGAACACCGTTGACCCCCGATGGGCAAAAGTGATAAACCATGCTAATTTCAGAATAAAGAGCCGACTAAATACAGTCATTTATTATCGAAAAAGACTGCGCGAGCAGCGGTCAAGCCAAAAGGATATTTAAATTCATTTAAGAATCCGGTTAATCGAAGTTAAAAAGCAGATTCATTAAAATTTGTTACGTCTATCTTAATTAAGAATTGAAAGGTTTTTTCGATTATTTCAAAATTCATTCGTCCTGATGCTATGGAGTATATTTTTATAAAAGTGTAAAAAACGTATTTTTGATAAAATTCAAATGCCCTTCGATATTGCCACCATCACTTATCAGCAACTCGAAGGTGTTCGTGCAGACACTGAATTTCCAAGTTAGGAACCTACCCGGCCTTGGTGTTTGAAACCTCCTCAGTATGTATTGAAGTGCTTTGATACGTTCTGAAAGTACGATCAAAATAAAATCATTTCCTTTTTTTAAGTTGGTTGTCTCAGAAAGCCACTCACTGAAAATAAGAGATGTTTTGTCGCCATGAATTTCAAAGGCAAGTAGTGCTGAAGAGTCTCAGGGTGTTGATTAGCCATGCGCGAAGAAATAAAACCCGGATGGATATCCGGGCGGCAGAAGTTTTGCCTTAAATTGATGGCGTCCCGCTGGGAACGGGAACAGTTTAGTATGTAACTGAAATATTGCTAATCCGAAAATAAAAAACACAGATTGCTATTAACTGCAGTCTGTGAGAAGTGTGTCAGATAATCTTTCCTAATTATCTCTGGCCAGCAATGATGCGTCGAGTCACCACTGCAGGGAAGCCAGTTTTTCCGGCATAACTAAAACATTCATGCGGTTAAGCATTCTAGTCAAAGGGTTTGTTTTAACTCTGTGGTTGTCCGACCGGGCCCTTACCCAATGGCCCACCTGGCACCGACTCATTACTCGGTGCATGTGGGCGGCCATCGTTACCCACCGCAGGGCTTTCATGCTGGCATCCCGCCAGTGTAATCAAACTCGCTATGATGAACATCCCGCCTAATAAATTTTTCATAATTTCCTTCCCATAGTAAGGCAACGATATGTTGCTAATTAAGCATAGAATTTCTACAAAATCTGTCAAAGCTCAGGAGTAGAATTAAATGTTGATTTCAATTATTTTAACAGGTAATAAAGGCCGTTAAGTACGGGCATAATTTTGGTTGCCAGAAATTTATTGTTCAATATGACATCATTCCTAATGGCAGTGCTACATCGCCTTAGCGGTAATATTTTCCAATCGCATAGCAGCTAATCTGACATAAGCAATATAAAAAGGGTTTTGTGTTTCTGGTGAATACTTTTAAGATATCAAATCACCAGTAATTCTCTGCTTCACCTCACGCTGATGCTTGTGATAGTCCTCGCCACACTCTGCAGAACAGAAAGCGGTGTTAGCCACTATTGCCTCATCAGTGCACCAGATACAGTTACCATTTCGGCTTACCAGGCGCGGCTTACGGGCAGACAAAGAGGCCGCTAAATGCGCTTCTTCACGTTCCTGAGCCAGATCCACGTCATCCATTAGTTAAAGTCCTTATTGTCATTATGTTGTATTACTGAGCACTCTTCGGCCTGAGTTCTCAGATGCCATTCACTGCGCAGACATTCAGCTTAGTTCATTTTTTATGAATAAGCAGTTTAACGCTTTATATAGCCTGAATTTGCTGATTTTTCATACAAATTCCCGGCATTAAATATTCCTTCCCGGTCATGGGTTACCCATCGCCGAAATAGGCTATTGAGATTCTTTACATTCCGTATCTCCTTTATCAAATGCCCTTCACGTATTAATTCCTATAGCATTCAATCAGCTTAAAAAGTCTCAAGCGGTACGGCTTGAACAGCATCACCAACTCGTTAATACTGTGTGTAAATACAGCATTAACAGGAGGTTTTGACATGCCCCGCGACTACGAGATCATGATTGCTTTCAGGCAGGCGGTTAAACGCGATGCTGCTGGCCGTTACACCATCAGCACACTCGATTTTGTGAAAGAACTCGATTGTCTGAACTGGCGCTACTCGCTACACGGCGCCAACAAATGGATCGAAATGCACACAACGACCTTCAGGGATATTTCCGTTCGGGAGGGGGAGGAGAGGACTTTCCAGGTGTTCAATCCCAACGGATAAATCGGTCACAGGCTGAAATCCGCCAACATATCGGTGGTGTTTTTGTTTACATAAAAAAAGCATGAACCAGCCTTGAGTCCGGTTCATGCAGAGTGCTGACTAGTCAATATTTGTTTTTATTTGCCCGCTGTGATGCGTCGAGTCACCAGGGCGTGGGTCCCTACCGGGTTTGCAACAGAAAGACAAACATCATAACCAGCACGGTGGCGACAGCCGGTATAATCAGGTATCGCAAGTTCAATCTCCTGTGTGTCTTAACACGAGAATTTGAATCGATGAAAACCTGCCCGCATCCACCACGAACCCCAGAGCTGATAAAGCCAGCCTAATGCATACTCCTGAAGTTTTGCTGCATGCAGAGCGCAGGGGCAGGTATTTCAAAACCAGTTCAGATACTTTGATAAGCTTATCGTGAGCACGGTGATGACCACAATATTCAGTATGACAACGGGTCCTGGTGAAAATCCGTAAGTCACCTCAGCCAAACAAACGGTATACAGTCAAAACACGAAGCCAGGCCGGTAACACGTCGGTTATCACTGAAATCACCAAGGCTGCATACTGATGATTCACCTACTGAGCACGTCCATTTTTTTCCCAGCTTTCCCGCACAGGCATTTTGCTCACTAAGCGTAATGCGCATTTCAGAGGCTAAAAGCGTAGCCATAGAACGAAGTCAGGAGTTTTACATGGAGTGGAAATAGACGGTAAGCCGCCATGCCGAAACGCCACTCCTGTGGGCTGCCCGTTATCAACCGCGCGGTTTAGGGGGGTAAGCTAAAAAAAGCCCGCACAAGGCGGGCCAAAAAGCAGTGGCTAAGGAATGTCTCTCTCGTATGAAACGCATCCTGTGTGCTGTGCTGCCAGTCAACGACTGACTCACATACCATAGACCAGTAATTTGCGAGTGGTAGGATGTGTTAACGAAAGAGATAAAATTCCAGTAATTTCCAATAAAGCATACAGATTAACAATTAAAAAACTTAATTTCAGAGAGTTAACCGAAGCGGCGAAAGCTTATTGCCAATTATCTCTTGTTAATGACGGCCTGAAATATGCTCAAAAAACTATCACTTCAGCGCTCATGCTTTCCGCCCCAGCAGACAGAAAAACTCCATACACCTGAAATTAAATCCCCTTTACCCACAACACCTTTGGAAAAAGTCTTCATGCCCGACTTGATCGATTATGCTGTTTACGATTACTGTTTATACATACAGTATTTATTGGGGTAATTATCATGGAGTTTTTCAGACCATCGGAAATCCGCGCCAATCTGGAGTTGCCGCTTTTTATTGCCAGAGTCCCGTGTGGCTTTCCTTCGCCTGCTCAGGACTATGTCGAACAGCGGCTGGATCTTAATAATCTGTTGGTCAGCCATCCCAGTTCGACCTATTTCATCCGGGTCAGTGGTGATTCGATGATCGAGGGTGGTATTAACGATGGCGACATGCTGGTGGTGGACAGCTCCGTCAACGCGGAGCATGGCGACATCATCGTGGCTGCAATTTCTGGAGAGTTCACCGTGAAGCAACTGATGACCCGGCCCGTCCTCCACCTAAAGCCAATGAATGCAGCACATGCCATCATTCCGATTCCCGATGCCGACCAGTTTGAAATCTTCGGCGTTGTCCGGCACTCCATTAAGACAATGGGCCGTTAATGTTTGCCCTGGTGGATGTGAACTCGTTTTACGCCAGCTGTGAAACGGTGTTCAGACCGGACCTGCGTGGCAAGCCGGTAGTTGTCCTCTCTAACAACGATGGTTGTGTTATCGCGCGTTCGGCAGAAGCGAAAGCACTGCAGCTGCCTATGGGGGCACCGTACTTCAAGCTCAAAGACGAGTTCAGGCGTCATAAAGTTCAGGTATTCAGTTCCAATTACGCCTTATACGCAGACATGAGTAACAGAGTGATGACCACTCTGGAAGATATGGCACCCTCAGTTGAAATCTACTCTATTGACGAAGCTTTTATGGACCTGACCGGGATACGTAATTGCCGTGTGCTGGAAGATTACGGGCGGGAAATTCGCGCGCGCGTAAAGCGCGATACGCATCTGACCGTTGGAGTGGGGATAGCACCCACTAAGACGCTCGCCAAGCTGGCCAATCACGCCGCCAAAAAATGGACGAAAACCAGGGGCGTGCTGGATTTATCGAACATTGATCGCCAGCGCAGGCTGATGGAACTGGTGAAGGTCGAGGATGTGTGGGGAGTGGGCAGGCGTATTAGCAAAAAGCTGAATGCGATGGGCATCATCACCGCGAAGGACCTTTCAGAGCATAGCACGTACATCATCCGTAAGCATTTCAATGTGGTGCTGGAAAGGACGGTGAGGGAGCTGCGTGGCGAACCCTGCCTCGAGCTGGAGGAATTTGCGCCCACGAAACAGCAGATTGTCTGTTCGCGTTCATTCGGTTCCCGCATAACGGAATACCAGGATATGCGTCAGGCGGTGTGTGCTTATGCCGAGCGCGCGGCCGAAAAGCTAAGAAGTGAACGACAATACTGCCGGCAGATAGCCGTTTTCGTCCGAACCAGTCCGCACGCGGTAGGGGAGACGTTTTACGGTAATCAGGCAATGGGCTCGCTGATAACACCCTCCAACGACACGCGGGACATTATCCGCGTGGCCATGGAGTCACTGGATCGCATCTGGCTCGATGGATGCCGCTTTATGAAAGCCGGCGTGATGCTGGGAGATTTCTACAGCCAGGGCGTTTCTCAGCTCAATCTCTTTGACGAATTTAAGCCACAGGCTAACAGTGAAACGCTGATGCGTGTCGTTGACGGCCTTAACCAAAGCGGGAAGGGGAAATTATGGTTTGCAGGACAGGGTATGCAGAAACCATGGGCTATGAAGCGGGAAATGCTGTCGCCGGCTTACACCACCCGCTTTTCGGACCTCCCCGTTGCGAGGTGACATTTTTACTAAATCCTCTTCAACTGCTGCTACCCACAAGCACAACATGTTATGTGGTCGAGTTTCAGGGGCGGACCTGTATCATTGATGAACGACTGCGGCCGGAAGATGGTGATACTGTTTTGCTGGATATGTTAGGGATGTATGAGTGGGGAAACCTATACACACATCCAACCGGGTAATAACGGATGAAGGAGTGATTCTGGAAGAAGATTTACTGGAAGATATGGCTATCCTTGGCGTAGTTACTCATGAGGTCACGGCCATAAAGGTACAAGATAGATCGCCAATCTGATGCAGTAAATAAAAAGCCCGGGAGAATCCAGTCACCCGGGCGGCATCAATGTATGCCAAACATTTCCAATAAGAGTTGTGTCGTCTAAACAGGGGAGTAAAAGGCGACCTTTTGAAAATAGACTGTAACTGATTAAACGCTAGCGAAGCGGCAAAAAGAATGAGAACAGTTGATGTTTTGAGGTTTGATGATGGCAGGAAGAAGGTGATTCAGTCAGGGGGGCAGTGTAAGAAGGTCAAAAGAAAGACACACAAAACGATAGATAGGATAATTCGGGTGGAGAATCTTTCGCCTTTTACTTAAGTAATCCGATATTAACGTTAACAGCATGAAATAGACTCTTTAATGAAGTACACAGACTTTGACGCAAAAAAAAGCACAGGATGCCCTTGAGTTCAGCCTGTGCAGAGAGTGTCTAATAATCATTTTTTTTATTGTTCTGCCATGATAAGACGTTTTACCACATCATGGAAATCCATTGTGCCTGTAGCAGAAAAATTATTGCAAGCAAAAGCACAGTCGTTAGTGCAGGAATCGTCAGGTTTCTCATACGGACCTGTTTTCTCATTCAGGAGGAATTTTATTTACCAACAACTGTAGACCATACAGGAAGAAAGACCGCACTACAGGTGAGTTTAATCGTGGGCAATCTTTGGGATAATGATTGTACTTTCTGATATGACGCATCTTACATTGTATCGCATGTAGTGATGCAACCATTGCCAGTTGAGTACAAAAAAAACCGTCAGGGGCAAGTGAACGTATAGTCAATATGGTTATTGTGCACCACTGTAATTGCCTGAAAATAAAAAAACACATAATACTTGCATTGGCTAACAGTCATTCAAAAAGTACAATTGAAGCCGGAAGAATCGCATTGAACCGGACAGAAATGCATTCAAAGGCTAAATTCTCATCAAATGGAAAGGTGCGCTTAATTTATTTACAGCACCTCTGATTTAATACCCTCTTTTCAAAATGCTCCATTAGTGCTCGTTTTAGAAATATTGAAAGATTCAAAAACAGAAGTGTATGAGAATCTCCATTTAAAAGAAAAGCCCGGAGCTGGTGGCGAGCCGGGCCTGCACAAAGAGTGCGAATCATGATCAAACGGAGTTTTATCGATATCACAGGAAAGTGGTAGCGATAAAACAGAGTTTAGACTGTGATAATGGGATTGCATGCGAAGCGGTAAGATTAAGTCATGACTAAGTAAATTTTTTAAGGTAATGCCTGTTTTGCCACGGATAAAACTAAGCGGTGTTAGTGGCCTAACACCATAAAATAATTAGCTTAACCGAGTGAAGTTTACCTCTACACCAGGAGCAAAGTTAAACAATCAAAATCCTTTATTCAGCTTGCTATAGTCAGATTCGCAATCATTAAAAACCAGGTTTGCCATCATATAATCTAAAGCGGGAGAGATGGACGTTTATTGAAAGTAGTATTGAACTTATTCGGTATGTGCTGAAGGTGTCAGGCTTTCAACCACGGGATTTTATGGATGCACACTCTAGCCGTTTGAGCTAGCGCTAGCTATTAAGGGGTCAGGCCCCTGCCCTTAATGAGCGGGGCCATCGTTTACTTATCAGGGTTCGTCTATACGTGAAACTTTTAAATGCGCATTTTTACCTTTGCCAAACACCTTGCCACTGACGCGGATTTTATCTTCAGAATTGAAGGTTTTGCCTTTAAAGGTAGCCTCTGGAGCGTCAATGTTTACTGTGCCCGTGCTATCACGAAACTCATAAATGTTGCCCTTCACTTTTTTAACAATGTAACCTTCAAGAGTGACATAACCGCCCTGGCGGAAATCTTTTATCAGTGTGATTGGTGTTTCCGCGGTGTCTTCGGATCCTTTATAACCTGCATCTTCTTTGCTCTGAGGAGGTGGTGTTTTACCCGCTTCAAATCCGCCGGTTTCAGCACAAGCGCCAAAACTGAGAGGTAACATTACTGCGATCCAGGCAACTTTATTCATTTTAATCTCCATTAATGAGGCATCGACTCTAAGCCTGGCACAACTTAGGAAAAATAACTGATGCGCACATAGTTTTGATGTTTCATAAAGAGTAATAATGCAGCGATTGTGGGAGCTAACGATCTATTCAGGGAGATAAACGAGGGGCGAAATCAGGGGCAAATATCTTTTTCAGAGCACTAAATGGGGCATTGTCATTGGCGGTCAGTGTAAAACTGCGTACTTATGCAATATTCTAACCGAATGAAATATCAAGGCTGTCCATTACTGCCAAGAACTTGTAGTAACTGTCTTATGTCTTCAGATTATATTGTTCTTTTTGGTTACTTCTTGATTTTCTGACATTATTTTCACGCTTGAGAATGAACGCAAGGGTCGTTGGCGGCTGAATAAAGCTTCAGCGGCAATAAACTCTTATGACATGAGTGCGTATGGTACGGATTGCGCAGGCGAATGCCAGTCTGATGTGATCTCTTTTCACGGATTCCTGCGATAAAACCGCACACTTTGCCAGAACAATCTGCCCATTTATTGATCTGGGTAAAGATTGTGCACATCGCTGCCTGACAGGATGGATGAAGTGTTTTTTAGTTTCTAAAGGTGAGGAGAGGCAGATGCAAACGTACGACATGGTTTTTGAAGAAGCGTGCCGGCTAGTCGGGCAATGTTATCTCGAGCTGGCACAGCGGGGATCAGCAACAGAAAAAGAGGTGGTAGCGACAGAATTGCGTAATCTGCAACTGCGCTATCGGGAGTTAACCGGCTCGCCCAATCGCGCGGTTGAGATGGCAATTATTCAGCTTCAACCCTGTTAAATCATTAAGCCCGGCCAGCGCGCCGGGCTTAGTTCATTTAGTCACTTTTCTCTGCTTTACCGGCCATTTCCGCCAGTCTTTGATAGCGTTGATTGGCGGCTTCGGTTGCATCCTGCCAGAGCTGTGCGGCGGCTTCCGGTTCACGGGTTTGCAACTGGCGGAAACGCTGCTCGTTCATCAATGCCTCTTCCAGCACCGAGGTGGGCGGGCGAGAATCCAGCGCCAGTGCCGCTTTACCTTGTTCTGCACGTCGAGGGTCATAACGATACAGCGGCCAGAATCCGCTGGTGGTCAACAATCGCATCTGCTCATGGCTGTAGGCGAGGTCATAGCCGTGTTCTTCACACGGGCTGTAGGCAATGATCAGCGATGGGCCGGGCCAGGCTTCAGCTTCCTGAATCGCTTTCACCGTCTGATTCAACTGCGCGCCCAGCGAAATTTGGGCCACATACACATGCCCATACAGCATGGTGGCGACGCCTAAATCCTTACGTGCTTTACGCTTGCCTTGTTCGCCAAACTTGGTGACTGCGCCGAGCGGCGTGGCTTTGGAGGCTTGTCCGCCGGTATTGGAATAGCACTGGGTGTCGAGAACCAGCACGTTGACGTTTTCGCTCAGGCTCATCACATGATCAAGACCGCCATAGCCGATGTCATAGGCCCATCCATCGCCTCCAATCAGCCAGACAGATTTCTCCACCAGCGCATCGGCGATAACCCGCAATTCGCCTGCGTGCGCTGATGATGAAGCCGCCAGCTGCTGACGCAGTTCAACGATTTGCTCGCGACGAACAGAGGGCAGGACATTGTCCTCTTTCAATGCTGCCACTAAAGCTTCGGGCAACTCTGGCGCACACTGATCTAACAGACGTAGCGCACGTTGTTTCTGCTGATCAACGCTCAGGCGGAAACCGAGCCCGAATTCAGCATTATCTTCAAACAGGGAATTGGCCCATGCCGGTCCGCGTCCTTCAGCGTTAGTGGTGTAAGGCGTGGAGGGGAGATTACCGCCATATATGGATGAGCAACCGGTGGCGTTGGCAATCAACAGGCGATCGCCATACAGCTGCGTCAGCAACTTGATATACGGCGTCTCCCCACAGCCGGAACAGGCGCCTGAATACTCAAACAGCGGGGTGATCAGTTGTGAGGTGCGAATATCAATGCGTTCCAGCTGTTCCGCCGTGATTTCCGGCAGCGCAAGAAACGCATCGTAATTCACCTTTTCAGTTTCAACATGCTCAAGACGGGATTGCATGTTGATGGCTTTAATCTCCGGGTGCTGGCGATCGCTGGCCGGGCACACTTCGACACACAGATTACAGCCGGTACAATCTTCCGGTGCTACCTGCAACACGTATTTCTGGCCGCGCATATCGCGTGATTTGACGTCGAGAGAAGCAAGTGAATCGGGTGCGGAGTCCATGGCTGCAGGCGCAACAACTTTAGCGCGAATCGCCGCGTGCGGGCAGGCTGCTACGCAGTGATTACACTGCGTACACAGGTCGGGTTGCCAGATGGGGATCGCTTCGGCGATGTTGCGTTTTTCCCACTGGGTGGTGCCAACGGGCCAGGTGCCGTCTGGCGACAGTGCGGACACCGGCAATTTGTCGCCTAATCCTGCCAGCATGGCGGCGGTGACGGTTTTGATAAAATCCGGTGCGCTATCGGATACCACCGGCGAGCGGTGTGGACTGTGCTGATCAACCGCCTGCAGCGGCACCGCTTCCAGCGCCTGTTGAGCCATCGCCAGCGCCTGCCAGTTACGTTGCACCAGCTCCTCGCCTTTACTGCTGTAACTGCGTGCAATGGCGTTTTGCAGTTCGGTTAATGCACTGTCGCCGGGCAAAATCTGCGTCAACTGGAAGAACGCCATTTGCATCACGGTATTAATGCGCGCACCGAGCTGGCATTCACGCGCAATACGCGCCGCATTGATGACATAAAACCGCGCCTGCTTGTCATTAAGCTGGCTCTGCACTTCCTGCGGCAGGCGTGACCAGACTTCATCAGCGGCATAAGGCGTATTCAGCAGAAAAATGCCGCCCGGTTTCAACTGATCAAGCATCGAATATTTATCGATGAACTGCAGCTGATGGCAGCCAATAAAATCAGCCTGTTGCACCAGATACGCCGACTGGATGGGATGTTCACTGACGCGCAGATGCGAAACGGTCAGGCCGCCCGCTTTTTTCGAGTCATAAACGAAATAGCCTTGCACGTGCCACGGCGTGGCATTGCCGATGATCTTCAGATTATTTTTGCTGGCGCTCACGCTGCCGTCACTGCCAAGGCCGTAAAACAGCGCTTCCAGTCGCGCCCGGTTCGGCACGATGTTAGCCTCCATCGGCAGCGATAAGTGCGTGACATCATCATAAATACCCACGGTGAAACGCGCAGGCACTTGTTCACGCTGCAGCGCACGGAACACAGCGAGCACGGCATCAGGGGCAAACTCTTTCGATGACAGACCATAGCGTCCGCCGATCACTTTCGGCAGCGTCGGGCGTTCACCCCGGCTAAAGGCTTCAGCCAGTGCGGTCATCACATCCAGGAACAGCGGTTCACCCAGTGCACCGGGCTCTTTAGTGCGATCCAGCACCGCCACACGCTGAACCGAAGCAGGCAGCGTGCTGATCAGATGCGCTGCTGAGAACGGACGATAGAGGCGCACTTTCACCAATCCGACCTTTTCGCCGCGCTGCAACAGAACATCAATCGCTTCTTCGGCGGTGCCGCAGCCCGAACCCATCATCACTATCACGCGCTCAGCCTGCGGATGACCATAAAACTCAAACGGCTGATACTGGCGGCCGGTGTTAGCGGCAAACGCGTCCATGGCGGCTTCAACATGTCCGGTACAGGCGTCGTACCAGCGGTTAGTGGCTTCGCGTGACTGGAAATAGGTATCAGGATTGGCGGAAGTGCCGCGAATCGTTGGATGATCCGGCGTCAGTGCGCGTGCACGATGTTCTGCGATCGCTTGTGCTGGCATCAGTGCTTGCAGGGTTTCATCACTGATGGGGACGATCTTGTTGATCTCATGTGAGGTGCGGAAACCGTCGAAGAAGTGGATAAAGGGCACACGGCTATTCAGTGAAGCCATCTGAGAAATCAACGCGAAATCCTGTGCTTCCTGCACGCTGGAAGCACACAGTTGTGCGCAACCGGTCTGGCGCACCGCCATCACATCAGAGTGATCGCCAAATATCGACAGCGCATGCGTGGCAACAGTTCGCGCAGCAACATGCAGGACAAACGGCGTCAGCTGCCCGGCGAGTTTATACAGCGTCGGGATCATCAGCAGCAGGCCCTGCGATGACGTGAACGTGGTGGAAAGGGCGCCGGTTTGTAACGCACCGTGCACGGTAGCAATCGCGCCGCCTTCTGACTGCATCTCCACCACGCGAGGGATATCACCCCAGATATTGCGGCGACCTTCGCCAGACCAACTGTCGGCCAGTTCCGCCATGGTGGAACTGGGCGTGATGGGATAAATGGCGATCACTTCACTGGTGCGGAAAGCGACCGAAGCCACCGCACCGTTGCCGTCGACGGTAATCATAAATCGTCCTTTGCTACGCTGAGAAACCCGAAACTTTACGGGGGTAATGATTCAGTTTAGCAAAGCAATTTGGTCGGACTTTTTCATCTGTGTGGTGGCGACAGGTGAGCGCACTGCCATCTAAGGTTGTTGATTTTTACATCATTTCTAATGATTGAACGCCTTTGATTTCCATCACTTTATCGTAGATGGTGTGAATAGCTGCACTGCGTGACAATGTCACCTCAACGCTGAGTTCACACAGGCCATTCTCCTCATCCCGATTTACCACAGCAATGTGACCGTAACGGATATTCTCGCGTTGCAGCACCAGCAACACCAGCGGCACGCTTTTGGGTTTAAGGTGCACCATTAGCGTGTGATGGCGGCCAATCAGCCAATGACTGATGCGACGGAAAGTTTCTAACACCACCAGCGCTAGCACCGTGCCATAAATACCGATTTCATACATGCCGCTACCAATCACCAGGCCAATCGCGGCGGTGACCCACAAACCTGCGGCGGTGGTTAAACCCTTGACCACTTGTTTTTGGATGATGATGGTACCGGCGCCGAGGAAGCCCATCCCACTCACCACCTGTGCGGCAATTCGGCTGGGATCCAGCGCCACGTGATCACTATGAAGCATGTCCGCGAAGCCATACTTAGACACCAGCATAAACATGGCACTGCCAATACCCACCAAAATGTGGGTGCGTAATCCGGCCTCTTTGGCGCGCATCTGACGCTCGAGGCCAATCAATCCACCCAAAATGCCGGCGAGCGCAATACGGATCAACATGTCTGTTAGCATGATTCCTCCTTATGCATTGATAAATAGGATTGTTTCGGTGAAAAAAGGCTGATCAGGTCCAATCAGGATAATTCTGCTTGCAAAAGGCGATAAAAAAATTTGTAAAAAGCTGTGTCGCCTATCGATCCCTTAACGCACCTGACATATGCTGGGAGCTCTTTTACGCCCAACTCCCCGGAGCCCGACCGATGAAAGCCGCTACCTTACTGCTGGCCGGTGCAGCACTGTTACTTTCTGCCTGCAGCAGCAACAGTGATGACGAACCACCGCAACAGGCTACCGCAGCACACGTTCAACCGCATGTTGTTATGGCATCTATGGCCGAAGTGAATTGCAGTAATGCCGGGGGAACATTGGCGTTTTCACGCCAGCTGGATGGATCGCGTATTGGCATGTGTCAGTTAGCCAATGGCCGTCGTTGTGACGAGCAGGCGCTGATGGGTGGACAGTGCGCCCGCTGAGGCAGGCGCCACATCTTTACGCTTTCACCTGATTCGGGCAGTCTTCGCCACGTTCAAGCTGCTGTAAATTGCTGAGCGTGGTTTCGGAAATCGCCGTCAGGGCTTCGGCAGTCAGGAATGCCTGATGGCCGGTGAACAACACGTTATGGCAGGCTGACAGGCGACGGAACACATCGTCCTGAATCACATCGTTCGATTTATCTTCAAAGAACAGATCGCGCTCATTTTCATACACATCCATACCGAGCGAACCTATCTTTTGCTGCTTCAGCGCATCAATGGCTGCCTGTGAGTCGATCAGGCCACCACGGCTTGTGTTGATGATCATCACCCCATCTTTCATTTGATTAAAGGCTTGTGCATTGAGCAGATGATGATTTTCAGGCGTCATTGGGCAATGCAGCGTAATCACATCGGATGCGGCAAACAGCGTTTTCAGATCGACATACTCGGCACCCAGTTCGAGTGCAGCAGCACTTGGATAAGGATCGAACGCCAGTAAACGCATGCCAAAGCCTTTCAGGATGCGCATGGTCGCCACACCGATTTTACCGGTGCCAATCACCCCCGCCGTTTTGCCGTGCATATTGAAACCGGTCAGGCCATCCAGCGAGAAGTTAGCATCACGTGTGCGTTGATAGGCGCGGTGAATGCGGCGATTCAGCGTCATCATCAACCCCACCGCGTGTTCAGCCACCGCTTCCGGCGAATAGGCCGGTACGCGTACCACCTGCAAACCGAGGGCGGCAGCCGCTTCAAGGTCGACGTTATTAAATCCGGCACAGCGCAGCGCGATGGTTTTCACGCCCAGTGCCGCCAGCTCCTCCAGCACCCCTTTACTGCCATCATCATTAACGAAAATGCACACCGCATCGCAGCCCGCCGCGTTTTTGGCCGTGGTTTCACTCAGCAGGAAGTCAAAGAACTGCAGCTCAAATCCAAAGCTGGCATTGACGTGCTCAAAGTATTTCTGGTCGTAGTGTTTGGTGCTGTAAACCGCAACTTTCATTATTTCGCTCCTGAAAAATGCAACGTCGGTATCATCACAGAATAACGTTTTCTGCATCATTTTGCTGATCTTCAGCCAGGCTATATAGCTAACACCTTCATTTGCCGGGCATAACATGACATCATCACCGTCAGGATTGCGTAAAGAACAGGATAGTTAACTGCCATGTCGCGGGGCCTCCGTCGAACACTTGCTGCGCTACTGGCGCTGATATTGCTGCTGTTGGGATTACTGCTGACGCTGACGCAATGGTTGCCGCGTCTGGCGGGTATCTGGCTGCCGGAAAATACCCGCGTTGAGCTCAATGGTTCACCGCGCTGGCATAACGGCGGCGTGCATTTTCCGGCGGTAAGCTATCTGGCTGGTGACTGCGAGCTGGCGAATGTCAAAGATGTCGCGCTGGGTTGGCAACATAAACGCTGGCAGCTCAGTGCACAGGCCGTTCAGCTTAACAGTGAATGCCTGCAAGCCCTGCCACAGAGCGATTCCAGCGGTGCACCGCGCAGTCTGGCCGAATGGCAACACATGTTACCGGGTGCCGATATCCATCTGGAGCAACTGAGTATTTTACCCTGGCAGCAATATGCCGGCCGTTTTGATCTCAGCCTCAATAAAAGCGTCCAGCAGTTACATTATCAGGGCGATAACCTGCAACTGGATGCGCGTTTGCAGGGGCAGCAACTGCAGATCGCACAACTTCAACTCAGTCATCCTTTGCTACCGAAACCGCTCGATTTACACGGTGAGCTTACGCTGCCTACCTTTGCTAACGGTTTGCCGGTGGCGGGTGAACTCAGCGGCGATGTCAATCTGACGCAGTGGCCGCAGCCGCTGGCCTTGACGCTTAACTGGCAGCAGCAGCAGGGCACGCTGGTGATTAATCAGCAGGGTGACGATCAGCCGTTGTTGCAGCTACCGTGGCAGGTCGATGCGCAGCAGATACGTATCACTCAGGGACATTGGCGCTGGCCGCAAGCCGATCAGCCACTGTCCGGTGGTTTGGCGCTCACCCTCGACAACTGGCAGCAGGGACTGGAAAACACCCAGATCAGCGGTCGGTTTAACCTGCTAACTCAGGGACGCGGGGGCAAGGGTAACCTGGTGCTGAGTGTCGGGCCGGGCACATTGAGCCTTACCGACAGCGCGTTACCGTTCCAGCTGACCGGCGAAAGTAAGTTTGCCGACCTGCAGTTGTTCGGCAGCATGCCGGGTATGTTGCACGGCATGTTGACCGATCCGCAAATCACGCTTAAACAAGGTGCACTGCTGCGTTTGCGCGGTCGATTACTGTCGACGCTGGAAGTGGATGAAGCTCGCTGGCCGTTAGCGGGCGTGACACTTGCCTCGCGCGGTATCAATGGCAGATTACAAGCAATTCTAAAAGCTCACGATCCCAACTTCGGTCGCTTTACGCTGCATCTTGATGGTCGCGCCAGCGATTTCTGGCCGGACAGCGGACGCTGGAACTGGCGATACTGGGGCGATGGATTGATGCAGCCGCTCAATGCCAAATGGGATGTGAAGGGCACGGGCAGTTGGCAGGATACGCTGATCTCCCTGGACACACTCAATACCGGCTTTGATCAATTAGCCTATGGCATGGTGCAAGTCGACAAACCGCGCCTGACCTTAACCGCACCGGTGCGCTGGCAGCGAGACGTCGCGCATCCGGCTTTCAACGGGGGTTTTACCCTGAAATCCGGTCAGACGCAGTTTAGCTATGGCGGGGGGTTGCCGCCTTCAGAACTGCGCTTTGAGGCCAAAGGCAGCGATCCGAGTCGCTTTATCTGGCGTGGGCAACTTACTGCTGAGGATATCGGCCCGGTGCGGGTTCACGGGCGCTGGGATGGTGAACGTCTGCGTGGTGAGGCCTGGTGGCCAGCACAATCATTGACGGTGTTCCAGCCGTTGCTCAGTAGCGATTTGAAGATGCGCATTCAGTCAGGTGAATTGCGGGCACAAATGGCGTTTTCTGCGGCCACCAAACAGGGCTTTGAAGCCGGTGGTTTCTGGGCAGTGAAAAAGGGCAGCGTGTGGATGCCGGACAGTGAAATCAATGGCATCGACTTCACGCTGCCGTTCCGTCTCAAGGATCACCAATGGCAGTTAGGGCGTCGCGGTCCGGTTTCACTGCGCATCGCTGAGGTCAAAAATCAGTTTGCGTTGCAGAACATCACTGCCGATCTGCAGGGCCACTACCCATGGCAGGAACGCCAGCCGTTGACGCTCAGTAACGTGAATCTCGATCTCTTAGGCGGCCATGTCAGCATGCCAGAGCTGAGGATGCCGCAGCATAAGCCCGCGCGCGTTGCACTGCGCGAGATTGACCTTAGCAGGCTGATCACGGCAATCAAACCGAAGCAGTTTGCCATGTCGGGCAAAGTGAATGGTGAGCTACCGCTGTGGGTGAATAATCCTCAATGGCTGATTGAAAAGGGCTGGATTGCCAACAGCGGCCCGCTGACCTTCCGCATGGATAAAGATATGGCGGATGCCATCGTCAGTAATAACTTTGCCGCGGGAGCCGCCATGGACTGGCTGCGCTACATGGAGATTTCCCGTTCGTGGGCCACTTTGGACCTCGATAACTTCGGCAACCTTACGATGCAGTCCGAAGTGAAAGGCACCAGTCAGTTCAGTAATCGCCGACAGTCGATTAACCTCAACTATCGGCATCAGGAAAATCTGTTCCAGCTGTGGCGCAGCCTGCGCTTTGGCGATAATTTGCAATCCTGGGTGGAACAAAATGCCACCCTGCCATCGAAGAAGGATCCCCAACCATGAGCCTCAGGGCATTGCTGGTGTTGGCAGCTGGGCTGCCGCTGATCGGTTGCGTGCCGCGCATTGAAGTGGCGGCACCGAAAGAGCCGATCACCATCAATATGAACGTGAAGATCGAACATGAAATCCACATCAAGGTCGATAAAGATGTGGAAGCGTTGCTGAAAAATCAAAGCGGCCTGTTTTGAGGAGAGGCATGATGAAATCGAAAGCGATGGCATTGTTGCTGGCGCTGCTGCTGGTGCCTTCAGCGTGGGCGCTGACGCTGGACGAGGCGCGGCAGCAGGGACGCGTGGGGGAAACACTCAGTGGCTATGTGGCGGCGCGACAACAGGATGATGAAACCCTGGCGCTGGTGAAACGGATTAATGATGGCCGTATGCAACAATATCAGCGCGTCGCGCAGCAGAACAATCTGAGCACCAGTGAAGTGGCACGTATCGCGGGCGAAAAGCTGGTGAGTCGCGCGGGCAGCGGTGAGTATGTGCGCGGTATCAACGGGCAGTGGTTACGTAAGTAAAACCCATCATTATCTGAGTCACAGCCATAAAAAAGCCGGGCACTCAGGCCCGGCAAAGATGGCATCATACCCATTATTCTCGGGTATTCATCACGTTCTTAAGATTACGCAGCAACAATTTGCTTGATGGCGTCTTTCGCGTCGTTAGCCGCTTTGGTCGCCACTTCTGGACCATAAGCAATACCTTCAGCGAACACGAAGTTCACATCGGTGATGCCGATGAAGCCCAGGAACAATTTCACGTATGGGGTCAGCAGATCGGTTGGGGTATCTTTGTGAATACCGCCACGGCTTGACAGGATCACGGCACGTTTACCGGTGACCAGACCTTCCGGGCCTGCTTCGGTGTAACGGAAAGTCACGCCAGCACGCGCAATCAGGTCGAAGTAGTTTTTCAGCTGAGTAGGGATGTTGAAGTTGTACATTGGCGCAGCGATAACCACAGTGTCATGCGCTTGCAGTTCTGCAATCAGCTCATCAGACAGCGCCAGGGCTTCCTGCTGACGTGGAGACAGCGGAGCATCAGAAGGACGCAGTGCGCCAACCAACTCGCCATCCAGAACGGGAATTGGCTGAGCAGCCAGATCGCGAACAGTCACTTCATTACATTTGGCGCGCGCTTCTTCAGCGTAGAAGTCAGCCAGTTGGTTTGACTGAGAGTAACCGGCCAGAATGCTTGATTTCAGAACTAAAACTTTGCTCATGGTATTTTCCTGTGCGTTACGCGGTTGGCTTACCGCTCAATGCGTTACACTCTACGGAGATCCTCCGCGAGGTAAAAGCGCAATATTTCGAGACCTATGTTCGAAATTATTGAATAAGGTCGCACGTCCGGTCGGGTGAGGTTGTCCAGAGTGTGCTATTATGCCGGGCAATAATTGATTGAATCCGCCGGGAAATTTCAGCCGGCATCGAGCGCACTTTGCCAGGCTCGCCGCGACCACAGGTAACACACCACTATGTCATCATCCGTCACTTCCCCTTTTGCCCCACTCTGGACGCGGCTCGATAATCTGATGCTGCGCGACCGCCAGCGCTTGCAGCGCCGTTTGCATGGCGCAGCGAAGGTGAAAAATCCAGCCGCGCAGCAGGGCATTGCAACAGAACTAGAAGCCGAATTTGCTGCCGCTGAACTGCGCATTGCACAGCGCACGGCGGCCACGCCACGCATCACCTTCCCGGAAAATCTGCCGGTCAGTCAAAAGCAGCAAGAAATAGCCGAGGCGATTCGCGATCATCAGGTGGTGATTGTGGCCGGGGAAACCGGTTCAGGGAAAACCACCCAGCTACCGAAGATTTGTCTGGCGCTCGGGCGTGGTGTCAAAGGGTTGATTGGTCATACGCAGCCGCGCCGTCTGGCGGCACGTACCGTTGCCAATCGTATTGCCGATGAGCTGGAAACCTCGCTCGGCGGCACTATCGGCTATAAGGTGCGCTTTAACGACCAGGTCAGCGACACGACGCAAGTGAAGCTGATGACCGACGGTATTCTGCTGGCGGAAATCCAGCAGGATCGTCAGTTGTTGCAATATGACACCATCATCATCGATGAAGCGCACGAACGCAGTTTGAACATCGATTTTCTGCTGGGATATCTGCGTGAGCTGCTGCCGCGCCGTCCCGATTTGAAAGTGATCATCACCTCGGCGACCATCGATCCGCAGCGTTTCTCTCGCCACTTCCATAATGCGCCGGTGATAGAAGTCTCAGGCCGAACCTATCCAGTCGAAGTGCGCTACCGCCCAATGGTGGAAGACGCTGACGATACCGACCGCGATCAGCTGCAGGCGATTTTCGACGCGGTCGATGAGTTAGGTCACGAGAGCCGTGGCGATATCCTGATCTTTATGAGTGGCGAGCGTGAAATTCGCGATACCGCCGATGCGCTGATGAAGCGCGATATCCCGCACACCGAAATCTTACCGCTGTATGCGCGGCTGTCGAATGCCGAGCAGAACCGGGTGTTCCAGTCACACAGTGGACGCCGCATCGTGCTGGCCACCAACGTGGCCGAGACTTCACTCACCGTACCGGGCATTAAATACGTTATCGATCCCGGTACGGCGCGCATTAGCCGCTACAGCTATCGTACTAAGGTGCAGCGCCTGCCGATCGAGCCGATTTCTCAGGCATCCGCCAATCAACGTAAAGGGCGTTGCGGACGTGTGTCGGAAGGGATCTGTATCCGTCTCTACTCTGAAGACGATTTCCTCAGTCGTCCGGCGTTTACCGATCCGGAAATTCTGCGTACCAACCTGGCGTCGGTTATCTTGCAAATGACGGCGCTCGGCCTGGGCGATATCGGCGCATTTCCGTTTGTCGAAGCACCCGACAAGCGCAATATTCAGGATGGCGTGCGCTTGCTGGAAGAGTTGGGCGCTATCACGCTAAGTGAGGATGAAACCTACAAGCTGACGACGTCTGGCCGCCAGCTGGCGCAATTGCCAGTCGATCCGCGTCTGGCACGCATGGTACTGGAAGCGCAAAAATTTGGCTGTGTGCGTGAAGCGATGATCATCACTGCGGCCTTATCGATTCAGGATCCGCGCGAGCGCCCAAGTGATAAACAGCAGGCATCCGATGAAAAACATCGGCGTTTTGCTGACAAAGAGTCGGATTTCCTCTCATTTGTGAATCTGTGGAATTATCTGCAGGAGCAGCAAAAAGCGCTGTCGGGCAATCACTTCCGGCGTCAGTGTAAAACCGACTTTCTCAACTATTTGCGCGTGCGTGAATGGCAGGATATTTACACGCAATTGCGTCAGGTGGTACGCGAACAGGGTATGCCGGTTAACAGCGAACCCGCGCCCTATCGTGAAGTGCACTGCGCTTTACTGACCGGATTACTGTCGCATATTGGTCAGAAAGACAATGAGAAGCAGGAATTCACCGGCGCGCGTAATGCTCGCTTCTCCATCTTCCCAGGATCCGGTCTCTTTAAGAAGCCGCCGAAGTGGACCATGGTGGCGGAACTGGTGGAAACCAGCCGCTTATGGGGCCGTGTGGCTGCGCGTATCGACCCGGAATGGATCGAACCGCTGGCGCAGCATCTGATTAAACGCAGCTACAGCGAACCGCACTGGGAGAAAGCCCAGGGCGCGGTAATGGCAACAGAGAAAGTCACGCTGTATGGCCTGGCAATTGTGCAGGCGCGAAAGGTCAACTATAGCCGCATTGATGCGCCACTCAGTCGTGAGCTGTTTATCCGCCACGCGCTGGTGGAGGGCGACTGGCAGACGCGTCATGCGTTTCTGCGCAACAACCTCAAATTGCGCAGTGAAGTGGAAGATCTGGAACACAAATCACGTCGTCGTGACATTCTGGTCGATGATGAAACGCTGTTTGCTTTCTACGACCGCCGCATTGGCGCTGACGTGGTCTCCGCACGCCACTTTGATAGCTGGTGGAAACAGGCGAGCAAGGACAATCCTGACCTGCTGAGTTTTGATAAGCAGATGCTGATCAAAGATGGCGCGGATAAAGTCAGCCAGCTCGATTACCCGAATTTCTGGCATCAGGGCAATCTGAAGCTAAAACTGAGCTATCAGTTTGAGCCCGGCGCGGATGCCGATGGTGTGACCGTTCACATTCCGTTGCCGTTGCTGAATCAGGTTGAAGAGGGGGGGTTTGAGTGGCAAATCCCCGGCGTGCGCCGTGAGTTGGTGATTGCACTGATTAAATCGCTGCCAAAACCAACGCGCCGCAATCTGGTGCCTGCACCGAACTATGCAGAAGCTTTCCTCGGTCGTGTTAAAGCGATGGAGTTACCGCTGCTGGATGCGCTGGAGCGAGAGTTCCGCCGCATGACCGGCGTCACCATTGACCGTGAAGCCTGGCAGTGGGATCAGGTGCCCGATCACCTGAAAATGACCTTCCGCATTGTGGATGAACACAACCGCAAACTGCAGGAAGGCAAAGACCTGCATCAATTAAAGCAGGTATTGAAAGGTAAAGTGCAGGAAACGCTGTCGAAAGTCGCAGACGATGGGCTGGAGCAGAGCGGACTGCACATCTGGAGCTTTGGTGATTTGCCGCAAAGTTACGAGCAGAAACGCGGCAGCTATCAGGTTAAAGCCTGGCCCGCACTGGTCGACGAGAAAGACAGTGTCGCCATTCGCCTGTTCGACAACGAGCTTGAGCAGCAAAAGATGATGTGGCGAGGCCAGCGTCGCCTGCTGCTGCTGAACATCCCGTCGCCAATCAAGTATCTGCACGAGAAACTGCCCAACAAAGCTAAACTCGGCTTGTACTTCAATCCTTACGGCAAAGTGCTGGATTTGATTGATGACTGCATCGCTTGTGGTGTCGACAAACTGATGGCGGAAGCGGGCGGTCCGGCATGGCAACAGGAAAATTTCGAGCAACTGCGCGACAAAGTGCGTGCTGAATTGAACGAAACTGTGGTGACTATCGCCAAACAGGTCGAGCAGATTCTGACCAGCGTGTTTAATATCAACAAGTTCCTGAAGGGTCGTGTCGACATGACGCTGGCGCTGGCACTGTCTGATATTAAAGCGCAAATGAGTGGCCTGGTATACCGCGGCTTTGTCACCGGTAATGGCTATCAGCATCTGGGCGATACGTTGCGCTATTTACAGGGCATCGAGCGCCGCCTTGAAAAACTGCCGACTGACCCTTACAGCGATCGTGCGCGCATGCTGAAAGTGCAGGCCACAGAGCAGGCGTGGCAAGCATGGCGCAATAAACTGCCCCCGCAGCGTCAGGATGATGCTGAAGTTCAGGCGATCCGCTGGATGCTTGAGGAGTTACGGATTAGCTATTTTGCTCAGCAGCTGGGCACACCTTATCCTATCTCTGATAAGCGTATTCTTCAGGCGATGGAACAAATTAGCTGAGTCACCCAAAGCACAGAGGCGCTCTTTCTGCGCCTCTGTGAGTGAAATATCGCTGACTGCGCATGAAACACCCTGGCGCAAAGAAGGTGAGCGATTCTGTAGCGAAAATCTTATTTCGCCAGCTCTTCCAGACTGTCTTTAAATGACGTCACCGCGATGGCACGGTTATCTGCGCGATAACGGTCCGCCGGTGCGGGTGCAGAGCTTTGCACGGCAATCAGTTTCCAGCCATCACCACTTTTCAGTAGCAGCGGCGATCCACTGTCGCCTGGCAACGTATCACATTGATGCGACAGCACCGCGCGTTGCGCCCAGCCGGTAATCAGGCAGTCGCTGTGAGAATAGAGCGTGTCGAGGTGATCAGCAGGGTAACCGGCTTGTGTCACTTTGCGTTCGGTGGTTTTCAACGCATCGGTTAAATCGCTACGTGAGCCGTCAAATAAGGGGATGGGTACGATACCCGACGGCGGATTATGCAAAATGACCAGCCCGTAATCGTAAGGTGCCGCGCCTGGTGGCACGATCCAGCCCTCACCATCGGCCTGTAGCCTGCGCGCCAGTGAAGGTTCTACACGCGCATCAATATCATGTATTTCGTAACGCCAGCCTTTAGCACCTGACATAAAACGCAGCGCCACCAGTTTATCAAATTTACCCGGAGGGGCGAGCAGGCAGTGTCCAGCGGTTAATGCCAGATGGGCGGATATCAGGGTGGCCGTGCAGAGGTTGCCACTTTCGGTCTCCAGTTGGCCAATGGCATCCCAGGGAGCGGCACTCACATCCGTAATGGCTTTGCGGTGGTCTTTGCCAAAAAATAGCGTCTTGATGTCTTCCGGGCTTGGCCCATCTTCATCATCGGCATGTGCTGCGAGGTTAAAACTGAAAATTCCAACAAGTAACAGGATAGCCAGGCGCATAGTTCTCTCAATGGCGAGAATAAGAAGAGGTTATTGTCATCACGCTTGAGCGATAACTATAGTCGGAGAGCGGGAAAAAAGGGAGAAATATTGGAGTAATCAGCACGCTACAACGACTAGATAAAAAAGCTGGCTGCAACAATGCCGCACAGGATCATCACAATCAGGATAATTTCGAAGCGATAGCGACGCACCATTTTTCGCTACTCCAGTAAATAAACACCCGGCATAACCGGGTGTTTTCAATCGTTAATGCGGTGTTGGCGCTAAGAGGCCGACTTATTTAGCCGCTTTTTTCACTTTGTGGTGCTTTTTAGCAGCCTGAGCTTTCTGTGCAGCTGGTTTGGTTACTTTTTTGTGGTGCTTTTTAGCAGCCTGAGCTTTCTGTGCAGCTGGCTTGGTTGCTTTTTTGTGGTGCTTTTTAGCAGCCTGGGCTTTCTGTGCAGCTGGCTTGGTTGCTTTTTTGTGGTGCTTTTTAGCAGCCTGGGCTTTCTGTGCAGCTGGCTTGGTTGCTTTTTTGTGGTGCTTTTTAGCAGCCTGAGCTTTCTGAGCAGCTGGCGCTTTCTTCGCTACTTTTTTGTGTTTCTTAGCTGCCTGAGCTTTCTGGGCAACTTTCTTATGATGAACTGCTTTGTGCTTAACAGGTGCTGCGGTAGTGGTAGCGGCAGCAGCCGGAGCAGCTGTAGTGGTCTCAGCAGCGAAAGCAACAGAAGACATACCCATAGCAGCGGCGATCACCAGTGCAACTAATTTTTTCATCGCAAAATCCTCGAACTATTTTTTCATGTGTAGCCCACTGCGGGGCCGGTGAAAGAACTATATGAAAAACAATTCGGTCTTTCCGTGAGGCATTGGTATCGGCGTGTAACGGAATGTACAAAGGCGGGTTAAGGAAGCGAAAAGGGGCGGCCGATCGGGCCGCCGCGCAGTTTACTCAGTGAGATAGCGTTGTTCAAGGTGCTGACGGAAATAGTGCGGATTCAGTGTTTCACCCGTGGCATTCACCAACAGTTGCTGCGTCGGGAAGCGGCTGCCGTGCTGCCAGATGTTCTGCTGTAACCAATCAAACACCGGCTGCAACTCCCCGTTACGGATCAGCTCATCCACTTGCGGGATAGCGCGCTTTACCGCCTGGAACAGCTGGGCGGCGTACATGGCACCCAGCGTATATGTTGGGAAGTAACCAAAGGCGCCATCAGTCCAGTGAATGTCTTGCATGCAGCCATCACGGTAGTTGCCACGCGTATCCATCCCCAGAGACTGCTGCATTTTCTCATCCCACAGCGCAGGGATGTCATCAACTTCAATCTCGCCTTCAATCAACGCACGTTCGATTTCGTAACGCAGAATCACATGAGCTGGATAGCTCAGTTCATCGGCATCCACGCGGATAAAGCCCGGCTTCACGCGTTGTGTCTGGCGAACAAAGTTATCCAGCGCTAATGCGGGCTGGTTACCCATCAGGGCGACGACCTGCGGATGAATATGCTGCAGGAACGCCTTGCTGCGGCCCAACTGCATCTCCATAAACAGGCTTTGTGATTCATGCATGGCAGTCGAGCGAGCGTGGGCCACCGGTTGTCCACGCCATTGCTTTGGTAGGTTCTGCTCGTAACGTGCATGACCGGTTTCATGGATCACGCCCATCATGGCACTGAGGAAGTCGCTCTCATTGTAACGCGTGGTAATGCGCACATCTTCTGGCACGCCTCCACAGAAGGGGTGAGCGCTGACATCCAGGCGACCATGATTGAAATCAAAGCCCAGCGTTTTCATCACACTCAAGCCGAGCTGTTTCTGCGCTTCAACAGCAAAGGGACCCACCGGCGCCGCGATGGCGCTTTTCTGCTGCTTCTCGACGGCTTTCTGTAGCAGCGAGGGTAGCCAGCTTTTTAATTCGCCAAAGGTATTGTCGAGTTGTGCACTGGTCATGCCCGGTTCGAACACATCCAGTAACGCGTCATAACGAGAGACACCCAGCGCTTCGGCGCGTAACTGGGCTTCCTCACGGCTGAGTTTCACCACTTCTTTTAGGTTAGCCGAGAAGCCTTGCCAGTCGTTGGCAGGGCGCTGTTGGCGCCAGGCATGCTCACAACGCGAACCGGCTAGCGATTTGGCTTCAACCAACGAAGCAGGCAGAATCGTTGCCTGTTGCCACGCACGCTGCATCTCGCTCAGGTTAGCTTGCTCTACGTCGTTCAACGATTCCTGCTGGGCGGCATCGAATAAGCCGCCAAGGCGTTTATCGGTCAACAGTTCATGCATAAACACACTGAGTTCCGCCATGGCTTCACCGCGCGCCTGGCTGCCGCCGGGTGGCATCGTGGTTTGCATATCGACACTGGCAATAGCCCCAAGATGGCCAAAGCGTGCCAGGCGCTGGAAAGTTTTGCTAAGTTCCTGATAAGCAGAAGTCACAATTAAAGCTCCTTATGACGGTAAACGGGGCGAAATATCTCGCAAGGGTAGATCAACCGGCCAGCAGAAGCGAACACTGGCACCACCGAGCGGACTGCTCTCGATAGTGACCTGTCCTTGCAGTGCCTGTGCAATAGAGTGGACAATCGCCAGCCCGAGCCCACAGCCGCCGGTCGCGCGATCGCGACTAGGGTCGAGACGCACAAAAGGTTCAAAAACGCGTGCGCGCTCTTCAGGTGGAATACCTGGACCATCATCTTCAACCTGTAAATTACCGATGGCGCCGTCAAACCACAGACTGACGCGCAGACGCTGTTGGGCATAACGCAGCGCATTGTTCACCAGATTATCCAGTACGCGCTCCATCAAACGGGTATCGGCGGAACCCACATTCTCAAGTTGCGGAATATCCAGCGCGATATGCGCTTGAGGATTCATGGTTTGCACATCTTCGATATGCACACGCAACCACTGCGCCAAATCAAACGACTGAAGGTTGAGATCGACGCGTGGGCGGTCGAGGCGCGCATAGGTTAACAGCTCTTCAATCAGGCTCTCCAACTGGCCGACGTCACGGTTCAACGCAGCCGACTCGGCGTCACTGAGGTTATCGCTCATTTCCAGGCGATAGCGCAGTCGAACCAGCGGTGTCCTTAACTCATGGGCGATGCCATCAATCAGCTGCTTTTTGCTGGCAACCAGCGTATTGATATTGTCAGCCATCTGGTTAAACGCCACGCCGAGGCTGTGCAGACTCGATGTACTTTCAAAATGGGTACGCACATCCAACTCACCGCGACCAAAACGTTGCGCGGCTTTCTCCAGCCGCTGCATCTCCTGCCAGTGCGGTCGTAGCCAGATAAACACCGGCAGCGCCAACGACATGCCGATAAACGCCAGCAGCGCGATATCCAGAATGCGCATCTGATGCAGATAAAACAGATAAGGGATCGGGCCGACCGACAGCACATAATGGCTGCGCGGTATGTGCTGCAGGAAAGTGTATTGATCGTCGAGTGCGACGATCTCACCGGCGCGCAGGCGGCGCATATCAGGCTCATCCAGCTGATATTTACTCATCGGTTCGATATGCAACTCAAAAGACAAATCGAGATCGAGATTGCGGATGGTTTTATTCCAGTCACGCGGGGGGATCTCACGCAATTCACTGCGCATGAGAAACAGCGAACTCGCCATCAAATCATTCATTGACTGGCGGCCCGCACGCTCAGCGGTGAACTTGTACACCAAGCCCACCAGCAAAGTCATCACCAGAAAGCAGACGAACAGCAGCAGATAGAACTGGATAAAGAGCTTTCTCATGCGGAGCGGGTATCCCAGGCCTGAGGTGCGAACAGGTATCCTTTATTGCGGATGGTTTTGATGCGGAACGGTTCGGTGGCGCTGTCATACAGTTTTTTGCGCAGACGAGAAATCGCCACATCAATACTGCGATCCATGCCGTCATAGCTCACCCCTCGCAAGGTTTTCAGCAATGCATCACGATTCAGGATCTGGCCTGCATGCGTGGCCAGCTCCCACAGCAGATCAAAATCGGCGGTGGAGAGGGTGATGTTCTCGTCAAACAGCGTGACCTGGCGATTGAGGGAGTCGATAGTCAGTGAACCAAAACGCAAAACCCGCTGTGAACTTTGAATAGCGGGCGCCACTTCAGGCTGAGAACCCTGCGCCTGGCGCAGATGCAGACGCAAGCGTGCCAGCAGAACAGCGGGCGGCGTGGTTTTCAGAATGTAATCGTTGGCGCCCATCTCCAGCGCCAGAATGTGGTTCATGTCACTGTCGAGCGATGTCAGCAGCACAATCGGCCCTGACCAGTGCGCGCGCAAGTCGCGGCAAACGGTCATGCCATCTTTGCCCGGCAACATAATATCCAGTAGCACCAGATCGGGATCGGCTTCTAAAATAGTCGCTTCAGCACGGTCACCGCGCGTTTCAACAGTCACTTCAATATCGTGGCGGCCAAGATAAGCGGCGATCAATTCACCGACTTCTGGCTCATCTTCCACATAGACAATTTTGTTCATATTTCACGGTAAGTGATGAGAATGACAGCAGCATAACTTTTCCTGGTCCTGAGCTCTACGCTATCGCACGAAATATCCCTGCCTGACTGGTATAATTACGGTGAAATGTGCCATTATTAGCGGCGCGTTGTAGCGCAAGGTTCGGAACCGTAACGAAAACCAGGAGGAGTGCGAGGGTGTCTGATAAAGAGCTGGCTTCAGCCGGATACAGTGACCGCATCTGCTTCAATTACAGCGATTTTCTCTCTGCTTCCTGCAAAAAACGCTGGAGTTTCGTTGACGCCATTTACGGTGTCATGCCGATTTTTGGCATGGTGACGCGTAAATCTGCACACGGCTTAGCGGCAAGCGACGATCATCTGAAAGAATTAGCATTACAAATCATTTCAACGCAGGTCAGCGACGAGATCAATATCGCGCGACTGATTACTCTCGCGGAACAACAGCACATCAGCCGTTTTGACATTCAACTGCCTTATCCGTTGTCAGAAGATCAGCTGGACGCGATTCATCAGGAATACCGTAAAGCGCTCAATCTGACACAGCAGGATGACCTGCTGTGCGTCTCAATCCCGGTTCAACCTCACTAATTACTGCGTAAGCTGCCACATTGCTGGCAGTGCTGCCGCAATCAGTAATCCAATCGCGATGCGCTCAAGTTGTGACAACACTCTATTACCACGGCCGCCGCGTCGCGCGTAAAGGAACAGTAGTAATCCCGGCGCGTAAAGCACCACAGACAACAGCAGGTGCAGCGGGCCAGAAGCATAAAGCAGCCAGAATCCGTAGGCACTGGCACCCAATCCTACCGCCAATGCCAGCGGATTTTTTTGTCCGCGAACCACTTTAATTAAATACAGCCCCACTAGCAGATACGGCACCAGAATCATCTCTGACGCGATGGTCAGCAGCGTATTATAATCTGCGCCAGTGACCGCAATCAGGATCAGACAAACCTGCACGCTGCCGTTGGTGAGCCACAACGAAGCGGCTGGCGAATTGTGACGATTCTGCCGCGCAATGCTGCGGGGAAAAGCCCCTTGCTGTGCCGCCAGAAAAGGGACTTCTGCCGCCATAATTGTCCAGCTTAAATACGCGCCACACACGGAAATAATCAGACCCACCGCAATCACCGTATTGCCCCAATGCCCTAACAGATGCTGCATCAAGCCGGCCATGGAGGGATTTCGCATTTGCGCCAACTCTGCACGCGGCACCACGCCCAGTGCAAGCAGGGTCACCAGTAAGTAAACCAGCAGTGCCGCGATAACCGCCAGCATGGTGGCGCGTCCCACATCTTTCTTATGACGTGCCCGCGCGGAGACTACCACGGCGCCTTCCACACCAATAAAGACCCACAAAGTAATCAACATGGTCTGCTTGACTTGCTGCCAGAGTGGCTGGCCCAGCGCGGCGCCGCTGAAGTCAAAGTGGAAGCGATCGTAGTTGAATGCGAGTAAAGCCAACACCACAAACAGCAGCAGCGGTACCAGTTTCCCCAGGGTAGCGAGCAGGTTGATGCTGGCAGCCGTTTGCACACCTCGTAACACCAGCCAGTGCACCAGCCATAAAAGTACCGACGCACCGAGCATCGCTTGCCAGGTATTGCCATCGCCGAATACCACGTGGTCAGGCGAATCGGTGAAGAAACTCAGCGCCGAAAAGACAATCACCAGATAAGAGACGTTGGCGATGACCGCACAGAGCCAGTAACCCCATGCGGAACAAAATCCGACTAACTCACCAAATCCGGCGCGTGCATAGGTAAAAATCCCGCCGTCCAGTTCGGGTTTTAAGCGCGTCAGCAGCAGCATGGCTAGCGCAAGAAACAGGATGCCGACACCGGTGATCAGCCAGCCAATCAACAGAGCCGCGGGACCGGCGACGGCAGCCATATTTTGCGGCAGGCTAAATACACCCGCACCGAGCATGGAGCTGAGTACCAGCGCGGTGAGCGCGCTCAGACCTAATTTTTTATCCAAAACACCATTCCTGGACAGCAGAGTATGCTGGGTAGTGACGATTCCGCTGGAGTGTAACGTGGCAATTGGCCGATTTTGAAACGGAATACCCTGAAAACAGGCGAAGGATTTTACGGAGAGCGAAAAGGGAAGGCAATGCAGGATTATGCAGATCTGCGCACAGACTATGCAAACAGATGAGCAGGGCGACGAAAGCCGCCCCGCAAGCGAATTACTTGAACAGATCCGCGGTCACGGTCAGGTTGCCACCGCTTTGGTTAGACCACTGACGCGTGATGTGATAGTACTTCGCACCTTTTTCCACGGCACGTTTGCCCACAGCATCAGAGATCTCTGTTGGCGTACCGAAGTGGTCAGAGAAGGTGATGGTATCAAACGGCTGCATCTGAGCCGCAGTAATCGCATTCACTTCCTGCACGCTACGGCCATCCGCCAGTTTCACCGTATAACGTTCACCGGTGGAGCTTTGCGTTTCAAAGAAACGGCCTACGCTACGACTTGGCGTATCAGAAGAGGCAACGCCAGGGATAGCCACTTTCTTCGCTTCTGCACCGCCCGCGGCTAAAGCGGCTTTACCGGCTTCAGAATCGGCTGGGATGGAATCGGAGACGCTCTGCACTTTGCGCTCTGGTGCATCGGCTTTATAGACATAAGCCGTCACGTACTGGTTGCCGCCGTTGTTGGCATCAACCTGACGCACAATAAAGAAGGAGGCTGCGCCTTTGTCTTTTGCCTGTTTAGCTATCGCTTCATTCACATCAGGCTGGCTGGAGAAAAAGCCATTGACGGAAACGGTATCGAATGGCTCTAAACGATACGCTTCCGCTTTCGGCAATTCTTTCACGCCGTTAAACATACGGTATTTGGTGGTCTCATCCGCTTTTGGCGCATTCGCTTTGTAAAGATCCGCCGTTACGCGCCAGTTGCCGCCGTTGCCGTTGGTATCGTTAATGCCCTGCACATAGAAGGAGTCAGCGCCTTTTTCATCGGCTGCTTTGGAGATGGCATCGGTGGCATCGCCAATAGCATTAAAGCGACCGTTGATATTAATACGTTTGAATGGCTTCAACGCGGCCGCTTGTTCTGGCGTCAACTCTCTGGCGGCAAATGCATTTGCTGCCAACAGTGATAACAAGGTGGTCGCCAGAATGGTGTTCTTCAGCTTCATAAAAATGATCCTTCGCCTTACGCAAAATGAGTACGAAAACGTGCTGGACTCTTGATGTATAACAGATTAGCCGCTGATTATTGCATGTAATAATCAACCTGTCTCAGCCAATTTATGCGCATAAGATTGACAATCTCCGCAAATTATTCATCGACATGTCATTTACCTATGCTATGGCTTTTTTTTGACCGCTTTACCACTTATTCTGGTAACACATAGCATCATAATAGTTAAAGTACTGTTAAATAAAGGTTTTTAAAAACACTAAATTCGACATGACACGATTTTGCGCAGCAGAATATTTTTTATTATGTCGCAAAACTAGTGGCAAAAGGTGGCATTCAATCTTTGCATCTGAATATTAGTGTGAATGTCATAAGTGTGCGTTATCGCTGTGGATCACTTTTCACATTTTCAGTAGGTTATAAAGACTTTGTTACATTGCGCATTTTGCTCATAAAAAGCTGAAACGCTGTTTCAGCCTTATGGGCTTGTGCCACTTACAGAACCTCATCCTTTAATTGTTGAAAGGAAACAGTATGTTAATTGGGATACCCAAAGAGCGGTTAGCCAATGAGTCGCGCGTTGCTGCAACGCCAAAGACCGTTGAGCAACTGATCAAGCTGGGATTCAGCGTCACGGTCGAGCAGGGCGCAGGTATTCGCGCAAGTTTTGACGATGAGAGCTTTATCGCCGCTGGTGCCACTGTCAGCACCACCGAAAGTGTCTGGCAGTCTGATATCGTGTTAAAAGTGAATGCGCCAGACGATCAGGAGATCGAACTGACACGCGCGGGCAGCACTTTAGTTAGCTTTATCTGGCCCGCACAAAATCCGGCACTGCTGGAAAAACTGGCGGCACGTCAGGTTACCGTCATGGCGATGGATTCTGTGCCACGTATTTCTCGTGCCCAGGCACTGGATGCGCTGAGTTCCATGGCGAACATCGCGGGTTACCGTGCGATTGTAGAAGCGGCACACGAATTTGGTCGCTTCTTTACTGGCCAAATCACCGCAGCCGGTAAAGTACCACCCGCCAAAGTGATGATCATCGGTGCGGGCGTGGCGGGTCTGGCGGCAATCGGTGCAGCGGGCAGCCTTGGGGCTATCGTTCGTGCGTTTGATACCCGTCCAGAAGTGAAAGAACAGGTGCAGAGTATGGGCGCCGAGTTCCTTGAGCTGGATTTCGAAGAAGAAGCCGGCAGTGGCGATGGCTATGCCAAAGTGATGTCGGAAGCCTTTATTAAGGCAGAGATGGAGCTGTTTGCCGCGCAGGCGAAAGAAGTCGATATCATCGTCACTACCGCTTTAATCCCGGGCAAACCGGCACCGAAGCTGATTACCGCTGAAATGGTTGCCAGCATGAAGCCAGGTAGCGTGATTGTCGATCTGGCGGCAGCAACCGGCGGTAACTGTGATCTCACGGTAGCTGATCAGGTGACTCTAACCAGCAACGGTGTGAAGATCATTGGTTATACCGATCTGCCTAGCCGTCTGCCAACACAGTCCTCTCAGCTTTACGGTACCAATCTGGTCAACCTGCTGAAACTGCTGTGCAAAGAGAAGAACGGCGAAATCACCGTCGACTTCGAAGACGTTGTGGTACGTGGCGTCACCGTGATTCGTGACGGCGAAGTCACCTGGCCAGCGCCACCGATTCAGGTATCTGCTGCACCGAAAGCGGCGCAGGCGGCCATTGAGCCAAAAGCAAAAGTGGAAGCCAAACCGGTTTCACCGTGGCGCAAATATCTGCTGCTGGCATTGGCTGTGGTGCTGTTTGCCTGCCTCGCTAACGTGGCACCGCCAGAATTCCTCTCCCACTTTACTGTCTTCGCACTCTCCTGTGTCGTCGGTTACTACGTGGTGTGGAACGTCAGTCACGCTTTGCATACGCCATTGATGTCCGTCACTAACGCCATTTCCGGCATTATTGTGGTGGGTGCGGTGCTGCAGATGGGACACGGCGGGTGGGTGACTTTCCTTGCCTTCGTCGCAGTACTGATTGCCAGCATCAATATCTTCGGTGGATTCACCGTCACCCAGCGCATGCTGAAAATGTTTCGTAAGAATTAAGGGGTAACAACATGTCTGGCGGATTAGTGACTGCAGCATACATTGTTGCCGCAATTCTGTTTATTTTCAGCCTGGCTGGCCTCTCAAAACACGAGACGTCAAAGCAGGGTAACATCTTTGGTGTCAGCGGCATGGCGATTGCGCTGCTGGCGACCATCTTCGGCCCCAACAGCGGCAACGTGGCGTGGATCCTGCTGGCGATGGTGATCGGGGGTGCAATCGGTGTGCGTCTGGCGAAGAAAGTCGAAATGACTGAAATGCCAGAGCTGGTAGCGATTCTGCACAGCTTTGTCGGTTTGGCTGCCGTTCTGGTGGGTTTCAACAGCTACATCGATCATGCACCAGGCCTGGCGCCGGTGATGGAAAATATCCATCTGACGGAAGTGTTCCTCGGCATCTTTATCGGCGCGGTGACCTTCACCGGTTCTATCGTGGCGTTTGGTAAACTGCGTGGCAAGATTTCCTCAAAAGCGCTGATGTTGCCGCATCGTCATAAAATGAACCTGGCAGCGCTGGTGGTTTCCTTCTTGCTGATGCTGTGGTTTGTACAGACGAATAGCACCGGTTCACAAGTCGTCGCGCTGTTGTTGATGACGGTGATTGCACTGGTGTTCGGCTGGCATCTGGTGGCGTCGATTGGCGGTGCGGATATGCCGGTTGTGGTGTCGATGCTCAACTCCTACTCCGGTTGGGCGGCAGCGGCTGCGGGCTTTATGCTCAGCAACGACCTGCTGATCGTCACCGGTGCGCTGGTGGGTTCTTCGGGTGCCATCCTGTCCTACATTATGTGTAAGGCGATGAACCGCTCGTTCATTAGCGTGATTGCCGGTGGTTTTGGTACTGATGTGAGTGTCGGTGGCGAAAGCGAAGAAGAGGGTGAACATCGCGAAATCACGGCAGAAGACACGGCGGAATTGCTGAAAGGCTCAACGTCAGTGATCATCACCCCAGGCTACGGCATGGCAGTGGCGCAGGCACAGTACCCGGTGGCGGAAATTACCGAAAAACTGCGTGCGCGTGGCATCAAAGTGCGTTTCGGCATCCACCCGGTTGCTGGCCGTTTGCCTGGCCACATGAACGTGTTACTGGCTGAAGCCAAAGTGCCATATGACGTGGTGCTGGAAATGGACGAGATTAACGATGATTTCAGCGATACCGATACCGTGCTGGTGATCGGTGCCAATGACACCGTTAACCCGGCGGCACAGGAAGATCCGCGCAGCCCAATCGCTGGTATGCCCGTACTGGAAGTGTGGAAAGCGCAGAACGTTATCGTGTTTAAACGTTCAATGAATACCGGTTACGCCGGGGTACAGAACCCGCTGTTCTTCAAAGACAACACGCAAATGTTGTTTGGTGATGCGAAGGCGAGTGTAGAAGGTATCCTGCGCGCGCTGTAATCTGTATTGCGATTAAAAAAGGCGACCATCTGGTCGCCTTTGTTGTTTTAATCGTCTTCGTCTTCGTCTTCTTCATCGTCATAATCAATCGGCGATTTGAAATCGTCCGGTTTGATTGCCAGCAAATCACAGCGGAGGTGATCGATAACCTGCTCAGCGGTATTCCCCAGGAACGCGGCCGAAAGGCCAGTGCGGCCGATGGTGCCGAGTACCACAATTCCCGCCTCCAGATGAGAGGCGATATCCGGTATCACTTCCTCCGGCAAGCCTTTTGCTACATGGGTAAACTCTTCGCCGATAGAGAATTTCTGGCGTAGCGCTTTCATCGCCACCAGATGTTGTCCGCGAATCGCATCGTTATACACGCTGGGGTCAAAGTCGGGGAGTTCAATGGCGATATTGATTGGCGTGATGGGATAAGCACCGACAAGGTGCACTTCTGTGTGGTTGACCATATCGGCCAGCAGCACGGTTTCACGAATCAGCTTTTGGTTTAATTCATCGTGATGGGGCTCTTCACTGGCCAGATTGACCGCCACAACGGCTCTGCCACCTTCCGGCCACGGCTGATCTTTCACCATCCACACCGGGCAGGGGCATTTGCGTAGCAGATGCCAGTCTGTCGGGGTAAAAATCACTGCTTCCAGGCGATCGTGCTGATGGGCCATTTTCAGCACCAGGTCGTGCTGATGCGCCATCACTTCCTGAATGATCGCTTCATAAGGGCGGTTATGCCACACCACTTTAATTTCAATATCAACACCGGCCTCAAGATAGGCGTGGGCCTGTTGACGAATCCATTCAGTACGCTGACTGATCACACCTTTACGCATGTTGGATCGCTCATCAGGCGACAACAAGGTGGTCATTTCATAGGAGAAGTCGTAGATAGGCAGGAAAGCTTTGATTTTTCCGCCGATACGTTGATTCAGATACACCGCACGACGCAGCGCGGGTTGATCGTCCTGTTGGGCGTCAATCGCCACCAGAATATTTTGGTACCGGGACATAAGGCAATCTCCTCAAACCAAAGCAAGTTGGATTAAAGATAGCCTAAGTTGGCGCAGGGCAGAAGGGGAAAAGTTGTTGCCGGATCAATAAACTAACATTTATCGACCCGGCATAGAATCACGCAGCTTGTTCAGTCTGACCCGCCAGTTCTGCCAGCAACGCATGGTTCTCGATAGTGATATATTTGCCTTTCACGGCCAGCATGCCACTTTTCTGGAAGCGGCCCAGCAGACGGCTAATGGTCTCTACGGTTAGTCCCAGATAGTTACCAATGTCACCACGCGTCATGGTCAGGCGGAATTCACGTTGTGAGAAGCCACGTTGACCAAAGCGGCGTGACAAATTCCAGACAAAGGCCGCCAGACGCTCTTCCGCGTTTTTCTTGGAGAGCAGCAGGATCATATCCTGATCGCCTTTAATCTCACCGCTCATCAGACGCATCATCTGCTGGCGCAGTGCCGGCATTTTACCGGAGAGATCGTCGAGAGTTTCGAAAGGAATTTCACACACCATCGCTGTTTCCAGCGCCTGAGCAAAACTCGGGTGGTGCGCGCCGACAATCGCATCAAAGCCCACTAAATCCCCTGCCAGATGGAAGCCGGTAATCTGCTCGTCACCCTGTTCAGTAATGGTATAGCTTTTGATGGTGCCGGAGCGGATAGCGTAAAGCGATTTCAGTTCATCACCGGCTTTGAACAACGTCTGACCTTTCTGAATCGGCTTTTTGCGCTCAATGATATTGTCCAGCTGATCCAGCTCATGCTCGTTCAGTGTGAAAGGGATACACAACTGGCTGATACTGCAATCCTGACAGTGAATGGCACAACCGCCAGACTGAATACGTCGAATGCTGCGTTTTTCCGGGATCATATAGGTACGCTCGATGATTATTGACTGCCGTCAATTTTAACATTTTTACGCGTTAAGGGAACTCATCCGAGCAGTAATTCCCCTTAAACCCCCACTAACGTAGGGTATACCTGAGTTTGCGCAAGGTTTGCCTGACATTATTTTTTGACCTGGAACGTTTTGTTGCCATATTTACATCTGGTCATAACTTATCTCAGCGCAAAAAGTGACAGATGTGATGCCAAAAATCCTTTGCTACTATTTTGTTTTTGAGCGGCAACTTGCGCTCAGCAAACCACCAGGTGTGAGAAAACACCATGAACCTAGACGATGAAGACCTTTTCCGGGATGCCATGGGCGATGTGACGCCACTGAAAGATTGTGCCAATACCCAATGGTTGCGTTCCCCTTCGACCAAAGCGCCGCGCCCGACGCAAGCGAATGACGAACAGGAAAATTTCCTCACGCGGGGCTTTCTTGACATCATCCCGCTGACGACACCGCTGGAATACAAAACAGAAGGGATTCAACAAGGTGTTTTGGACAAGTTGCGGCTGGGGAAATATTCCCTGGACGCCAGCCTGAACCTGCTGCGCCAGCCGATAGAAACCTGTCGAAAGTCATTGTTCAGTTTCATGCTGCAGGCACGCAAGCAGGGGCTACGCAATCTGCTGATTATCCACGGTAAAGGCCGTGATGATGAAGCCCATGCCAATATCGTACGCAGTTATCTGGCACGCTGGCTGACGCAGTTTGACGAGGTGCAAAGCTTTTGCGTGGCGCAGCCCCAGCACGGAGGTGCCGGGGCATTGTATGTCAGTTTAAGAAAAACGGATCAGGCGCGGCTGGATAATCGTGAGCGCCACGCCAAACGCAGTCGCTAATTAGGTGTGAAATTTGCGAATGGTCGCCAGCAACACTTCGGCACTCAGGCTGAGATGACTGCCGCTGCGGGTGATAATCCCCACCGGCTCTCCCGGCCCAGGGGAGTTAATCGGCAGTGCAATAACGGCATTGTGGCTAAGATCTTCCTTGATGGCGCCTGAGGGGACAAACCACACATAGTCATAACGCAGGGCTAACTGACGCGCCAGCGAAGTGGATGAGGTTTCAACACAATTAGCGGGAAGCGCACAACCTTGCTCGTCCAGCATATGTTGAGCGATACGACGCGGGGCGGTGCCCTCCGGCGATATCACCACCGGCCACTGCATCGCGCGCGATAACGTGACGTTGTCACTGAGGAGCGGGTGTTCCGGACGTACCACCAGTTTAAGCGACTCAAGGAATAGCAATTCATAACTCAGACCCGCCATCATTTCACTGTCGGCCATGCGCCCAATGCCAATATCAAACTCACCCGCGCGCAACCCGGCCAGCAGAACATTATTATGTAATGTCGCCACTTGTACCGTGGTGTTCGGTTGTTGCTCGTGAAAGCGATCGAGAATCTGTGGCAGCATACCCATTGCCGCTGTGGTGAGCGCGCCGAGGCGAATCACGACCGGTCGCCCGGGTTGTGGGGCGTTAAAGCTTTGGCCTGCATGGTTAAGCGCATCCAGCACTTTTACCGCATGGACAAGAAATTGCTCGCCGAGCGTCGTTAACTGGGCACCGAGACGACCACGTTCAAACAGACGCGCGCCAGCCAGTTCTTCCAGCTCATTCAGGGTTTTTGAGAGCGCAGGCTGGCTGAGATTGAGTGTCTCTGCCGCGCGCCCCAGCGTGCCTTGCTGCGCGACCGCAACAAAGGTGTGTAAATGGCGCAAGCGAATGCGCTGATTGAAAAGGGAATTTTTGTCCATAGCCTCAAACATAATGACTTTTACCTGATGGCGGCAATGGGAAAACTGGAATTATGTTAACTTCACTGCAAAATTATATTAACAAAAACCCTGATATTGATAACCTGATGTTTTAAATAGAATTAGTAAAAATCAGCGCCAATGCAAAATTATCACCTATTGCAATATCAAGCGCTTAATCTCGCATAATTTGAATAATTCTCACTTACACCTAAAAATCCTGCCCGTTATTGTTAACGATGAGCTATCATTAGCGCCGTTTTTTTTACCAAAACTGATGATTAAACGATGAATGTGCAGGAGTTGATCCGTGACCACCGTTGAAGCCGTAGATGTTCGCCAGCTGATTAATCAGAGTGCGCTTAGCCGTTGGCAAAAACGCCTGATTGCGCTGTGCTTCATCGTTGTTGCGCTGGATGGCATGGACATCGCGCTGATGGGCTTTATCGCTCCTACATTGAAAGCCAGTTGGGGCGTCACTAATCATCAGCTTGGCATGGTGATCAGCGCTGCGCTGATTGGCCTGGCCTTAGGTGCCATGGTGGCGGGGCCATTGGCCGATCGCTACGGGCGGCGTGTGATGATACTGCTCAGCGTGGGTTTTTTTGGCTTGTGGACGCTGGCCACCGCCATGGCGCAAAACATCGATCAAATGATGTTATTCCGTTTTCTCACCGGCCTTGGCCTCGGAGCCGCCATGCCAAACGTTGGAACGCTGGTAGCAGAGTATGCACCAGAGCGTCGACGTTCATTCATTATCACCGTGGTGTTCTGCGGTTTCACCTTTGGTGCCGCATCGGGCGGATTTGCAGCTTCCTGGCTGTTGCCTCGCTATGACTGGCACTCCGTGATGTTGATGGGTGGCGTCTTGCCGCTGATTGTTTTGCCTTTCCTGCTGCGCGGCTTACCGGAATCCGTGCGCTTCCTGATTAGCCGTCGTGCACCTGCTGCACGTATACATTCCATTTTGGATCGCATGCTGCCTGGCGTCGTTGAGCCGAACAGCCATTACCAGTCCACTGAACAGGTTGTCGTGCGGCGTGGCGCAGTGGCGACGGTGGTTTCCCGGCGATATCTCTTCGGCAGCCTGATGTTATGGGGCGGCTACTTTATGGGGCTGTTCCTCGTCTATCTGATTGGCAGCTGGATGCCCTCGCTGATCAACACGCTGGGAATGTCGGTGACGGAAGCCGCCATCGTTACGGCGATGTACCAGGCGGGCGGCACGGTAGGTTCGCTGTTTGCGGGCTGGCTGATGGATCGCATCAATGCCAATATCGCGCTGGCGGTGATCTACTTCTGTGGCGGCATTGCGATTGTCGCGCTCGGCTTCTCCCCGGCGGAAGTGGGATTAATGAGTGCCATCGCCTTCTTTAGCGGCTTCTGCTTTAACGGCGCCAATACCGGCATGAATGCGCTGTCCGCCAGCTATTACCCTACGCACGCGCGTGCGACCGGTTCCAGCTGGATGCACGGTGTGGGTCGTGTCGGTGCGATTATGAGTGCTTTTGTCGGCGCAGAGCTTCTTTCGCTCGGGTGGTCGTTCAGCCAAATCTTCCTGTTGCTGGCGATTCCAGCGGTGCTCACCACGATCATGCTGGCCCTGAAATGTCGCTTTGGTGACCCGTCAGACCGGGCTGAGTGACAGGGCGATCACAGTTCCACGAAATTCCTCCACGGCGATAAAGGGTTGATCTACATTAGCAACAACCCTTAACGCCGAGGTGATGACCATGGAAAACTTTCTCACCAGCGATGCGATTCGCACGCTGTTCTCACAAGCTATGTCCAGTATGTATCAGCAGGAAGTGCCGCAATATGGCACCCTGACGCAACTGGTCACGGCCGTGAATGAACGTACGCTGGAAGCACAACCCGCTTTAAAAAATCGCCTCGCTGCCGCCGATGAACTGGACCGTCTCAGCGTGGAACGTCACGGTGCGATTCGTGTGGGAACGGCAGAAGAACTCAGCACGCTGCGCCAGATGTTTGCGGTGATGGGGATGGAACCGGTGGGATATTACGATCTCTCCCAGGCGGGCGTGCCGGTTCACTCCACCGCTTTTCGTCCGGTTACGGACAGCGCATTGCGCCGCAATCCGTTCCGCGTGTTTACCTCTCTGTTACGTCTTGAACTGATTGATGATGCCGCGTTGAGAGAAAAAGCCGCTGCGATTTTAGCCGCGCGCGATATTTTCACGCCGGGTTGCCGCGCATTGATCGCGCAACACCAACAGCAGGGCGGTTTAAACGCTGCGGACGCGGCGCTTTTTGTCAAAGAGGCGCTGGAGACCTTCCGCTGGCATGCCCACACCACTGTGGACAGCGTGACCTACCGCGCACTGAGTCAGCAACATCGATTAATCGCCGATGTAGTGTGCTTCCAGGGGTGCCACATCAACCATCTGACGCCGCGCACGCTGGATATTGACCGCGTGCAAACGTTGATGCCCGCGCGCGGTATCGATCCCAAAACCCTCATTGAGGGGCCACCACGGCGCGAGGTGCCGATCCTGTTACGTCAAACCAGCTTTAAAGCGCTGGAAGAGGCAGTGCATTTTAATGACGGCACCCCCGGCACACATACTGCGCGCTTTGGTGAGATCGAGCAGCGCGGCGCGGCGCTAACCCCCAAAGGTCGCACACTCTACGACCGTCTGTTGGCGGAAGCGGGCACCGGCAGTGATAACCAGCATCATCAACAGCATCTGAGCGCGGTGTTTCGCGATTTCCCAGATGATGAAGATACCTTGCGCGAACAGGAACTGGCGTGGTTCCGCTATCGTTTGACCGCTAAGGGCACCCAGCATCCTCCGCAAACGGGAGAAACTCTGGTTCAACTGCTTGCTGAAGGGCGCGTGCAGGCAGAACCGATAGTGTATGAAGATTTTCTGCCAGTGAGCGCAGCGGGGATATTTCAGTCTAATTTAGGCGACGAAACGCACGCACGTAGCGCGGGCAATGCCAGCCGGGCGGATTTTGAAGCCGCGTTAGGTGCAGCGGTGCAGGATGAGATGGCGTTGTATCAGCAGATGCAGCAGCGCAGTCTGGCTCGTTGCGGTATACGTTAAGGGCATAAGAAAACCGGTCTGTGAAGTGGCATCAGCACTTCAGCAGACCGGCTTCATTTCTTTTGATTTTTATTGCAAGCGCGAATCACGCACCAGCGTGTACTTCCCGGCACCCAAGAACATGATGGCGAGTGCGCCCAGCAGATAAAGCGCCTCTGTTTCCAGAGACCAGGCGCCAACATCTGTGCGATGCCAGACCGCGCCCATTTTTACCAGCAAGGTCGCAACAACCATGTTCACCGCAATAATGAAAGCCGCAGGGCGCGTCATTAAACCGATGATCACCATGACAGGTGCCACTATTTCCCCGATGTAAGCACCGTAAGCGATGAAACCTGGCATGCCTTTAACGGCCAGCATATGAGCGATCCAGTCGATGCCATGCATCACCTTGAATTCGCCATGAAATAACAGCAGGCCGCCAAACGTCAGACGTAACAGCAGTTTACCGAAGTCCGGGTGATCGCTCATCCGATTGAACATCTGGTTGATACCACCAAACATCGCGCTTCTCCGTCTCGCCAGGTTAACTTGTAACCTTAATGCAATTCGCCATGCCAGGGTTAGCCAAATAATTTGATGGAGATGTTCAATGGATCGAAAGCATATTCGGCTTAATCTGCAAATGCTTTCAGAACATGGACATTCGCTCAAGGCCTGCAAATAATGGAACCAAGCTTGATCTGGGAACCCGAGATGAAAAACGAACGACGTCTGAGGATCATGACCGCAGAGGGTGAACTCAGAGGCCTGATTGACGATGATCTTTTTGTCTTCAAGGGAATACCTTACGCCGCGCCACCCGTGGGTGCACTGCGCTGGCGCCCGCCGCAGCCGGTTGCACACTGGCAAGAAGTACGTGAAGCCACGCAATGGGGTGATGCCAGCTGGCAAAACCGGGATTATTGCGTGGCAGTGGGTGGCGGCGATCCGGGCCGGTTCAATGAGGATTGTCTGTACCTGAATATCTGGACCCCAGACGTTGAGCCCTCCCGCCCCTTGCCGGTGATGGTGTGGCTGCACGGCGGGGGCTTTACCATCGGCGCGGGTAGTCTTGATCCCTATCGTGGCAAAGCCTTAGCCGCGCAGGGCGTCGTCGTGGTCACGCTCAATTATCGTCTTGGCCATTTTGGCTTTTTCGCCCATCCGGCGCTGGATGCTGAATACCCGCAAGAAGCGGTGGTGAATAACTTTGCCTTGCTGGATCAAATCGCTGCGCTGCAGTGGGTTCAACGCAATATTCCTGCCTTTGGCGGCGATCGCCAAAATATCACACTGTTTGGCGAATCATCGGGGGCGCGCAGCGTGTTGTCTTTGTGCTGTTCTCCGCTGGCTGAAGGGCTGTTCCACAAAGGTATTGTCCAGAGTGCCTACAGCTTGCCGGATGTGCCGCGCAGGAGGGCGCAACAGATCGGTAAACAGGTTGCAGCGCATTTTGGCCTGCCGGATCACGCCTCTGCCGAACAGCTTCGTCAGTTACCTGCCGATCAATTCTGGCCGCTGCAACGTCCACTGGGATTAGGTCCGGTGGCAATCAGCGGTGATGCGGTGCTCCCCAAACCGATGCTCGAAACCTTTATGGCCGGTAAACAGCATCGGGTGCCGTTGATGGTGGGAAGTAACAGTGATGAAGCCAGCGTACTGGATTATTTTGGTGTTGATCCTGCAACAGTGCTACAACAAATTCGTCGCAAAAATCGCCTGAGTTATGGCCTGATGAAATGGCTATACGATATTCACGACGATACCTTACTGGGCCGGGCAGTGGCGCGAGACATGGCGTTTACCGTGATCCCGTTGCTGGTGGCGCAGTCTCAACACAGTATTGGCATGCCAGCCTGGCGATACTGGTTCGACTATGTTTCAGAGAACGCCCGCGACCTCTATCCAAATGGCACCTGGCACGGCAACGAAATCCCCTATGTATTCAACACGCTGACCTCACTGAAACCGCTGCCTGAGCGGGATTACACTGCCGCAGACAAGCGCTTCGCCGACATGGTCAGTACTTATTGGGTGACCTTCGCCCGGGATGCCAGTGAGTTTAGCTATCGGCTGCAGGGCAAAATCGACTGGCCGGTGTGGCGTCCCCGTGAAGACCTGACATTAGCCCTCGGTGATCAGGGTAAACCGCAAGTGGTGTTGAAGGCGCGTTTTATGCGTGGGCGGCTGCGTTTGTTCCGTCTGATGATGCGCAGCCACGTTAAGCTTTGATGAGCAGGCTAATAGTGAAATTGAGCAAATGAATTTATAAGGCAAATTTTCGGCTAATCCATTGATTATCAGTAATAACATTTCCTATCCGGCTTAAGCAGACAGCAATTAATTAGCTTATTAAACCGTTACATTTTCCCAATCCACTGCCGATAAACGCAATATGCCCGATTTTATCGGGCCTCCTACGCGTTTCACACCAAGGGATTATGTATGGGAATCTTAAAAAACTTCACTATTCGCGCCGTCATGCTGACTATTCTCGGGCTGTTCTGCCTGCTGTGGTGCGGTGTCGGATTATTTAGCGTGCACTCGCTCAATGCCCTCGGCGAAGGGAATGAGATAGACCGTGAGCTGGTTAATCAGATGACGGTACTGAGTAAAGGCAACGATCAATATTTTCGTGTGGTGACGCGTCTATCCCGCGTGATGGAAGGGCGTGCATCGGGCGCGGCAGTGAGCGCGGATGCCTTCGCACCGGTGCAACAGGCGCTGGAGAGTATGAAAGCGCAGCTGGTGCAATTCAAAGCGATGGCACCTGGCCCGATGGACAGTGAAACGGTTAACAGCGTTATCGCCAGCTGGCAGAAATTGCTGGATGAGGGGATCGCGCCGCAGGTGTCGCTGGCACAGCAGAGCACCGTTGAAGCTTATCGCACACAGGCTAATAACGTGACGCCCGCCCTGAGCCGCGCCTTTGGCACCAGCGCGGAGGCGTTTAACAAAGCCGCAGGCATTAAGCTGGATGAAACCCGTGTCACCGTTGATAAGCTCACTAACATTACTAAGGTGATTATTTTAGTTGCTGTGGTGTTCGGTCTGGTGATTTTGCTGTTCACCGACCGTTATCTGGTAGCGATGCTGGTGAAACCACTGGAGCGCGTGCGTAACCATTTTGCTGTGATTGCCCAAGGCGATCTTAGTCAGCCCGTGGAAGATTTCGGCCGCAACTGTGTCGGCAAACTGGTGCCGCTGCTGCGTGCGATGCAGGACAGCCTGCGTGAAGCCGTGAGCGCCATTCGCAGCGGAACCGAGAATATCTATCGCGGCGCGGCAGAAATCTCATCCGGTAACAACGATCTCTCCTCCCGTACCGAAGAGCAAGCGGCCGCGCTGGAGCAAACGGCTGCCAGCATGGAGCAGCTCACGGCAACGGTGAAATTCAACGCCGACAACGCCCGTCAGGCCAGTTCACTGGCAGAAACGGCTACCGGCACCGCGCAGCAGGGCGGCCGTCTGGTAGGGGAAGTGGTCACCACCATGCAGGGCATTTCCGGCAGTTCGAAGAAAATTGCTGAGATTACCAACGTGATCAACAGCATTGCTTTCCAGACCAACATCCTGGCGCTTAACGCCGCCGTTGAAGCCGCGCGTGCGGGCGAACAAGGCCGTGGTTTTGCGGTCGTGGCCAGTGAAGTGCGTAATCTGGCACAGCGCAGTGCCGGGGCGGCGAAAGAGATCGCCACGCTGATTGAAGATTCCGTCCAGCGCGTGGATAAGGGCTCTGCGTTGGTCAGCAGCGCAGGCAGCACCATGAACGATATTCTGAAGTCGGTGCAGGATGTGAATGAGATCATGAAGCACATCGCGGCCGCCTCCGAAGAGCAGAGCAAGGGCATTTCGCAAGTTGGCACCGCCGTCACGGAAATGGACAGCGTGACTCAGCAGAACGCCTCGCTGGTGGAGCAGGTTTCTGCGGCGGCAAGTGCGCTGGAGCGTCAAACGGAAGAGTTGCAGGCTTCTGTCGCGAAATTCCGTCTGTCGGACAGTGCGCCGTTAGGTAAAGCTCAGGCCGCGCCAGCCAGCACCGTTCTGCGCCGTCCGCTGTTAACCAGTACGCCTGTCGCTCAATCGAAGTCGGCCAGCGCCGATGAGTGGGTTTCATTCTGAGGCTGACACAACCACGCCACCAGATCCGGCAGGAACGGTGGCGCATCCTGTTCTGCGCACTGTAAAAGGCTGTACGCTGCCCCGGTGGCCACGCTGTTGGCAAACGGGGCAATCAAGCGACCATTCGCCAAATCATTTTGCACCAGTGTCACATCCGCCACAGTTGCACCAAAGCCCTGAATCGCCGCGCTGATGGCCAGATCCATAGTAGCAAAGTGCTGATTGCGTGCCATCGGCACAGTGGCCGCTTGATCCGCCAGCCACATTTGCCAGTCGCGGGAATCATTGGTGGGATGCAAAAAAGTAAACCTCGCCAAATCGCTGATGCCCACGGGTGGCGTGATGTTGCTGCCCAGGACCGGTGTCAGTCGCTCATCAAATAAACGAATGGAACCGGCAGGCGGCGTGCCAAACACAATCGCCGCATCATAATTTTCCAGCTGTGAAGCGTGGTCCAGCGTAGTGGTCAGTGCCACATGAATTTCCGGCCGCTGTTGCTCCAGCGCCACCAAACGTGGCACCAGCCAGCGCATGGCACAGGTGGGCGCTTTCAGGCGAATTGAGGCATTGCTGCGGCTGGCTTTCTCGGTGGCATTCACCAGCATGGCATAACCTTGTTGCAGTTCGGGCAACAGCGCCGCGCCTTGCTCGGTAAGATGCAGACCACGCGCATGGCGTGCAAACAAGGGAAATCCCAGCCAGCTTTCCAGCGTGGCGATTTTACGGCTCACCGCACCCTGCGTAATGCATAATTCGCTGGCGGCGCGCGTCAGGTTAAGATGGCGTGCGGTGACCAGAAAAGCATGGATGGCATTCAACGGCAGGGCGGAGCGGGACATAACGACCTCAAGCTATGATTTTTAATCATGGCTATTATGACAACAATTCGCTTGTCGACTCAAGCGTCTCACCGTTGAATAGAAATCTACTTTCCTTACGTGGTTATGCAACCTTGTGGAGCAACGATGACCTTGAATAGCAGTGTTAACATCTCTTCCAAACAGCCCGATGTCGGCACGACGATTTTCAGCGTCATCGGCCAGCTGTCAGCACAACATAAAGCCATCAACCTGTCGCAAGGTGCGCCGAACTTCCCGTGCGATCCGCATCTGGTGGAGCTGGTCAGTAAAGCCATGCGCGAAGGTCATAACCAATATGCCTCTCTGACCGGTTTACCGGCGCTACGTGAAGCGCTGGCTGAAAAAGTCGAGACCCTTTATGGCCAGCGCTATGATGCGGGCAGCGAAGTGCTGATCACCGGCAGCGCCAGCCAGGGTATTTACATGGCGATTTCGGCGCTGGTGCATCCTGGTGATGAGGTGATCTTCTTTGAACCGGCGTTCGACAGCTATGCGCCGGTGGTGCGTTTACAAGGTGCAACCCCGATTGGACTAAAGTTGCAGGTGCCGGATTTTGCGATCAACTGGGATGAACTGCGCGCCACCATCACGCCGCGCACCCGCATGATCATCATCAACACCCCGCACAACCCAAGTGCGCAGGTGCTGACGCCAGCCGATTTGGAGCAGCTGGCGGCCTTAACCCGCAACACGGATATCGTGGTACTGTCCGACGAAGTGTACGAACACATCCTGTTTGATGGCCGTGCCCACTGCGGCATGGCAACCCATCCGGAACTGGCACAGCGCAGCGTGATCGTGTCTTCATTCGGCAAAACCTTCCACGTCACCGGCTGGCGCGTCGGTTATGCGCTGGCACCGGCCGCGTTGATGGAAGAAATTGTGAAGGTGCATCAGTTCATGATGTACGCCGCCGATACGCCAATGCAGGTGGGTTTTGCGCACTATCTGCAGAATCCGCAAAACTATCTGCAGCTGTCACCGTTCTATCAGGAAAAACGCGATCGCCTGCTGTCATTGATGCAAGATTCGCCGTTTAAGTTGCTGCCAAGCGCAGGTTCCTTCTTTATGTTGGCCAGTTACGGACATTTCAGTGACGAAAGCGACAGTGAAATGGTAAAACGTCTCATCGTCGATCACGGTGTGGCCACCATTCCGTTGTCGGCGTTTTATATGGACGGCACTGACAATAAATTAATTCGCCTGTCATTCGCGAAAGACGACGCAACACTGCAGGCTGGCGCGGAAGCGCTGTGCCGGGTTAAAGGGTAATTAGGGGAAGAATAATGAAAAAGTTAAACGCACTGTTTGTGGCGCTGGGTATGCTGACTTCTGCACACGCACTGGCACAGGAAACCTTACGCTACGGTCTGGAATCCCAATATCCGCCGTTTGAAAGCCGCAACGCACAGGGCGAGCTGGAAGGTTTTGATATCGAACTGGGTAAAGCGATTTGCGAAGTTGGCAAATTCGACTGTAAGTGGGTGGAAAGCAGCTTTGATGCGCTGATCCCGGCACTGCAGGCGAAAAAGTTTGATGCGATCAACTCGGCGATGAACATCACTGAAGCGCGTGCCAAAAGCATCGATTTCACCAAGCCCATCTACCGTATTCCGACCATGCTGATCGTGAAAGAGGGCGAGAAAGTCCTGCCAACCGCCGAGTCACTGAAAGGCAAAAACATCGGCGTGCTGCAGGGTTCAATCCAGGAAACTTACGCTAAGAAGCACTGGGAGCCTCAGGGCGTGACCGTGACCTCTTATCAGGACCAGAACCAGGTTTATAACGACATGGTGGCGGGCCGCCTTGATGGCACGCTGGTGATGTCTGCTGCGGGTCAGTCTGGTTTCCTAGATAAGCCACAGGGCAAAGGTTTCGCCTTTGTTGGCAAGCCGGTTGAAGATGACACCATCCTCGGTTCCGGTATCGGTTTCGGCCTGCGTAAGGGTGATGCCAAGCTGAAAGGTGAACTGGATGCGGCTATCACGAAAGTGCAGGCTGACGGCACCATCACCAAGCTGGCGGCGAAATTCTTCCCTGGCATTGATGTGACCGCAGCGAAATAACATCAAGCGCCACTCTGGCGCGCTGCGCCGTTAAAACCGGATTAAATTAAGGCTGCCATTGTTCATCTATGGCAGCCTTTTTCGTTTACGTCGAAGTGGGTGGCATTGCCTCCCAACGGTTGCCGGACCCTCCCTGTGCCTCTGACAGCATTAAGATCTGCCGGTAAAGTTCTTGCTTATTTCGCCGCCAGATAACACAGCGCTTCGGCCACCTGATAGGATTTCACAAACGAGGGCACCGGCAAAAACTCAAAGCGTGAATGGAAATTGTGTGCACCGGTAAAGAAGTTCGGTGTCAGCAATCCTTTGGCCGATAAAGCCGCACCGTCTGTGCCGCCGCGCATCGGGATGACTTTCGGCTCCACACTCACTTGTTCGAGCGCCGCAAATATCAAGTCAATCGCACGACGATCTTCCCCAATAGCATTACTAATGTTGCTGTAGGTATCGTTAATGGTGAGTGAAACATGCCCGGTAGGATAAAGCGCGGCGATCTCATCCGCGACTTCCACCAACTGCTGTTTTTTCTGATCGAATCCCTGTAAATCAAAGTCGCGAATCGAGGCTTTCAACACCGCACGGCTGGCGTTGGCATTGATATCGTTAAACCAGATATAGCCTTCGCGTCCTTCGGTATGTTCTGGCGTGGCCAGGCGATCGAAACGTGAAATAAAGTCGTGCGCCATCAGGAGCGGATTCACCAGCACGCCTTTACCGGACATCGGATGCGCCGGCACGCCGGTAAACACCAGTTCCGCCGCCGCCGCATTGAAGTTCTCATACACCACTTCGCCCAGCTCACAGCAGTCGATAGTCCAGGCAAAATCAACGTTAAAGCGTGTCTCCAAATCCAGCGCTTTGGCGCCGCGCAATCCAATCTCTTCATCCGGCACAAATGCCACCACAATGTCGCCATGATCGCCTTTGAGGTTTTCCATCAGCGTCATGACCACCGTCACCGCCGCTTTGTTGTCGGCGCCGAGCACGCTGGTGCCATCGCTAAAGATGATCTCTTGACCGTGATAGGCCGCAATCTCCGGGTGTTCCGCTACGCGCAGCCAAATATCTTGCTGCGCGTTCAGACACAAATCATCGCCGTTAAACGTCAGGGTTTGCGGGTGGATATCCGGTGATAAACCCACGTCAACCGTGTCGATATGGGTAATAAAGCCAATGCGCGGTGCATCAGGCCGATTGCCTGGTTTCACTGCCGTCACCGTGGCATGCTGATCGATGACGATATCCTGCAGCCCAAGCTCACGCAGTTCCTGCGCCAGCAGCTCCGCCATCGCATGTTGTGAAGGGGTGCTGGGCAGCGTGGTGGATTTGGCATCGCTCTGGCTGGAAACCGCCAGATAACGGTAAAAACGTTGGGTCAGTTGGCGCGCGAGTTGTTCTGTCATCACATTTCCTTATTAGCTTTGCGCGATGTGCATTACACACATCGGATAAATCGTGTTATTTATCAATACATACCGATGCGGGCTCATGGAAGTCAACAAAAACGAGGATCACAATGAAAAAGATGATGGCAAAGTTCACACTCAGCGCGTTGTGTTTAGCGGTAGCAGGCGGGGTATCGGCAAAAACGCTGGTTTACTGTTCTGAAGGTTCGCCTGAGAATTTCAACCCACAGCTGTACACCTCGGGAACCAGTGTGGATGCCAGCGCAGTGCCGATTTTCAATCGCCTGGTAGACTTCAAGCCCGGCACCACAGAACTGGTGCCAAGCCTGGCTGAAAGCTGGGATATCAGCCCGGACGGCACGGTATACACGTTTCACTTACGCAAAGGGGTTAAATTCCAAAGCAACAAACTGTTTAAACCCTCGCGCGACCTGAATGCCGATGATGTGATCTTCTCGTTTATGCGTCAGATGGATCCCAAAAACCCCTACCACAACGTCTCCGGTGGCAACTACAGCAATTTCGATAGCCTGGAACTGGCGAAGCTGATCAAGAATATAGAGAAAGTGGATGACAATACGGTGCGCATCACGCTGGCGCATGCGGAAGCGCCGTTCCTCGCGGATTTGGCCTGGTACTTCGCCTCCATTCACTCTGCGGAGTATGCCGATCAGATGCTGAAGGCCGGTACGCCAGAAAAAGTGGACATGGAGCCGATCGGCACCGGGCCATTTGAGCTGGTGCAATATCAAAAAGACTCCCGCATTCTCTACAAAGCCTTCCCGGATTACTGGCAGGGCAAAGCGAAACTGGATCGCATTGTCTTTTCCATCACCCCAGATGCCTCAGTGCGCTATGCCAAGCTGGAAAAAAACGAGTGCCAGATTATGCCGTTCCCTAATCCGGCCGATCTGGAAAAAATGCGCACCAATCCTGACCTGACGCTGGAACAGAAATCGGGACTCAACACCGGTTTCCTGTCGTTCAACACCACTAAAGCGCCGCTGGATAACGTTAAAGTCCGCCAGGCGCTGGCGATGGCCATTAACAAGCAGGCGATAATTGACGCGATCTTCAAAGGCACCGGCACGGTGGCGAAAAATATTCTGCCGCCGGATGTCTGGAGCGCCGACAAGGATCTGAAAGATTACGATTATGATCCGCAGAAAGCCAAAGCGTTGCTGCAGGAAGCGGGCATAAAACCCGGCACCGAAATCTCACTGTGGGCAATGCCGGTACAGCGTCCTTACAACCCGAATGCGCGACGAATGGCAGAGATGATTCAGGCCGATTGGGCGCAGGTGGGCATTAAAGCCAACATCGTCAGTTATGAGTGGGGTGAATACCTGAAGCGCGTGAAGGGCGGCGAGCATCAGGCGGCGCTGATGGGCTGGACCACGGCGACTGGCGATCCGGATAACTTATTCGGCCCGCTCTACAGCTGCACCTCGGCCAATGGCGGCTCCAACTCCTCCAAATGGTGCTATCAGCCGTTCGAGAAGATCATCACCGAAGCGCGTGCTGAGCAAAACCATGACAAGCGCGTCACCCTGTATCGCGAAGCGCAGCAGATGATGCATGACCAGGTGCCTGCCGTGATGATCGCCCATTCGACAATTTTCGAGCCGGTGCGCAAAACGGTGAGCGGATATACCGTCGATCCGTTTGGCAAACATATTTTCTATCCGGTCGATATTAAGGATTGATGATGGCAGCGGGCAATCCAAAGGCGGCCCGCTAGATTGCCAAAATCCTGGCGATTATGGCTTCCAGCGTTGACGCAACGGCTCTTCCAGCGCGTTCATTTGCTGCAGTAAAAACGTCATAAACACATTCAGGGCGGCACTGCGAGGTCGCCCTGATTGCGCCTGTAGCTGCAGGTTGCGCTGACTCAACTGATCAATTCCCACAGAACGTAATATCAAGCCGTGCGTTTCCGCCTCTTGCAGCACGGTAAAGGCGCTGCAAATGGTCAGGGCCAGCGGTGTACGCAGCAAGAAGTGGAACAGCGTTGAGAAGGTATCGCAGGTGATCAGCGGTTCAATCAAATTGCCGCTCATATGGCTCGCCAGCTCAAACAGCTGGCGCACCGTGGTGTTTTGTTGCGGCAACGCCAGCGGATAGTGGCTGACATCGTTCAGGGTCACGTGTGTTGCGCTAGCCAGCGGATGGCTCTGATGCATCACCAGCAGCACCGGGGCAGGCCATGAACCGATCACCTCCACGCCGCGTTCAGCGTGCAAGCTGAATTGCAGTGCCAGATCGCATTCACCACTGCGCAATAACTCGGCGACACCTTGCGTACTCGCCACTTTGATATCAAACAGCACGCCGGGATTATCCTCACGGAAGGCGGCAATCATGCGCGGCAGCAGCGTAAAGGCCAACCCATCGGTACAGGCCACACGAATCAGCGTGCGTCGTACGGCCTTTAATCCTTTGATTTCTGCCAGCGCGTATTCCATCTCCAGCATATTTTTGCGCACGTGATGGGCGTAAATTTCACCGGCTTCATTCAGCACCATACCGCGCGCATGGCGATCGAACAGCGGTACGCCGACCTGATTTTCCAGTCGCTGGATCTGCCTGCTGATGGCCGACACCGCCACAAACAGCTGTTCACTGGCCGCGCTGAGCGAACCGGTATTGGCGACAGCCAGAAAATAGCGGATCTCGTTGCTTATCATGCGAATGCCTCATGCTGGTGCATGCCTCGAAATCGGGCAGCGGAGCTTTGCCAAAAAAGCAAATCATACTCGATAAATTGATAATTGTGGCAAAGCAAGGTTTCCGCAAAGATGACAAAACCAAAATACCAATAAAAGACATGCAAACATGACAGCTCAAGAAGCGGTACAACAAGCCACCGCCTGGTTCGACAGCGGGGAGTTTCAGGAAACACTGGCCCGACGCGTGGCACAGCGCACCGAAAGCCAGCGCCAGGATCGCGACAACGAATTACAGCGTTACTTGCAGGATGAAATAGGCCCTCAGCTGATCGCACTGGGGTTTACGCTGCACTTTATCGATAACCCTGAAGCCGCTCATCGCCCGTTCCTGGTGGCGGTGCGCATCGAAGATCCGTCACTGCCGACCTTGCTGAGCTACGGCCATGGCGATGTGGTGTTCGGCGATGACGAAAACTGGCGCGAAGGCCTATCGCCGTGGCAGTTGGTGGAAGAAGGCGATCGCTGGTACGCACGCGGCAGCGCGGATAACAAAGGCCAGCACTGCGTTAACCTTGCTGCGCTGGAACAGGTGTTCAAGGCACGTGGTGGACGACTCGGATTCAACTGCAAAATGCTGTTTGAGATGGGTGAAGAGATCAGCTCGCCGGGTCTGGCTCAGCTGTGTAAGCATCATGCAGAACTGCTGAAAGCCGATCTGTTTATCGCATCTGACGGTCCGCGTCTCAATGCGGTGCGTCCAACCCTGTTCCTTGGCTCCCGGGGTGCGGTCAACTTCCGTCTCACCGTCGCCGCGCGTGACAACGCCTATCACTCAGGTAACTGGGGCGGCTTATTGACCAATCCGGGTACTCAACTCGCCAACGCCATTGCTTGTCTGGTGAACGAAAGGGGCGTGCTGCAGGTTGAGGCGCTGAAACCTGACTCTCTCACTCAGCAAGTGCGCGACATCCTCAGCGACATCGAAGTGGGGGGGATGCCAGGTGATCCAGAGATTGATCCCACCTGGGGCGAGCCGACGCTTTCTCCGACAGAAAGACTCTACGGCTGGAATACACTGGAAGTCCTCGCGTTCCTGACCGGCAATCCTGCGCGTCCGATGAATGCCATTCCCGGTGAAGCCACGGCGGTGTGCCAGTTGCGCTTTGTGGTCGGTACCGATTGGGAAAACCTGGCACAGCATGTTAGCGAGCACCTGGCGCAGCACGGTTTTGGCTACGTAAAAGTGGAGTTTATGCGCGGCTCACCGGCGACGCGACTCGATCCTACCGATCCGCTGGTGGATTGGGTGCTGGCGAGCATGGCAGAGACCAGCGGCAAAAAACCGGCGCTGCTGCCGAATCTGGGCGGTTCACTGCCCAACGAAGTGTTCTCAGACATTCTCGGCCTGCCAACCTTGTGGGTGCCGCACTCCTACCCGGCCTGCGGTCAGCATGGCGTCAACGAACATATGCTGAAGTCGATTGCGCGTGAAGGTCTGCAAATTATGACCCGACTGCTGTGGGATTTGGGCGAGCAGGGCAGCGAACTGGTGGCTAAACACCGTCTGCACGCAGGAGGTGCTGCATGAGTACGATTAACACGGCTGCCCCATTGAGCAGCACCAAACCAAATCTGCACAAAACGCTGTTTGCCACCTGTATCGGTAATGCACTGGAGTGGTTTGATATTGCGGTGTACGGCTTCTTTGCCAGCTACATTGCCCATGCGTTCTTCCCCACCAGCGATCCCTCGGTCTCTTTGCTGCTGACCTTTGGTAGCTTCGGCGTCTCCTTCCTGATTCGTCCGTTAGGCGCGATTGTGCTGGGTAACTATGCCGACCGCCACGGGCGTAAAAAGGCGCTGCTGCTATCCATTAACCTGATGATGCTGGGCGGCGCAGTGATCACCTTTATGCCGAGCTACGGCACTATTGGTTTGATTGCGCCGTTGCTGATTCTGCTGGCGCGTTTGGTACAGGGCTTCTCAGCGGGTGGCGAATTCGGTAGCTCAACGGCGTTTCTGGTCGAGCATTTCCCGGAGCGCAGGGCGTTTATCGCCAGCTGGCAGTTTGCCACGCAAGGCGCGAGTACGCTGCTGGCCTCGGCGTTTGGATTGGGGTTGACGCAGATCCTCACGGAGAGTCAGATTCAGGATTGGGGATGGCGTATCCCGTTTGCCTTCGGTCTGCTGATTGGTCCGTTGGGGATCTATATCCGCCGCCATGTGCATGAGCCTGCCAGTTTTGAAGCGCAAGCGCCGGAAGCCGCTCCGCTGAAACGTCTGTTCGGGCGTCAGAAGGAGCTGATGCTGCTGGCGATTGGCTTAATGGTGATCTCCACCGCAGTAAACTACATGCTCAACTATGTGCCAACTTACGCCACCAAAAACCTACATCTGCCAGGTTCCGCCGCTTTCACTGCGACCTTGCTGGCAGGGGTGATCCTGACGGTGGTGACGCCGCTGATGGGCTTACTGGCGGAGCGTGTTGGCCGCGTGCCGTTGATGTGGGGCTCGCTGATCCTGTTGATCATCACTATCTATCCGGCGTTTAAGCTGGTGGTGAATCACACCACGCCGACCACCTTGATAATCCTGGTGTGCTGGATGGCGTTGCTGAAATCGATCTATTTCTCGACGGTACCGTCGGTGATGGCCGACTTGTTCCCAATTGGTACTCGCGCCAGTGGGATGGCGATCAGCTATAACGTCGCGGTAACGGTGTTTGGTGGTTTTGCACCGCTGATTTGTACGCTGCTGATCACTGCCACCGGCACCAGCCTGGCACCCGGTTATTACCTGATGGCGATGTCGGTACTGAGTGGATTAGCCTTGCTACGCAGCCAGAAGCGCATCGCTTAAAGGCGGTTGAGCGGATTAGCTTTGCCCCTTATCTAAAAGCGAAGAGCTTAGACATACCGGAGCTGCGCATTCCATTGCGCAGCCTGAAGAAATGCGCCAGTTATGGCACGACTTCACCTCATAACGATACCTGGCTGGTGGAGTTGCCCCCGCTAAAACGGACACGGTTAATTTATAGCTAGTAGCGAACTTCTGTATTCCCTTGGTGACTGCATTTTCAGCCCTTTATGGGGATGCCAGTTATTATAGTCTTCCATCCATTCT
>NZ_VWXC01000015.1:0-134795 GCF_011752685.1 Candidatus Pantoea communis
CGACGGCGCTTTTGCCATAAGCCACAACCTTGTCACCGCCGCCCGCTTCTTTCACGATTAACCCGGTCAGTAACTCGCCCAACACGGGTGCCATTTCACGAATCTTAGGGGCGAGATCTTCCACGAACCCCTCACCTGCCCACGGATTCTTCACCACGGCAGCCGCCGCAATCATCACCAGCGGTGTCGTCGCCGCTTTGCCGCCGTCGGAGTAAATGGTCTCGGTGGTAACGAACGTCTTGCGTATATCTGGATGCATGGTCAGAACCTCATTCAAGTTAACGGTTTGTTAATCTGGTGTGTCGGGGAGTGATATAACACTGAGATTTCTGGCATGTCAAAAGTTGGTATACCATCATACGGTATTAAATTTTTCCGGCGTTTTTGCTATGCTTAAGCGACGCAAAACCCCGCCATGACTGGGGGGATGGGGATCAAAAAGGCAATGTGTCACCGGCGGTTTGAGAAGCGGGATGAGTGTGATTGAGTTCATAAAAATCACACGAATTATGAGGGCAGTCGTTTCATAACGGCATGAATTCACGAGATTTTGATTATTCCTCAAGGATATTTTTATTTCGTGCTCAGACCGCATGATGAAACTGTGAGCTAACGCTGATTTCAACGGGCGGGTCGGTGAGAAGTCGATAGGCGGTGGTAGCAAAGAGAGTAAAGGCGGCGTTGCTTTCAGAACGGAAACAGTGCTAATAGTTAAAACGCTTGCAGGACATGACATTGACTTCAGGCTGAATTTTTAAATTTCAACGAAGAGACGATTATGGATGCGAGTCATTCCCTAAAAATTGAAAATACGCCGGTGACGTTACGTGAACTGGCGTTGGCTAAAGTTCGTCAGGCCATTATCTCGGGATACTTTAAAGCTGGAGACCGTTTGGTTGAACGCTCACTGTGTGATGAATTAGGTGTAAGCCGTACCGTGGTGCGCGAAGTCATTCGCTATCTGGAAGCGGAAGGTTTAATTGAAAACCTGCCGAAAAAAGGCCCGATTGTGGCGATATTAACCTGGGAAGTGGCCGAGCAGATTTACGATATTCGTATCCTGCTGGAATCCGAAGCGGCGAAGGATTGCGCAAAATTAGCCACTAGCAGTGATAAAAAGAATCTGCACAAGAAACTCCTGCGCATTGCTAAAGCCTCGCACGATCATGATGATATTGAACGCGTTGAAGCGTCTCAGGCCTTTTATGAAGCACTCTTTTCCATTGCAAAACATCATATTGCGTGGGAAATCGTCCAGCGCCTGAATAGTCGTATTAGTCGACTGCGCGAACTGACCCTGCGCAGTCCGGAGCGTCAGGTGGCGGGTTTTGAGCGTATGTCGCGAATTTATGAAGCGATTGAAGAGAACAATGCCGAACACGCGAAAGAGGCCGTCAAACAGCATCTTTCAGAAGCGGCCACGCTGGCTAAATCTATACTGACTGCTGAGGAAAAATAATGTCTGCTTATTGGATCGCCCACGTCAATATTGAGGATGCACAGCAGTACCAGAATTATATTGAGCTGGCACCGCTTGCGTTTAAAAAATATCAGGCGAAGTTTATTGCCCGCGGTGAAAATGCCACCTCACTTGAGGGTGATGAATTTAAGAAGCATGTGATCATTGAATTCCCCGATTATCAAACGGCGCTGGACTGCTATCATTCTGACGAGTATCAGTTAGCCAAAAAGCAGCGTGAGAACGTGGCAACGGCCATGATTACCATTGTGGATGGGCTGGCGTAGAATTGGACCTACTCCCCAGGGTTGATTTGCCGCTCAATACCTCAGTTTAAAAAGCTAAGCAATCAGATCGCTCTGCCCCGTTTCAGCCCCGCATATCCTTAGGTGCAAAGCCATATTTTTTGCGGAAAGCGACGGAGAAATGGGCGGGCGAATAACCGACCTGATAGGCCACTGAAGAGACGCTGGCTTCCCCCGTCGACAACATACGCCAGGCGGTTTCGAGTCGCAGCGTTTGCAAATAGCCGAAGATGCTCTGATTAAACAGGCGTCGGAACCCGGCGGTGAGTTTACGCGTGTTCAGGCCAACTTTAGCGCTGAGATCACGAATGGAGGGAGGTGAGTCGATGTGCTCAGCGAGCAAGTTTTTCACATCATGCAGCCGGGCAATATCGCAGGCGCTTAGGCGTAATGTTGATTGCTGCAACGTCCTGTCTTCACTGACCAAACTATCCAGCGTGTGAGCAACGATCTCCAGCGCTTTGCCCGTCATGTACAGCTGTCGTGCGACACCTTGCAGTGGGTTGGTAAACAGTTGCGCTCTCAGTCCACTCAGGCACTTTGGCGTTGCCTGAATACGCATACCAGGATTTGCGGACAAATCGAGCTGCATGCCTGCAGTCAGTGTGTTGATGGACTCGGCGCAAAGATGCTGGCTCAACGAGTGCGTAGAGATATTCACGGCGGTGTAATTCAAATCAGCGCCAGGCAGTAAGCATTGACTTGCGTGCGCTAAATCCTGACTCCAGACAGCACAGAGTGCCGGACCTTTGATATGCCGCTCTGCTTGCTGAGGAAAACGGCACAACAGTTCACCACTTTCGATGATGATGATTTTCAGACCCACAAACAGCTGTTCATCCTGCCAGATCGCCCGCTGCGGGTTAACGCTGCCGCTGGCGAGTGAAATATCACCTCGCAACAACATCTGTACTCCGCCATCACCTCCCTGACTAAGTTTGCCTTTTCTGGCGGAAAGCTTCTGAGAATCCATCTTTGACCCTACCGTGAGATGAGTGATATTGATTATCATTCTCAATGTAAGCGTTTTGTAAATGCCTGTCCATGGGTATATCGAAACGCAAACCGTCTACTGGCAGCAGAATCAGCACAGATCCTAAATAAACTTCCCGGCCACACCGGGAAGTTTCATTTTGCATGTTTTTCTAAAGAAAGAGTTCGGCAAGCGAAAGTGTTGCTGATTGTCTGCCCACATTCTCACTGACACACTTTTAGTCGACAAAAAAGTCGCTTCTATTGTGGAGAATACCTTGGAAAACAATAATAAAAATTGGGCGCGCTGGACCACGCCCCTTACCTGCCTGGCGCTGTTAATTAATGCCCATTGCGCGCTGGCAGAAGATACCTTGCAAGTCACGGCAGACAGCAAAACGGCACCAGAAAAAGGCTATGTTGCACAGACCAGCACAACGGGGAGCCGCACCAATGAATCCATTCTCGCCACGCCCCAGTCAGTATCGGTGATCACCCGCAGCGAAATGGACGATCGTAACGTGCAGAGCACCACCCAGGCCCTGCAATACACACCGGGAGTGTATGCCTCAACCTCTGCGATCTCGTCCCGCTTTGACTACTTCAACATCCGTGGTTTTGATTCAACACTGAACGGGACCTTGCTGGATGGATTGCGATCCACCACTCAGCAGTCCTACGTACGCTACGAACCTTACGGATTGGAACAACTGGACGTGCTGCGTGGCCCCAATGGTTTCCTTTACGGCGCAGGATCGCCAGGCGGTATTATCAACGCCATCAGCAAGCGTCCCACGTTAAATGCACAGCATGAAGTGGCCATTCAGACCGGCAGTCATGGCCGCATGCAGGGCCAGTTCGACACCTCCGGGCCGCTTAACGATGATAAAACACTGCTCTATCGCGTGGTGGGTGTGGGGCGTGACAGCAATACCCAGTTCAACAACGTCCCGGATGACACCCTGTACCTGGCGCCTTCCTTGACCTGGCGCCCCGATGCAGACACCTCATTGACCGTATTGGCCTCGGTTAGCCGCAATAAATTTGGCCCCCCACGCCCTTACCTGCCGCTGTATGGCGCCTTACTCAGCAACCCTAACGGGCAGGTCAACCGCAACAGTTATCTTGATGGGACCAATCTCGATAACCATATGACCCAGAGCAATCTGGGTTACGAACTGGACCACCATTTTGGCGATCGCTGGACCTTCCATTCTGCCAGCCGCTACACCGAAACCGACCTGATGACGCAAACGCTTTCAGGCGCGTCGCTGGCGGCGGACATGCGCACGCTGAATCGCGTGGCCTATGAGTTCGGTATTAAAGGGAAAGTCTTCGCCACTGATAACAACCTCAAGACCGATTGGGATGCAGGGCCCGTGCACGGTTCCAGTGTTGCGGGCGTGTCTTTCCGCCACACCGGGGAGGATTACTATCTGAACTATGGCCGGGCCAGCAGCATTGATATTTACCAGCCGACCGGCAATGGTCGCTTCCCGACGACCTCGCCCTATACCAGCACGCAGCAGAATGCTAACGAAACCGGCGTTTACCTCTCTAACAGCCTCGCGTTGTTCCAGCATCTGAACCTCGACCTCTCTGCGCGTCAGGACTGGGCTTCGGTGAACACCAAAAACCGTCTCAACGACACTTACACTTCGCAGGACGATCAGCGCTTTACGTGGCGGGCAGGCTTAAGCTGGATAACGGATATCGGGGTAGCACCTTATGTCAGTTATGCCACCTCATTTGCGCCAGTGCTGGGCACCAATTTCTATGGTGACGCCTACAAACCCACCACCGGCAAACAGTGGGAAGTCGGTGTGAAATATCAGCCAGAGCAGTTCGATGCACTGTTTACGCTGGCATGGTTCGACCTGACGCAGGATAACGTGCAGACCACCGATCCCGACAATTCGTTGAACAAAATTCAGACCGGACAGGTTACCTCGAAAGGGATCGAAGCCTCAGCCACCGCCAACCTCACCGACGACTGGAAACTGATTGCCAGTTACAGCTGGAACAATCTTGAGACCAGCAAGACCACGGTGGCCGGTGCACAGGGCAAAACGCCCACCGCCATGCCCGAGCATATGGCCTCTCTCTGGAGCAATTACACCGTTGCGAGTGGCCCGCTGGCTTCACTGGGCTTAGGTGCAGGTGTGCACTATGTGGGCTCGACCTGGGCTGACACCAACAACACCATCAAAGTACCGGACTACACCCTGGTTGATGCCGCCATTCACTACGATTTGGGACAGATCAATGCCCAACTCCATGGACTGAATGTGGCGCTCAACGCCAATAACCTGCTTAACAAACATTATTGGGTCAGTTGCTCAACCACCACCTGCACCACGGGTTATGACCGCTCGTTAAGCGCCACCCTGTCCTATCGCTGGTAAGTTAAGGAAAACATCATGATGAGAAAATCCAACCTGATAATGTGGCTGTGCGCACTCTGCCTGATGTGCAGTGCTTCTTCAGCGTGGGCAGCGATTACGGTCACCGATATGCTGCAGCGTAAAGTGACTCTGCCTGGACCAGCAAAACGCGTGGTGCTGGGAGAGAATCGCCACATCATTACGCTGGCGCTGCTGGAGAAAGATCCTTTCCATAATCTGGTGGGCTGGGGAGACGATCTCCAGCGCTACTCACCTGCCACCTGGGAGGCGATAAAAAAACAGTATCCCGCGGCCAGCCACATACCGGTGCTGGGCACCATGAACAGCGGTACCTTTTCAATGGAGGCGACAATCGCGGCTAAACCGGATCTGGTGATCTTCACCCTGTATGGACCGATTCCACCGGGACTCGATGCTCTGGATGCGGCCCACATCCCCTATGTGTTTGTTGATTTCTTCCGCAAACCGCTGGTGAACACCATGCCAAGCCTGAAGATGCTCGGTCAGTTACTCGGTCAGGAGGCACAGGCCGATCAGGTGATCGCGTTCTGGCAACAGCATATGGATGAGGTTGCAAAACGCCTGGCGAATGTCAGCACGCGTCCCTCGGTATTTTTCCATCTCAATCCGGGTAAAGGCGATTGCTGCTTTACCTCGGGACCCAGCAATATGAGCGACTTCATTGCTGCGGCAGGGGGACATAACATTGGCGCCGACATGCTGAGCGCGCCGATCGGCAAACTGAACCCGGAATACATCCTGTCACGTAACCCTGATTTTTATCTGATGGGCGGTGGCTCCGCCGTGAGCCGCGACGGATTACAAATCGGCACCGGAGCCGATGCAATGCAGGTCGCCCAGAGCAGTCAGCACCTCCTGACCGCGCCAGAAATCGCCCATTTACCGGCGGTGAAAGCCGGGCTTACGGGTGGCGTCTGGTTATTCTTCTTCGACAGCCCGCTCTATTTCGTCGGGATCGAGGCCATGGCGAAAATGTTTCATCCCGCGCTGTTTGCTGATGTGCACCCTGAGGCGACGCTAAACACCGTAACCAGCAAGTGGTTGTCGGTGCCGCTAAAGGGCACATTCTGGACGGCACTGCCTGCGCAATAAGCACTGCAGGGCAGCGCTGTTTGGCGCTGCCCTCGGGGAAACCACGATGAAATCACCCTCGAAGCTTCTGACGGCGCAGATCCTTCCTGCGCTAATACTCAACCTGCTGTCAGGCGTGTTGATTACCGTAAGCTACCTGCTACAGGCACTGCTGTTCACGCAATTGATCATCGGGCTGAACGCATCCACATCGAATACGCTTATGACGCTGATTGTGATGCTGACGGGAAATGCACTGCTCAGGGCCGTGTTGATGGGTTTCAGGGCCATGCAAACCGAGCAGTTAGCTGCAAATGTGCGCACCCGTTTGCGTCTGCAGCTGTTTCGCCCTCTGCTGACACCTGGCTTTGATATCATGCAACACCATTCAGCGGCAAAATTACAGGCCACGCTGGTTGAGGGCGTGGAAGTGATGGAAGGATTTTACAGCCGCTATCTGCCCGCACTGCTACTGGCTTTACTCAGCGGTGCCGTCACGGTGATCACCCTGGCCAGTTTCGACCTGCTCTCAGGCGCCATATTGCTGCTCTTTTTGGTGACCTGCCCGGTGATGGATCATCTGTTTATGCGTCAGCAACGTCGGCATATTGTGGGTGTGTTTGCCGCCATGCAGCACTTTGCAGAGGATTTAATGGATGCGCTACGCGGCATGCTGACACTGAAAGCCTGTAATGCTGTGCCACGCTTTCGCGCCAAAATAGCAGACCACGCGGCATCACTCCGCCGCGAATCCATGACAACCCTGCGAGTGACGATGATGCGTGGCGGTATCACTCGCTTCGTATCGCTATTCGGTACTTCCGGGCTTCTTATCATCAACGCCTGGCGCACCATGCAGGGTACTGTGGATCCCGCCCTGTTGCTAATGACGCTGTTTATCACCTGGGAGGCGTTTCGCCCTATCCTTCAACTGGAAACGGTATTCCATACCTTGTGGGCCGCGCAGGAGATGCGCCCGGCAATGCAGGAATTGGCCGCCTCCACTGCCACCCTCCACGACCCTGACTTTCCCCACCCGATGCCGGCTGGCAACACACTGCATTTAGAGGCGATCACTTATCGCTGGCCAGGTCAGCATCAGCCGCTTTTCAACAACCTGACGCTGACCATTGCAGAGAATCGCCACACCGCCTTTATCGGACCTTCAGGGTCGGGCAAGAGCACGCTGTTTCAGCTGATCACCCGATTTATCGCACCGCAATCAGGCGCGATTTTTTTGGGGGATGAGCCGATCAGTGAGCTTTCGATTGCCGCATTTCGCCGTCGTATCAGCTGGGTGTCGCAGCAGGTTTTCTTGATTGACGGCACCCTGGCTGAAAATTTACGGCTGGGCCGCCCTGACGTCACTGAAGCGGAAATCTGGCAGGCATTGCAGCAGGCGCAACTGGCAGAGTGGGTTCAATCACTGCCTCAGCGCCTGAATACACTGGTGGGGGAAAATGGCGGGCTGTTGTCCGGCGGGCAGCGGCAACGACTGGCTATCGCGCGCGCGTTACTCAAACAGTCCCCCATTCTCATTCTGGATGAAATCACCTCGAATCTTGATGTGGTCAACGAGGCAGCCATCCAACGGGTCATCTCATCACTCAGCGGTCATTGCACACTCATTAGCATTGCACATCGGCTGAACACCATTGCGCAAGCCGATCACATCGTGGTGCTGCAGGACGGTGACATCATCGAACAGGGTTCACCCGCCCGTCTGAGGTTTGAAAACGGCTATTACGCTTCGCTGCTTCAATCGCAGGAGACAATCCTTTGAACACCAACACGCCTCCCGTTGCCCCATCACTTTGGCGAGCGCTGCTTTCGCCCCTCAGGGCACATCAGTCTCGGCTCTTCTCCACACTGGCAGCAGGGATCGTGGCGCAATGCACAACCTTCACCTGCATGATTATCGCGGGCTGGATCTGCACCCTGGTGCTCAGCGGTTCATCGCCCGATACACTGGGGTTCTTCGCTGCTGTTCTGGCCTTCTGCGTGGTGCTAACCGCACTGGCCCACTGGGCTCTGGCGTGGTTATCACATGACCTGGCCTTCGCACTGATTGAAACGCTGCAAATGAGCATCTTTGATGGCATCGCACGCGCTTCGCCTGGACGTTCACATCAGCAACGTATGGGGGACATCGCGGCTATAGCCACCAGCGATGCCGAGCTGATGGAGCGTTTTTATGCGCACATGCTGGTGGACTACCTCACCGCGTTTCTGATGCCTGGGATTGCCCTGGTAATATTGCTGTTCGTGAGCCCCTGGCTGTGCGTGATTTTTTTGCCTTGTGTGTTGATGATTGTCCTGGCGCCGTTGTTCTCTGCACGATGGGCGAAAAAACAGGGAAAAGCCGTCGCAGAAAGCAAAAGCGTGTTAAACAGCCATATTGCCGAACTCGCACAGGGCTGGAAAGACATTCAGATGTTTGGTGCTGAAGGTCGCTACAGCATGACGTTGCAGCAGGCCAACGCCAGATTAAACAACGCACAACGCAAATACGGGGCGCGTAACGGACTGGAGCAGGGATTGCGGGATGGCCTGATGGCGCTTTCACTGATTGCACTGCTTGTGGCCAGTCTTAACTCCTCTCATGACGCAGGACTGTCGCTCGCCTGGCTGCCGTTTATCCTCAGTATCGGCGCCGCGGCAATCGTTCCTCTGCTGGAAGTTTTGCAGGTCGGCGGGCAATGGGGCGCATTGAGAGCCAGTGCCGAGCGCATCTTTTTACTTCAGCAGCTTCCTGAACAGGTTCATGACGGCCTGGCGTCAATAAATCCTCAGGGGCATCGACTGCAATTTAACAACGTCAGTTTTTGTTACCCGCAAAGCGATACCCCAGTGCTGAATAACCTGAGCTTCACCATTGAACCGGGAGAAAGAGTGGCCATCGCGGGTATGTCAGGCAGCGGTAAGACTACCCTCGCCTATTTATTGTTGCGATTCTACGATCCAACATCAGGTACGCTTTCACTCAATGGCACAGATCTGTCGGCATTTAGCCTGAAGACGTTGCGACAGCAGATTGCCTGGGTATCGCAGGAGAGTTGGCTGTTTAACGATACTATTGAGAACAACATTCGCCTGGGCCGCCCCGATGCCACCTTTAGCCAGATTGAACAGGCAGCGAAATCCGCCTGTGCGAATGAATTCATCTGCAAATTGCCACAGGGCTATCGCCCCATCTGCACTAAAGGAGGCGAAAACTTGTCGGGAGGCCAGCGTCAGCGTATCGCTTTGGCACGAGCTTTAGTCAGTGACTCTCCGGTGATAATACTAGATGAAGTTTCTGCCGGTTTAGATGGCGAAAATGAGCGCCTTATCCTTGCCGCCCTTGAGTCTCTTCCCAAAACCCGCACCCTTATTATGATCGCGCATCGTATCCCGATGCTGAAATCCGCCGAACGCATTCTGCTGCTCGCCAACGGTCGAATCGCAGCAGCGGGCAGCTTTGGTGCGTTAACCGCTGAAGGCACATCTCTTTCAGCATTGCTGGTGAATCCACATACAAAGTAAGCACTCGCCTATCGCGTGCTGTAAGGTTCAGTAGCACATACACCATCAAGATGACCCTGGTGGCGCCTCAAAATCGGGCGTCACCATTCTCTTTGAATTTGATCACCCCATAATTTGAACACAGATCACAAAATCGGCACGCATAATTTTGTAATCGATTACTTTAAGTTAATTTGTAATCGATTACTTATGATAAGGAGCTGAATTAAGATGAAAAAATTGATGGTTTTGGCTGGGATATTATCCATGTTGAGTGCTGTGCCCTCGCAGGCGTCAGCAGCGGGCGTTGAAGATGAAATTGGGCTGCAGATGTACACTTTACGTAACGTCGGCACCCCGGCAGAACAGTTCGCCATGGCCCATAAAGCGGGGTTTGAGCACGTTGAACTGGTAGGCACGCAGGGTCTGGCAGCCAAAGAGCTGAAATCCTTGCTGGATAAAAATCACCTGACGGTAACCTCATCCCACGTGCAATTAACGGCACTGGAGAGCGACTACGCACAGACCGTGGCGTTCAATAAAGCGGTGGGTAATCACACCATCGTGGTTCCGTGGATCAAACCGGAAGATCGCCCGGACAGCACCAAAGCATGGATAGCCTATGCGCAACGCCTGGATAAACTCGGCGCGAAACTGCGTAAAGACGGCATGCAGCTCGCTTACCACAATCATAATTTCGAGATGAAAAAGTACGATGGCGTGACCGCGCTTGAGATCATCTTCAATCATTCACGGGCAGAAAACCTCAAACTGGAGATGGACGCGGCGTGGGTTTCACGCGGCGGTCAGGATCCGGCGCGCATTTTGAAAGAGTATCCGGGACGAATCTATGCGATTCACGCCAAGGATAATGCGTCGATTGGTATCCGCGACGATGAGATGAATTTTGCGCCGCTGGGCGAAGGCTTGCTGGACTGGAAAACCATTCTGCCTGCCGCCAAAGCCAGCGGCGTGAAGTGGTTTATCATTGAGCACGACAAGCCGAAGGATGCCTGGAGCATCATCACCACTTCACATCAGAATCTGCGTGCGGCGCTGGAAAAACTGCCGCATTAAGCAATCAGGCACTGGCGCGCACAATCAGGCGCCAGTCCATCATAACGCGTTCAGTTGGCGATTGCGGATCGTCTATCTTCTGCAGCAGCAGGCTGAACGCGGTCCGCCCGATATCGCGCGATGGCTGCGCGATGGTGGTCAGAGGCGGAGAGATCATTTCAGCCAGTTCCGACCCGTCAAAGCCTGCAACGGCGATATCTTGTGGCACCTGATGTCCCGCGGCCTGGATGGCGGCCATCGCCCCGGCCGCCAGTGTGTCGGAGACGGCAAATACCGCATCAGGCTGTGTATCTGCGCTGAGTAACGCTTCCATCGCGCGCTTGCCAGCGTTAAAACTCAGCTCACTCGCGTAACTCACCGCCTGCCATGACAGACCGCACTGTTTCAGCTCCTGCTGATAGCCCTGCTGACGCAGTTGGGCGTACTTGTAGCTCAAATCATGATTGATCAGGGCAATGCGTTTGCGTCCGCTGGCCACCAGATGCGCCACCAGCTGGCGCGAAGCATGGACATCATCGATGCCCACACAGGAGATGTCACCTGCATCGGCGTATTCGGCACACTGCACCCAGGGCATGTTGCCGATCAGCTGCGTCAGTTCAGTCAGCGTGGTGAAGGCATCCATGGTGATCACCCCATCGACCATTTTGCCTGCCAGCAGTTGCAGACTTGAGCGGGAGCGATTGATGTCCGATCCGGAGTTACACAGCAGAATGCGATAACCATTCTGCTCGGCCTGCTCTTCGATACCTTTCACAATTTCAGCGCAAAACGGGTTGGAGATATCAGAAACCAGCACCAGCACCATGGAGCTCCGCGCGGTGCGCAGCTGACGGGCTAACAGATTTGGCTGGTAGTTGCTGACTTTAATGGCTTCCAGCACCTTATCCCGGTTTTTATCCTTTACGGTGTCACTGTTATTAAGCACGCGTGACACCGTGGCCACGGAAACACCGGCCAGCTTCGCGATTTTCTGAATGGACATGATGACTCAACTTCCTGCGTCAGTTTCTGAATTGCAGGCTACCATAAATCGACGCATGACAATAAGTTAGGCAGGGTGGCTAATGCGGAAGATCAGGCGCGCCGGAACGCGCCTGTGTATCAAATGGTGACGCCGACCCAGCGTTGATCGCGATGGCTTTTTACGATTGCCTCAACGATGGCCATCACCTGCGCGCCGTCGCTGAAGTCAGCAAAGTGTCGTTCATCTTGCGCCGGCATCTCACCCTTCTCCACCGCCTGATAAAACTGCTGCATCATGGCGCGAAATGCATCGGGCCAGCCTTCGATGTGCCCGCCGGGAAAACGGGCACGGGCGGCAACATCGCGGTTCATCAATGTTGCATCGTCCGTCAGGGTTTGGTTGGCCTGATGGCGATGACCGACCCACAACTGTTGTGGCACTTCCTGATCCCACGCCAGCGAGGCCTGGCTGCCGCTCACCTCCAGATAAAGGCGATTTTTGCGCCCCGCCGCCACTTGTGACACGCTCAAACAGCCTTTACTGCCATCATCGAAACGCAGCAGCACAAAGCCCAGATCTTCCGTATTCACCGGACAATCCTGATACTGGGCCCGCTGCGTCTGCGCGCTGAAGGTGGCCTGCCCGGTTAGATTGGCTTTGCGGGTTGGCCAGACGATGGCGAGGTCGGCCATCACCGCCACTATCTTGCGGCCAGTAACAAACTGTATGGTGTCGCACCAGTGAGAACCGATATCCGCTACCGCACGCGATGCACCGCCCTTGTCGGCCTCCACACGCCAGTTGTAATCCGTCTCTTCCAGCATCCAGTCTTGTAGGTAGCTGCCCTGAACGGCAAAGGTGCGGCCCGTTTCGCCGCTGCGCACCATGCTCGCGGCTTGCTGGACCATGGCAAACTGTCGGTACACGAAGCTGACCCCGTTGACCACGCCAGCCTGTTCTGCCAGTGCCACTAATTCACGCGCTTCGCCCATCGTCATGCAAAGTGGTTTTTCCGAGAACAGGTGTTTACCGGCAAGTAAAACCTGCTTATTAATGTCGGCATGAAGGTGATTGGGCGTGCAATTGTGCACAGCATGCAGGTCTGGATGCTGCAAAAAGGTGACAACGTCACCATAGGCGTGCGGCACGTGTAATTGCGCCGCCTGTGCTTGTGCTTTCTCCAGCGTGGAGTCGCACAGTGCCACAACATTAATATTGCCAAGGCGCCTTAGAGCCTCAATGTGCGCGGGGCCGATAAATCCGCTGCCGATAATCCCGACATTAATCATTTAGGTTCCTCCCTGAGTCCGAGCTGCGCCCTGATACTGCCGCTGTCATCCTGCGCGGCAAAATCATCAAAGGCACGGCTGGCGACCGGAATGATGTGACGTTGAATGAATTCAGCCCCTTCCCTCGCACCGGTTTCCGCATCTTTCAGGCAGCATTCCCACTCCAGTACCGCCCAGCCGTTGAAATCGTACTGCGCCAGTTTGCTGAAGATGCTTTTGAAATCAATCTGCCCGTCGCCTGGCGAACGGAAACGCCCGGCGCGATCGATCCAGTTTTGATAGCCGCCATACACCCCGCTGCGGCCATTGCGCTGATACTCCGCATCTTTGACGTGGAAAGCTTTGATACGCGAATGATAGATATCGATGAACTGCAGGTAATCAATGTGCTGAAGATGCAGATGGCTGGGATCAAACAGGATATTGCAACGAGGATGGTGCTTTACCTGTTCAAGAAAACGCTCAAAGGTGGCGCCATCGTGCAGGTCCTCGCCTGGGTGTAATTCGTAACACACATCCACGCCATGTTGATCATAAACATCCAGCACCGGCTGCCAGCGACGGGCGAGTTCCTTAAATGCTTCGTCGAGTAATTGCGGGTTGTGCGGCGGCCACGGATAGACATAGGGCCAGGCGAGCGAGCCGGAGAAGGTGGCATGGGCAGTCAGCCCCAGCTTGCTGGAGGCGGCGGCGGCATGTTTAACCTGCTCGATCGCCCAGGCCGTGCGCGCTTCCCGCTTGCCGCGTAGGTGTGCCGGTGAAAAATTATCGAAAGCGGCATCATGCGCTGGATGCACGGCAATCAACTGCCCTTCCAGATGCGTCGATAATTCGCTGATGCTGAGGCCATACTGCTTCAGCAATCCCAGCACTTCATCGCAGTAAGTCTGGCTGGTGGCTGCGCGTTGCAGATCAAATATCGCCGGGTGATTGCACGGGATCTGCAATGCCTGAAATCCCAAAGCGGATGCCCATTTCGCCAATCCTTCCAGTGAATTGAACGGGGCATCAGCGCCGATAAACTGTGAAAGGAAAATGCCCGGACCTTTTAACGTTTTCAAAAAACCACCTCCAGTAACAACAAAAACTCAATCGCGATACTTAAATGTGAACATAAACAACAGGGCAATCACGGCAGCCGCGATCGCCGGAATCCACCAGAACATGCCCCAACTGGCAGCCGATACCTGACCCGCGACCAAGTGGTTATACAGCGCACCTGAAATCTGCGATCCCAACAGCATGCCAATGCCGTAGGTGAACATCACAATCATGCTCTGCGCTTGTCCTTTGACTTTGTCTCCCGCAATGCGATCGGTGTAGATGAAGCCGACGACAAAGAAGAAGTCGTAACAGACGCCGTGCAGCAGAATCCCCAGCCAAATCAGCGCGCGTCCCTCCTCGCCCATGCCCATGGCAAACAGCGCATAACGCACAAACCAGGCGCACATGCCGACCAGCAGCATGTATTTCACGCCCAGTCGGCGAAACAGCAGCGGAATCACCAGCATGAAGAAGATTTCAGACATCTGGCCGAAGGACATCAGTGAGCTGACGTTTTCAACACCGGCGTCGGCCAGCCAGGAAGCGGTGTAGGCGTAGTAAGTGCCCAGCGGAATGGAAATCAGCGTGGCACAGAGCGAAAAAATGAAGAAGTGACGGATTTTCAGCAGGGCAAACGCATCAGCACAGAACAGATCGCGCGGTCTGAATGGCATACCTTTAGCGGGTGCGGGCGTATGCGGCAGCGTGAGGCTGTAGAGCGCCAGCACCACGGAACAAATCGCCGCCACCGTGAAGACGCTGACGCTGGAGGCGATACCGGTAAATCCGATAAAGAGACCGGCGATGATCCAGCCAATGGTGCCGAACACGCGCACTACCGGGAAACTCTTTTCACTGCTGGCGAGACTGTGGAAGGCAATATTATTGGTCAGTGCCAGCGTGGGCATGTAGCACAGCGTGTAGCCAAACAGTAAGCCGATCAGCAGCGCGCCGTTCTCGGCGATCATCGCCTGAGGCACAAACCACAAAATCACTGCACCGGCCAGATGCATCACCGCCAGCACTTTTTGTGAAGGGAAAAATCGGTCCACCAGCATGCCGAGAACAAACGGCGAAAGAATGGAAGCAATCGGGCCCGCCGAGAAAGCATCGCCAATCAGCAAGGACATGTTGTGCTGCGTCATCACCAATCCCAGCGTGACCGACCAACTGCCCCAGATAAAGAACTGAAGAAACATCATCAGTGACAGCCGTGGGACCAGCATGCGCTGCATTGCCTGGTCTTGCGCGGTGCCTTGTGTCGCAGCAACCATTTCCAACCCCCAAAAAGTAATCGATTACAAAATGCGAGAAAATAAAAGTAATCGATTACAAAATGGAAATCCTCGTGGCTGATCACAAATTTTTACTTAGGGGGAACGTGAGGATTGATGGCTGGTGTGGGAGATGGCGTAGACCCTATTAGGACTGAGCCGCTTAATGATGAGTTTTTTTGGTTTTTTAAAACACTCGAGCAACTCCAGGCGCAAAACAGGTCAGGGTTTGATCTGAGCAGTTTATGCCTTAACTCGTTTTTTTGTGTAGCTGAAGAGTAGCGGGCTACTTTAATAGTGACTTTAAACACCCTTAAACAAGGTTTTAGCCATTAAAAGACCTTATAAACACCTTTAACCAACTCGCGCTACAATTTTTACTTTAAAAGCCTTATAATGAGCTCATAATCTTATTTTATGACGCCAGGAGGTTTTAAAATGTCTCTTAACCTCTTCTCTGAATCTGAGATGATTGCTGAACTTGGGCTGCGTCTCAAAGCATATCGCCTTAAGCGCAATATGCTGCAGAAAGAATTGGCTGATAACGCCGGGATTTCAGTTTCCGCACTGAAAAAGCTGGAAAATAACGGTAAAGTGACGCTTGAAAACTTTATGAAGGTCGTGTTTGCACTTCGTCTTGAAAGAGAAATGATGAATTTGTTTGCGCCACCCGCATTAAGCATTGCGCAGGTTGAAGCGCTCAACGCCCCAGGCCGGCAAAGAGCAACGAAGCGTAGTTCAAAAAAATCAACCCTTTCATCTTCCAAACAAGGACCCCTTAACCATGAATCCTAGTTTTTCGGCTCTTCAGCGCCTGGAAGTCATGTATGAAGGCTGGGGAGAACAATGGAGCATGGGCGTGCTGGCGGCAGGCAGGCAGCGTGGCGAGTGGCTGTTCGAATATTCCGAGCAAAGTCTTCAGCATGGCATTGAGTTTTCGCCGCTGCTACATCCACTTGCTAACACAACATACGCAAATTTTGAACGTCATCAGGAAGGCATACCGGGCTTTATCGCGGATTCGCTCCCCGACGGTTGGGGACGTTTATTGATGGATCGCCTGTTACGCCGTAACAGTATCGAACCCGCACGTTTGTCCATACTTGATCGGCTGGCAGTGCTGGGCAGCAACTTCATGGGTGGATTGACCTACCGTCCGGTATTAGATATGCCAGGCCAGCAAGGAAATGCGCAAAATATTGATGATTTGATTGTTCTTGCGCGGGAAATTCAGGTGGAAGTGGCTGGCCTGGATTCCGATATATTACCCGAACTGGTACGTCTGGGCGGTTCACCACATGGAGCACGTCCTAAAGCGTTGCTGGAGTTTAATCCTGCCAGCGGTAGGATGAGCTCTTACCCTGCAGAAGGCTGCGAGCCCTGGTTAATTAAATTCCCTGCCGCACAGGAAGAATCCTGGGTGTGTGCGCTGGAGGAAGTCTATGCACGTATGGCACGGATGTCAGGTATTGATTTTCCGGAAAGCCACTGGTTTGCCTTGGGGAATGGCTTGTCCGCTTTTGGCGTCAAACGCTTTGATCGTATCAATGGCATGCGGATCCCTACTCTGAGCATGGCTGGAGTGCTACAAGCTGATTTTCGGCTGCCGTGCCTTGATTACAGCGATATTCTGCGTGCAACTGCGATGGTGACACGTTCAGTAAAACAGCGTGAGGTTCAGGCCCGTCGTATGGTATTTAACGTCATCATGAACAACCAGGATGATCACGCGAAGAATTTCGCTTTCACACTCAATGAAAATAAAGAGTGGCAAGTCTCACCGGCGTACGACCTGACCTTTCAGAGCGGTCCGGGTGGCCAGCACCAGTCATCTGTAGTGGGTTATGGCAGCAGTATCTCTCGCAATGCATTGCTTAAGGCTGCCAAGTCTGTGGATATTAGCGAGAAAAACCTGAATCTTATTATTGAGGAAGTCAGTGATGTTGCCCGGACATTTGTTCACACCGCCAACGCATTGGGAGATATGATTCCGGCTACGGTCATCAAAGCAATCGATGCGCAAATACAAGCCAATCTTAGAGCGCTTTAACAGCGTAGGATGCGGAATGACATCAATCTGACCGCTCCATGGATTCATGATTGCGCTTTTACACGCATATAAACATCTAGCTTGCTTGATATTCACTGCCAGAAATTTACACGAGTAACCTCTCACCACGCAAAATTGAGCCCCTATCCATCATAGCTATCTTGTAAACCGTTAAGATGATTAGCAGTGACGCATCGTGAGGTTATCTGCACGAGTGAACGCTTTATCCGGTCATTAATTAAGTAGCCATTAACGTTTGCTTCCTCCCAAAGGTGGGCTTGACAATCATTGTGACCGGGTAACATAAGTTTTTCTGCGTCGACATACTTAAAAATATAACCAAACGCTAAAATCACTGATAGTTAAAATAGAGTTCATAGCGCAATTATCGACTTCTCAACGCCTGGCACACCCCGAATTTTTGAGAAATATCTAAAAATTGACACTTTGCGGGCTTTATTCTTGATATCTGATGTGTTGTACTTCTGCCAAGAGAGTAACATCGATATACTCTTCCCTAATTTGTTATCTACTGCACCACTTAATTTATTTCGTTCAGCGACAAAATATTCAGGAGAAGTTCATGAGTGATTCACTTAAAGCGTTAAACAATATCCGTACGCTTCGCGCGCAGGCACGTGAAGTGCAGCTTGCCGATCTGGAAGAAATGCTGGAAAAATTCACTGTTGTTGTGTCTGAGCGCCGTGAAGAAAACAACGCCAGCGAAGCCGCCGTGCGTGAAAAAGAAGAGAAACTGGCTAAATATCGTGAACTGCTGCTGCAGGACGGCATTGACCCGAACGAACTGCTGGGCGCCTTAACGCCAACCGGTAAGACTCGCGCTAAACGTGCTCCACGTCCGGCTAAATATAAATATATGGAAGAAGGCGTTGAGAAGCACTGGACCGGTCAGGGTCGCACGCCAGCTGTGATTAAAGCTGCTGTTGATGCCGGCAAATCTCTCGATGATTTTCTTATCTAATCGGGCTTTCCCCGTTTAAATTTGAGTTATCGAACATTTTTGGTGGGTGTTTCGCCCACCAGAATGTAAATACTGATTGATATCTTCGCTCTCTCCCGCTTTCGTGGAATCCCCTTATTAAGATAATGACGGGGTTAACTATCAACTATTGTCATAGTCATGCTCAAATCGCCCGTCCCTTACTTTAACAACGCACAATAATGAATGCGCCGCCATGACATTGTTCTGCTTTACTCAGGTTTAGCTCGCCTTAAAATCAGGTTAAATTCCCGATTCGATTCGAGACTGATATTAATAAAACCCTCACACTGATGGCGATGCGGGCAGATTGATTCAATACCCGATCATGACGTGACTGGCGTTATTTTGTGCATGCGCTCACATCGCGCTCCTCGCCACCTATTTATCCACGTCGATATTTCAATCATGCCTATTCTTACAGAAATTTTCTGGGTGCCTGGTGGGGATGCGCTTTTGCGCCTATATCTCGCTCAGATAACCTTATAAAGGGCGATATGTGACTCAATGTGCGGCAGAAGTGAGGTTGATTGCAGCACGAACATACTAACCATTCATTCAACCAGCTTCTGCACTATAAACACTTGATGACCAGCAAACGAAAGTGACGTACCCGGCTGAGGCCAATCACCCATCAGACAAAAGCCGTGGTGCATAAATGTCTGCAGCCAGGCTTCACGCGAAAGAGATAACGTGAACGGCAAATTATGCCCTTCTGTTGCCTGCTGCAGCACCGCAGCGGCAGTTATCCACCTCAGCGAGGAATCTTGTGTGGGTTCCACCACAATCAGTACACCTTCAGGTTTTAATGCATGCCAGATGCCCTGGAGCATGGCATCGAGGCCTTGAGTTGTGTGAAGCACGTCGATTGCCAGTACGGCATCGTGTTGTGACGATGGACAACCTGGCCAGTCCCGCAATGGTTGAAGGTCACCATGGTCAGTGTTTGCGTTAATTTCCAGCACCTTTGGACAATCACTTCCCTGCATTGCCGTTTGTAGCAGTGAGGCGGTAATCTGGCCGAGGTAATCCGCCAGCATGCTCTTTTGATGCATCGCTGGATAAAGGGGGCAGCTCTCGTGCGGTGATAATCGGCTGGATGCCAACTCGGGATAGCGCATCACCTCACACAGTGAGTGCTGGTCTGCGAATAATGTGTTGAGGAAAGCCTCTCCCTCAACGTGCCAATCGAGACAACGACGCAGACGAATTTTTGCATCGTCGATACGCTGTTCGATGGAAGGCAGACTCGGGGCACAATCGCCAGCAAACCAGCGCTGATCGTGCTGCTCCACAATCCCTTCCTCCTCCAAAATGTCGTGCCATTTTTCCAGCATAAACTGAAAACAATCGGCAATCCCTGCTCGCTGGCGCGCATCTGCAATCAGCCAGCCTTCAGCGGAGATAAAAGAAAGTTCATGCAGCAGTTGCCAGATCATTAACGGTGCCATTGACTCGCTCTCCGTCTGGAAAGCAGCCAGTGAAGCAATCATTTCAGGCGTCGGTAATCGATGCGCAGCCTGATGCCCTGCCCGTTGCCAATCTTCATATTTTGATGAGGCAGTAGTAGCGGGCGAAAAATGGCTGTCCGTCTGTGAGTTCGCTACGCCCTGATGCGCGCTTTTATCTCCATTCATAACCACTCCAACGATCAAATGGGGTGTGAATTCATCACATTCTTTGTAGGGGTAAATTTGGCTTTGCTAATGATGCGTGCAATTTTAAGCCTTAACCCTGTAAATGATAATCATTATTATTCATCGTACAAATAAAATTTATAACACTTCACCCGATCTGTTTGTTGAAAACAGAGTCATGAAGCAACGGGGAAAAGGTGAGTTCATAGTGGAAAGAGGTTTAGATGGGTCAAATGATGGCATCCATTAATCTTTAAGAGAGTGACGATTTTTGCAAGAAATGCATGAATGAGAGACGTTGAGAATAAACTTTATAAGCCCAGCGTAATTAACCAGTAAACTCTTTATTTACAATAGCGTGTGGTGTCAAATTTCAATTTTGAAAATAAGAAATGCTGGAAACACAATTATTTAAGGGTATCGGTAGGGGTTCAGATATGCCACACTGTATTTTTATACAGAACGTGGAGTTACGGTGAAGCATGATGGCCAGATCACACAAGAGATATTGGCACTGTTAGGGAGCACTGTGTCAACGTTTATTCGGGAAGGTTTAGCTTTAGAGGCCCACGAGATTTCACAAGCCCTGCAAAAACTCAAAGATAATGAAGCGGATTCAGTTTTAAAGGAGAAATACGAAACGCTTATCCGCTTACTTTCTAAAATGATGCACTGATTCATGCTCGCTATAGAAAATCAGGCATCAATCATCCGGAGTGACACCCACCACAATTTCAAGGGTCTGGCGCAAGATGTGGGCTTCCGAATCATCCTGAGCGGATTCAAGTGCTCGAATTAAACTGATGATAATGGCTTTGTTCGTTATCTGTCCTTCAGATGCCAGCACATTACGGATGATGACACCTAAAACTGTCGCCTCATCTTTCAAACCCGGACCCGCATTGCGGAAACGTTCAGCCAGTTCCTGATCGGCAAGCGCAGAAAAAATGTCTTCTGAAATATGCATGATTTGATTCCGAGCTTTGAGTTGTCATGGATTAAACACGATTAGAATCAACGTGAAAATCAGTGCTTTCTGTTAATACCTGAGTGATGCGAGTCCGTGTACAAGTGCTGGACTGAATTGAGTCCCTCAGCTCGTTGTTGTTTGGCCCGCTCTCCCTCGGCAATGTTCTTTCTCACCTCGACAATGGTCTGGGCGATCAATTGCCGCCTGTCAGCATCATCTGACTGGTCTTCCATAACCTGAAGTTGTTCGTTGAGTGCACGGAAAGAAACAGGCCCCGCTCGCTGGAGCAGAACCAGTGTGGCTTCACCGAGAATTTCATCGACTAACTGCTGGTGTTCACTTCTATTCATATACTTCTCTGATAACGGCATCTGCATGGCAATTTTGCTGTAAACAGACTGCAAATTGCAATTTCTGTCACGGAGCCAGGATTCATTCTCATACCATGCAAATTCAGAACGGTAATGTTGTACAACTTAGGCCAGAATACTGAATCACTCATCCCGCTCGAAAAGCAGTCCGATAAGCTGATGATAGTGGTGTTCCTCTTCAGCGTTGGAGGAAATTTCCAGACGACGAAGTAACTTGGTGCAGAGGGATTTACGGTTCAGATTCTTGCCCTCTCGCAGGATTTCTACCACGATCTGACCCAAAGTTTCTTGCTGAGAAGGCAAAGAGGCTTTATTAAAATATTGTGCAATAGCTTCTGAAGAGTTCGGAGTGTATCCATTCTGACGCATGTGTTAACCCTCTCATGTTGGGTCAGGCAAATGGCCTGATAAAGTTGTACAGTTATTGCAAAATCTGTACAGAAATATAGTCAATGTCAGGTGCCCATTTTTTTGCAAAAAGTGCTATGAGCTGAGAGGGATTTTGCCAAACAGAAAAATCTTAATCGTCTGTAACGACAAGTATTTTGAGCGGATCTTAATATTTGAGTTAAGTACTCTCGCTACTTTTTAATATTTTCAACTGGCAATAATGTGATGCTGTCCGAGCTTTCACTCAGACGCCGTAACGGTGAGCTGCTGCGCTTATCTTCTGACGAGGGTTGCCGATAATCGTTCAACCAGTTAATCGCAGCCAAAACGGCTTGTTTACGCTCTGGCGTATTAGCCTCGTCGGCCATGCGATGCAGTTCCTGATTTAATTGAATAACACTGATTTTTTCACGGCGGGCAAGAATCTGATAAGCAGCCTCGCCTAAAATTTTGTCTGAATTGTCCATTGTTTTACCTCCTGAGAATCGGGCTTACGCTGAGTCCTCGGGATCTATTGTAGCCGATGGGATATTTTCGATAAACCAGGCGGCGGGGATCTCAGGCTTCGTGATGCCAGCCTGTTTAAACCAATACGCGCCAGCTCTGAAATGACAAACATCCAAGAGATTTATCTGAATGATCTTCGCAGGGTTTACATCCTATGAATCACTGCCAGGCTCAGGCTAGGGTTACATTTATTTATCAGGGGGTAAATTATGAATAAATACGCAATTTCTGCATCATTACTATCCATCGCGCTTTGCGGGCTCTGCTCTTTCGGCGCGTATGCAGGTGTTTTTGGTTAACCGTAGCGGCAGAGAATGCCCCGGCGTCAGAGACGCTGCCAAAACGCAATGACTCCGTGCTGCGCCTTCTCTCCTCAGTAAAACTTCATCTCTTCATACGGTTGTGCTCTGCAGGCATTTAATCTGCTTTCCAGATCACCAGCATGAAGTTCCAGCTTATGACCGTCCGGATCGAGGAAATAGAGTGATTTGCCCTCACTTTTGTTGACCTTCCACTCTTTTACGCCTGAAGCTTTCAGCCTTTCGGCAAAAGCTTCAAACACTTCATCTTCAATGCTGAAGGCATAGTGCGTGTAATCTTTACCGATGAAAACGGCATCCAGTGAGAGGCACAGCCAAAGCTCACCTATCGAGAGATAAGCGCCATTCTTCCATTGTGCGCGGGGAGTGAATCCCAGCGTCTCAACATAAAAGGTGAAACTCGCAGAGACATTGCTTACAGCTAGAGTGATGTGATTCAGACCGGTCAGCATATTGAACTCAATACAAGAAGTTGTAGGGTTAATTTATCACAGGCGATGAGATGGAAAGCGGCTGCCACGTGGGTAGCTAAGCAAACTTCTGCAGAATTCTTATCGCCATTTCCATGCCCTGCTCACGCTCGGCATCATAGTGATGACCATCGTTTTGCGCTTCCTGCAAGACATCAATCAGCGACTGAACGGCAAACTCGCTTTTTCTACCCAGAACTTCCAGCACTGCGCCGCCGATCTCATTGCAAATGGCTTTTCCTTCCGCGTATTTGTTTTGCTCAGACATGACTGACTCCTTCGTGAACGTTAAGGTATTCAACCTCGCCATTAGTAACATGGACAGTGGCGAACTTCATTTCATTGCAAAAATGAATCCCGTTAAAGCACCATTGACACAAGCACAACACTCAATAACAGCACATAAATTCGCGCATGCCAGACATCTGGCACGGCGGGAATGTATCTTTGTGCAACCAAAATGCCGATTAACCCTGTGACCACCAGCAACATAACAATTTTGAGACTAATAAATCCGAGGAAACCACTTGCCGGAATTATTTGCCAGCCGCCGATGGCATAAGTGATGGCGCCACACAGCGCTACCGGCAGCGAAAGCGGATTGGCAACGCTGATGCATTCCCGCATCGGATAGCCATGCCGTCGCAATAACGGTACCGTCATGACACTTCCACCCACACCCAACATCGCAGCAATTGAACCGATAAGTATGCCGCCGCCTGTCACTGTGGCCCTCGATAGCCGGCGTGACGTGCTACCACTGAAGAAACCTTTACGTAGCAGGCAATCAGCAATCGTGATCAACATATAAAGGGTAAACAGTGAACGAACCCACTCTTCGCTTAACAGTCCTGCCAGCCATGATCCGACCACCGCACCTATAGCGATAAACCAAATGAGGGGAAAACAGGCCTGTACTGCGATGGCACCCGCTCGCCAGTTTCGATAGCTCACCCACCCAGCGTTAAATATCATCACCGCCGTGGAGGTGGCGACGGCAATATGCATCGCATTGCCTGCCATTTCGGGCTGCCCACGCAACAACTGATAAACAAATGGCACGACGACAAAGCCGCCACCAAAACCAAACAGCACCGTAGTCACGCCAGTGGTAAAACCAGCCAGCACAATCAAGAGAATATCGTTCAAGGGACGTCCCACTTATAAATAAAGCCATAGCCTAACGCTCACCTGACCCACTTCCCATTTGAGCAACGCTCAATTACCCTTGCCAATCGGTCATAAGGAGTGAACGTGCGCAACACAAGCATTGACGATGTCGATTGGATAGAACGTGATGTGGTCGCGATGGGGAATGACTATGCGCAGGGGTTTGTACTGGCCCCCCACCAGCACCGCCGGGCCCAATTGCTTTATGGCGCAACGGGTCAGATGCATGTATCAACTCAGGACGGAGAATGGGTCGTGCCGCCACAGCATGCGGTGTGGATCCCGCCGGAAACCCTTCATGCGGTGAAATTTGTCGGCGTAACGACGCGAAGCCTGTACATCACACCTGCGTGCGCAGCACGGATAAGTGACCGCATTCGCTGCGAGGTTATCAGCGTATCGCCCCTTTTACGTCAGCTGTTGCTGGACGCAGTGGACTTGCCGCTGCTTTATGGCAGTGAACGTGAATGCGCGCTGATCAACTTGCTATTACTCGAACTGGGAGCGATGCCTGCGCGAGAATTCGATATCCCCCTGCCACGACAACCCGCATTGTTGGCGCTGTGCCAGGCATTCCTGCTTGCCCCTTCCATCCACGATCCTGCAGATCGCTGGGCAAAAATGATGTTTATGAGTGCCAGCACCTTTCGCCGCCATTTCCTGCAGCAAACCGGTATGACTTTCTCCGCCTGGCGTCAGCGAGCCTGTGTGGTCAGCGCGCTGTCCTTGCTCATTAAGGGCAAGTCGGTGAATGAGGTCGCTTTATCGCTGGGTTATGACAATGGTTCGTCTTTTGCGACTATGTTCCGCCGCGTAACCGGCCAGCCGCCTTCGTTTTATCATCCCTTTTGAGACATAAGCCCTTAGTTATCTCTACCAGAAACCACGGTTCCTGGAGGACGGGCTTTACTGCTATTACGCCAGTCGTCTTTGAACGCAGAAATGGAAGTTCATTTCTTAACTGCGTCAGCAACAACAGCAGTGACCGCCTCAAACCGGAAGTAATTGCACCAGCATCTGACCCGCCAGGCGCGCTGTCTCCCGCAAACGCTCCACGCTCGCGCCCTGCCGTGAGCGAGCTGACAAGCCCGACATGATCGTCACCATAAAATCCGTTATTCGCACGGCCTGTTCTGGATAGCGCTCGGCAATATAGGCATGGAACATCTTCTCGGCCGCTGTATGAAAACCGCAGGCCACCTCGCGCGCAGAAAGATCATCGCTATGGATACCTTCCAGCACCAGACATCCTGTGGCTTCTGGATCGGCAGCATAGCGACTTGCAGCTTCATCCAGTACCGCAGAGAGACACTCCGCCACCGGGCGATCGTGACGCAAAAGCGCTTTGAAACTGATAGCGCCATTTTGGGCATATCGATCAAGCACCAGCCGATAAAGCCCGAGTTTACTGCCGAAGGCGGCATAAAAGCTGGGCGGATTGATGCCAAAGGCTTTGGTCAAATCCCCCACACTCACCTTGTCGTAACCACACGAGTGAAACAAATTCTGTGCAATGCATACCGCCTGTTCCGCATCAAACTTGCGTGGGCGGCCTGGCGTACGGCTAGTTTTTGTAGTCATCACTACATAATCCTTTGACAACCTGACTGACTCAATAATATTGTAATGACCACTACAATACAATTGAGGGCACTCTAATGGCGGTATTTACTAACAAATCGGTATTGGTGTTGGGCGGTAGTCGGGGCATTGGCGCGGCCATCGTGCGGCGTTTTGCTTCCGAAGGTGCTGCGGTGGTGTTCAGTTACGCCGGCTCGCGCGAAGTGGCAGAAAAACTGGCGGAAGACACAGGCAGTAAAGCGGTTCAGGCGGATAGCGCCGATCGCGATGCCGTGACTAAGCTGGTACGCGAATCCGGGCCTCTGGATGTGCTGGTGGTGAATGCGGGCGTGGCAATTTTTGGTGATGCGTTAGAGCTGGAAAGCGATGCCATAGATCACTTATTCCGCATCAACATTCACGCACCTTATCACGCTGCGGTGGAAGCCGCCCGTCAGATGCCAGAAGGCGGTCGCATTATCGTCATTGGTTCCGTCAACGGAGACCGGATGCCAATGCCAGGCGGCGCAGCCTATGCCGTCAGCAAATCGGCCCTGCAGGGATTAGCGCGCGGTCTGGCCCGTGACTTTGGACCACGTGGTATTACGGTGAATGTCGTCCAGCCGGGTCCCGTCGACACCGATATGAATCCGGCAGACGGCCCGATGAAGGAGCTGATGCACAGTTTTATGGCCATTCAGCGTCACGGTAAACCTGAAGAAGTGGCCGGAATGGTTGCCTGGATTGCCGGTCCGGAAGCTTCATTCGTGACAGGCGCTATGCACACAATTGATGGCGGATTTGGCGCGTAAGATGTCATCGATGAATTTGAGCCAGGTTGCCCCACTAAAACCTGGCTGCATTTGCTCTTTCAGCTGTGAGTGTTCAGATATGACTCATCGCTCTTCACCTGATTTCTGCCCGCCTGCTTAGCGGAATAGAGCGCCATATCGGCCTGCCTGATCAACAACTGAGCCGAGCGATTTTCTCTCTCAGTGTTCAGCGATGCACATCCCGCGCTCAGCGTCACCCGTTGGGAAGCTAACAGAGACGAGTCATGGATGATGTCCTGCCCACGTACAGCTTGCACAGCAGCAGCGGCCACTGACATCGCATGCTCAATATCAGCACCGGGCAGCACGATGGCGAACTCTTCTCCTCCATAACGTGCCACCAAATCGGTACCACGCAAGGAAATGGCGTTTATCGCCAGCGCCACACGCTTCAGGCATTCGTCCCCGGCCACATGGCCGTAAGTGTCGTTATAGCGTTTGAAATAATCGATATCGATCATCACTAGCGAAACCGGCTCGTTGTGCGTGTCTGCGGCCAGGATGCACTCCTCAAGGTAGCGATCAAATGCACGTCTGTTCGCGAGCCCCGTTAACGCATCCGCATGCGCCAGTCTGTTCAGCGCATAGTTGGCTGCACTCAGCTCATCACGAAGATTGGTCAGTTCAAGCTGATAATGCAGGCTATGTCTGGCCTGACGTAGCACGAATACGCCCATGGCAACGATGGCGGATAACAGTGCAAGACTCAGCGACACATCCTGAACGCGTCCTTTCATCCATTTAATGAACAGGCTATGCGTGTCATACCCTGCTGCAACCACCAGCGGGTAACGATCCGATCGTGCAAAACCAAAGATTCGCGGTTTGCCATCAAGTGCCGAGGTCCACTGCCCGCTTCCGCGGTTTGTGCCCTGCAGCATCTGCTGAAACAGATGGCTGGAAGAGAGGTCTTTGCCGATAAAACTATCAGGCATCGGCCGTGCGTATAACACGGAACTGTCAGCCAGCATTAACACCAGTACGTCCTTAGGCCCCATCTCGTAATAAGCGTAAAAGTGCCGGAAATAGTCAACTTTCACCGTAGCCAGCAAAACGCCCTGAAACCCGCGCAGCGCATCGCTGATGCGAAGTGAGACGGGGATCACCAGATCGCCGGTGCTTCTGCTACGGATCACCGGACCGAGATGAATGCTGTTGCGCGGATTGTCGCGTTGAAACCTAAAGTACTCGCGATCGGAGTTATTGATGTCTGCCGGTATCTGCGATGCAGAGGTGGCTATCCACTTGCCTTGGGCGTCGTAATAGAAAAGACCGTGCAGCTGCGGCAATCGCCCCTGAAGCTCCCGCATGGTCTGGCTCAGATTGCGGCTATTGATACCGGTCACCAGCTGCGATTCAACGTCACGCTGCATTTCACGCATCGCGAGCTCAGTCTGCAAGAAAGTATCTTCTGCCTGCCGCGCCTGCGACAGCGCCAGATTGGTCGCCGTTTCCTCACTCTGCCTGACAGTGTCATTCCAGTCCTGGCGCAGTGTCCATATGCTGATGCCTAATACCGCTGCGATCAGCACAATGCCTGCAAACGTGATGCTTCTGATAAGGGAGTGATAAAGGAGCCCTGCTTGCTCGCGCGCGTTTTTTTGCTTCATCCTTCATCCCCATTATCTTTTTCCAGCATTCAGTTAAGCAGATAAAGAGAAATGCGAAAGCTTAGCTGACACAACCCGCCAAATGGCTGAACTCCAGGATATTTCCTGCTGCTTAATATTGATAACATTCAGGAATGATTACAAATTGATATCAGTAAGGATGACGAAGGACATTGCGTAAGAGCGTTTGAATAAAGATAGGTATTTCAATGAATATTTTTAGAATGCCATAATTAAGTTTCTTAAAAAGAAACCATGAGGAATCTGACCGGCTTAGCAGGCCAGATTCAATCGATGACAGTTATTAAATATTTAATCCAGCGCGCCTTTATTATTCAACTGAAGAAAGCATTTTGATGGCGCAGCGGATTAACAGCATGAACTGGCGTCTCTCTCAAATCAGTTCCCGACGATTGCATTACGCCGATTCAGCAATGACCGATTTAAACTGAGCGTGCCACATATTATAAAACTTGCCCTGTTTACCCATCAACAGAGCAAAACTTCCGTTTTCGATCACTTTTCCCTCCGCCATGACCACGATTCTGTCGAACTCTTTGATATTTCCCAGACGGTGAGTCACGGCGATAACCGTCGTGTCGAGTGAAAGGATTTCATTAAACAGGCGATGTTCAGTTTCTGGATCGAGCGAGGATGAAAACTCATCAAAGATGAACAGATTGGCTTTACGGTATAACGCACGCGCGATCGCCAGCCTTTGCCACTGCCCGATTGAAAGTTCATCACCGCCAAACTGTTTACCCAGTCGGGTCTGCTGCGGATGAGGAAACGCGACTTTACTGAGTAAATCGTCAACCTGTGTGGAATGCGCTTCTGTGTCATACTGACTCAGTGCGATATTCTCACCGACGGTAAATTCATACTTGCCGTAGTCCTGAAACACAGTTGCCACTTGCTGGCGGTAACCGTCAATCTCCAGACTTTGTAGTGGAACACCGGATACGCTGATATCACCCTGTTCATAGGCATACATCCGCAGCAGCATTTTAATCAGCGTGGTTTTGCCACTTCCGTTATCCCCCAGAATCGCCACTTTCTCACCTGCCCAAATCTCAAGATCAATGCCGTCTAAGGCTCTCTTGCTCCGGCCTTCATAACCAAAGCTAAGATGCTTAATACTGAGTGAGAACGGCGTGTTATCCGGGAGTAATTTTTGGCCGTTGGTAACGGGCTCAATCTCCTCGGTCATAAAGGAGTGGTAACTATGAAAAAAGCTGCCCATTGATGTCAGATTGGCACCGTAATTCGCAATTTCATCCAGATGCGATTTCATCATCACAATGGACTGAAACACCATCACTAACGCGCCCACCGCGATATCACTGCTGCGCAGATTGCTCAGGAAAAGATACACCCCGGCAAATAGCATCACCAGGCTAAGCAGCATGGCGGGAATGGGCGTTATCAGCGCCCTGACGCGTTGCTGGTGCATACGTTTATAGGTATTAAATGCTGACCCTGAGAATTTTTTTAGCAGATAACTACCCAGCCCATAAAGCCGAATTTCCTGTAAAAAGCTTTTATCCATACTGACACCATAGACGTAACGCATTGCAATTGCGTCCTTAGAGTTTTTGAATAACTCGTGCACGTATTTTTTCTGGATATGGATATTAATGATAATCATCGGTAATACGGACAATGCGCAAATGGCCGCCCCAATCCCTGAATACGCAATCAGCACCAATAGCAAGCTTCCAGCCATCACGGCGGCTCTGAAGGCGTAAATAATGCAAATGATGAAATTAAGCGGTCGATAGGCTGCTTCTTTCTTCAAAAATTCCAGCTGCTCGTAACGCTCCTTGTTATCAAACAGGCTCAGCGTGAAAGATTCATTCATTCTCCGCATAATATTTGCGCTGAAATGGCTGGTTGAAATTTCCGTCACATCACCCTGAATGAGATTCACCAACGGGGTCATCAGTTGAATACCCAGCAAAGACAGACACCAGATAGCAACACTGAACATCAGTGCATGATCACTGATTTGAGGCGTATGGAGTGTGTTAATTATCTTTCCTGTCATGAAGACATTAAGCGCCGGTATCAGGCCCTGAAGAAGGACGATGGCGATAAGTGCAGTAATACGAAGCGGGCTGGATGCAAAGACGTACCTGATTGCCAATAACACTGACTGCCTCCCTTGTTGCAGTTGGAATGGGTCACGCGGGTCGAAACAATGATAGTTGAGAATGAAATTCATTTACACTAATCGCTCACATCTACTTCGCAGCGCGTAACGAGGAAATGCGAAAAGATTTATCAAACATGTAATTAATAACCATTCTCACTTGAGCTATACTCCTCCCTCCCTTCCGCCAACCCGGTACGAAGGCGCAGTAACAAAGACTGGAGGATGAAGATGATCGCAGACAAGGTTATCCGCATTGCGGCGGCAATCATGATCAATGCGGAGGGGCGAGTACTTCTGGTTCGCAAGCGCGGTACCCGCTATTTCATGCAGCCCGGAGGGAAAATTGAGTCGACTGAACGGCCTGTGGCTGCATTGATTCGTGAACTCAAAGAGGAGCTGCAAATCAATGTCACTGAGCAGGATACGCAATATGTCGGTCAGTTCACTGATACAGCCGCAAATGAGCCAGGACATACGCTTATCGCTGAAATATTCACTGTTCTTGCACCCACGACAACGATAATGCCAGCAGCTGAGATTGAAGAGATCGCCTGGCTCCATCCTTCCGAGAATGCTTGGCTGCCGTTAGCGCCGCTCACCGGCCAGCAGATACTCCCCCTCATATTGAACGCAGGCCAAAGCGCTCACTGAGTCTACCTATTGCCAGCCAGTCATGATGAGCGAGAGCAAACGTGAAATGAAGGGGATCTACACCTGATCAGGATCGCGAGGTGCGAGTCGATCCTTTGGAACAACCACTATAGAGAGTAAACCACCCCTTCATACCCTGACGCGCTGCAATGATGATAATTACCCGTTCCTGTGCATTCGCGCCCATCATATTTAGGTTAGTAATCACTAACACTAGTATTGGCAAGCCTTGCGAGGTTAGTAATCACCAGGGGGGTAGATTAAACATAACCACTATAGTGAGTAGTTACTCTCTATAGTGGTTGTTTCTACTCTCTATAGTGGATGTTTGATCCTTTGCCCTGCAAATCAACGATCTTGCGATCGATATGGGATCTTCAAGTTCTTCCGATATGTGCATTGCATTAAAAGCTTACTCTCTATAGCGGTTAGCTACAAAATCAAACATCAAAAATAAATTCTATAAATCATACCCTTAAGATATTTAAACAAAAACAAATAACCGCTATAGAGAGAAAGCTCACTCTCTATAGCGGTTATTGCAGGATGCGAAAATCCCGCAATTGCGTGCGTGTTAGCAGGATCTCAGGCTAAGCCGCTCATCAATGCCATCAGCAGCGCTATCCACTGTAGTGAGTAACTCCTCCCTATAGTGGATATACAGAGAAGGAAAAGCAGTTTCCGGCAGTGAAAGTGAATAACTCAATGATAATAAAACAGTAAGTGTTGAGATTTAGGCAATGTTGAACATTAATCACACTGTTATCCGAACAAATATCCCTCAATAATCCTCAAACAACTCAATAAGATAGAAGTGATAACGTCACTTCCGTCGAATAACCACTATAGAGAGTAGATACCTACTCTCTATAGTGGTTATTAAAACCTGGCGACGATCCTGGATCATTCCACGACGACTAAACACCAGCAGTCCCCTCTTCTATCACACTGAAAGCAGTCACATTGCGAGTTTTGGCTGAGAATGGTGCAAATTGTGAGCGACTTCCAGATAACCACTATAGAGAGTACAAGCCTACTCTCTATAGTGGTTACTGGGTCACAAATGTCTTGATAGCAGTGAATGTGGGAGGTGAACGACGTGGATTGAAGCAGCAAATAACCGCTATAGAGAGCACTTACTCTCTATAGCGGTTATCAAATGGGGGGGTAATTCAGAAGACTACTTCACTTTGCCTTTGCGGATTTCTTCAAGGATCTTCAGCTCCGCTTTTGACAGCATCACCATTTCACCCTGCGGTTCGCTCGCTGCAGCAACCTCATTGGTCTCGATAGGATCATCCAGCTCCAGTTCATCTTCGAGAATATCCGGCAGCTTGAGTGGCAACTCTGCAGGTTTGAGCTTAGGCCGACGATAATGAATGTGGAATACCACGGAGCTACCGCGTTTTAGCTCAGTGTAATCAAGGTAACCAATGTCTTTGAGCTGCTCCATCGCCCTGCGTACGGTCGCATTTTGCGTAATGGGACGAGATGTCAGATTCAGACGTTGTCGCAAGCGCGCCATGGAGATGGGCGCCGGATTAGGAGGAAGGCTTTCGATGAAGGTATAAAGCGCCTGAGCGGACTCCTTACGAGCCAGTGCGTTTATGGCGCGCAGCTGCAGCAATACCTTGCGATCAAACTGATACAACTCGAACAGCTTTGGATCGGCCTGAAGCTCGACCGTATCCTTTTTGACACTGTATTTTGCGGATTGCACCAGATGCGTGACATAGAGTTCATCTTTGTCAGCAGTACCGAACTGGATGGTATTGGATGCAATGCGGATCAGCGAAGCTTCCAGTCGCTCCCTCAGCTTGGCTGAAGATCTTGAAGAAGGAATGCCGCACAGTTTGACGAACTCGACGAAGGGTAAAACCACCTTGTCATTCGTCACGTTATACTTCGCAAACGCGTGAATGATCCCGACCCAAGTCTTAAAATCATTGTCCATATCGAGTCGCTGGCCAATGATCCGAATCCTTTCATAACCTTCTGATTTAACGAGAGACAGTAACTTAAGTTCGTTCGTGACATCAGTAACGGCTGTCGTGTCGTTTTTACGGTTATTGGTCGATTTTAACGTAGGAACGAACAGGCCCAATCGCATTAAAGCAACCGGTTGAACAGTGTTATCTCTGTTGGGGGTAAGTACAACCAGTTCGCCAGTTCGTTTATCTGTTTCTGAAAAGGCTTCAACTATCTTGTTGTTTTTTAGCTCATTTTCCGACATTTTCGAGGATCCGGTTTATACACAGGGACATCGCGCGTTTACTCTCTATAGCGGATACTAGCACTCACTTCATCGGTTAGACTACTCTCTATAAAGGATAATTTACTCTCTATAGCGGTTAGTTTACTCTTTATAGCGGTTACCGATATCTCCTCAGGGCTAGTGGCACAAGGCTTTAACCGTAGTGGGGATCTATTAGGAACTTCTATGATCTCATGAGGATCTGTTCTTGGATCGGGTCAGTGAATAATGGGGATAACCTTTCCGGGATAACGGCGGCTGAAATTCAGTCAATCACGTCACTGGAAATCAAAGTTATGCACAGCGGGATCAGTTACACACAGCATGCATCCTTGCCTGCTCACTACAGCGGTTATCAGTCACTCTCTTCATCGGTTGTTTCACTCATTTCATCGGTTATTTCCCTCTCCACAGCGGTTAGTTTACTCCTTATAGCGGTTATTAAGGCCATCTCAGCCCAGTCATACCAAGGCCTGCAGCGATCCGGGATCTTCTTTGATCTCAATGGGATCTCATTATGATCGAATAATTGGATCTACCCTGTGGATAAAGGGGATAAAAATCAGCGTTAAATGAGACTGTTAAGCAGATTTCAGCCGGAATACGGTGATTTGGTTCAATTCTCAATGTCGATCCCGAGAAAAGATCCCCTTGTAAAACTTGTTGGCCTGGATAAGCCCAGATTTTGGTATGAACACGATCATCAATCAGATATTCGTAAATTCAGCCTGTACAGGGTTTTTGGGGCGTTGAGAGGATTGGGCTTACCAGATACGATAACTGAACTTAAATGGCTTAGAAGGCTGCTGAAGCGCTTAGAAGCACAGATTCAAACGAGCGTGGGTTACTGAAAAGTGGGAACAATAAAAAGGACGTGAAAATCACGTCCATTTTGGATTTGCGTTGTATGAAGAAGCCGGATCAAGACTTAGAAAGGATCGCCTTAATAGCAATATCGATCTCTTCCAGCGTATTGGCAGGCAAACGGTGGAATTCATACTGTACATGGCGCTTTTCTGCGTTAGTTTTGCGCTTAGCGTAAGCGGTACGATCTGAGAAATGGCCAAACTTCTCAGTGGTGACACTCTTGTTTTTCACCGGCTTAACCAGCTGCTTTTTAGCGGTGGTGAAAAACGACAGAATCCGGGTTTTCTGATCATCGGAGGCCAGTTTGTGCAGCGCCTGATCGTCATCCATTCGCGCTTTGACCTGAGCCACAACCTCTTTAACCGCCACACCCTCTGCTTTAGCTTCTTCTGCCACATCCAGCAGTAATTTGTAGTCCGGAATGCTGAGGTCGGAAACAACCGGTATTAACTCGATAAATTCAGCAGGAACCCACGCAGCCTGAAATGCACGCGTCACTTTGGCGTTTGAGATCCCTTCTGCTTTCGCAATCTCGGTCTTGTTCATGCCCTGCGCTTCCATCATCAGGAAACGTTGACCCAGTTCACGCAGATTGTGCTCTTTTGCTGTCTGAATATCCGCAGCCAGCTGACGGGCATCACTGATATCAATGTCATCCTCGGTCACCAGAACTTCGAGGCCCGTTCCGGCGAACAGACAAGCGGCACGACGACGAGAACCATCCATAATTTCAATGCGGCCATCCACCAGGCGACCAATTGCCGGGAAGAACTGTTGCAACTCAATGGTGCGCGTAATGTCTTTTACTGATTCTTCGGTCAGCGCTGACTGATCTCGCCCATTCACCTGCGCGTCAACAAAGGTTTTGCTTTCCACTTCACCGCTGGGAATGAGCTGGCGGCTGAATGTCGCTGTGTTACCAGACTTAAGAGTGAACACGCGTGACTGATTGCCGCTGTTGATAAAGCTCGACATCTGGGATTGGCCCATGGTGCGGCCAATTCTTTTGAGTGATTTGGGTTCGGTCACTTGGTACTCCTGATATATTCAATGCGGTCAAATACAGCGCGTGAAAAATTCTCGGCTTCCTGTTTTGCCTTTCTGAGTGCATCGGCACTGCCTGGATACGAAGTCGGATTTGCGCTGATCACCGTGTCAAATGACTCGCCACAGCGCTCAAAACCATCTAAACGGGGCAACACTGCATCCAGCATCGATTTTGTGAACACCTCACGTGCATAGCTATGAGACGTAATGTGGTCATGTTTGGTGGTCATCTTCGACATAAAGCCAATATTTGCTTTCAATCTTGGTTCTATCCCCTCGTTCTCAATGCGCTCAAGCATTTCCGGCAGTCGCGTCAGGTATTTCATCGTTGAGTGAAAATCAACCTGTGCTGGCGGTGTCGGCGTAAGCAGTAAGTCACTCGCGGCAATGGCATTGAGCATAAATGCATCAAGATGCGGGCCGGTGTCGATAAAGATGAAATCGTAATCTTCAGCCAGACGGTCAATGACGTTGCGGCGCAGAACTTCCGATGGTGCGATGCCGGGTAGATTCTCAGCAACCAGTGCATCCCAGTCGCTGGCGACAAAGCCATCATCGATAGAGGCAGGCATCACATCGACGCCAGGCATCACTGTGGATTTCACAAACTGCTCACGCAGCTGCTCGGTGCTGACATCGTTAAGCATCGCCTGTGCAGCCGTTTCCAGCACCGAACCGACACTGTTGGTATGGCTGAGGAACATGGTGCTGGAGGCCTGCGGATCCAAATCAATCACCAGAATTCGCAGATCATTATGCAGCAAGCCTGGGTGAGCACGCAGACCATGAGCCAGGGTAACGGTCGTAACAGTTTTGGATACGCCACCCTTGAGATTCACAACAAAAACGACGAAGGGATCTTTATGTTTGTCGCGATATTTGGGTACCTTGCGATGCTTATAAATATCGACAACATTCTGAATGCTCATCGCATATTGAGAAGTGCTGCCCGTCTGCTTTCTGCCGAATTCATAACCCGCCTCTTCCATCTCACTGATGGCGGCGGCAACCGCGTGTTTACTCAACAGCGGTAAGTTGGCGACGGCGTTACGTGTAAAGGTATGGTAGTAGCCTTGTTGATTGAATTCCTGACGCTGCTGCTCGATATGGCTGCTGAGTCCGTGCAGCATGCCATTCGCACGGTTGGCGATGTCAAACACGTCACCGTAATCACGCTTCATAAGCACCTCAATAATAATGATTTGTTGTATTGTACTAAAAAAGCTTCCGCATGCCAGTTTTTAGGTAAAAATCAATAAAAGTGGATTTTTTGTGGTTTCTTTGTCGTTATGCTGATTGAGTATAATTAATTAAAATCAATGACATAGGTGATGTTGTATTTATCTGACCGATGGAGGGTTGAGAGTGATGTTTTAGTCAACTCCCCTACCCTATCGTATTTAGCATGATTTTCAAACAAAAGGTGTTAATGAGGTAATATTGCAAAAACCGTGGCTTTTTAAACGATAAAAAATTGTCATGGCCGGTCATAGTGTTTCCACCACTTAAGATGAGATGAATACCTTAAGCAGCATGTGATTTGTTGTGGATAGAAACGGAGACGATTTGATTGATCGCGGCGATTTTATTTGAAATTTTCCAAATCCGCATGGCCAGACAAAATAATCTACACCTTCCCTTCCGTTAGTTTTAATCAAGACATTCAATGCTATTCAAAATGGTTCACTCTCTAAAGTGACCATTATTTGACATGAGTTGACGTAATGAATGCATTCATACTTATCAACTTATCAACTTATCAACTCATTCTCACCCTGTAAGAGCAGTTATTCGATCTAAAACCCGTTAGTACATTTACGACATATCAAGTCGTTCAAAGAAAGGAATTTAGATTCAGTTCGCATTTAACCTGATTTATACACTATAACTTTCAGCGTAACTTAACATGGTGTGATAACTGAGGAACTGACCAAATCTCCCAAATGTCAGTTAACCCTATCAGGCCATGGCGATTGTTTCGTCACTAATATGATCACGGAAGTTTCCAGGTTCTCCGTACTGTATCTAAATCAATTGGAGGACTTAATGACAACGTTCAGGTTTAAGTTATCCCTATCACCTAAATTTCAGTTCGCAATTGAACGAGAGCTCAAATCTCTAAAGGTGTAGCAAACTCCGAATTTGATGGACGTAAATGAATTAATTTGAGCTCTTTCTCAATAGTCTGAGGGATGGCTTAAGTATGTTTCGATTAATGCATGGCGAGGTTTGACAACTAATAGATGATGACCAGGCACTCAAGTTGTTTAAGGGATCTATATAGAGACCTTGTGGTCTTTTTCAAAAAGGCAGACGATTTGGGCAAATTAGGGGTCATTACTTACTATCGAATTTGCAACCGCAGGTATCACCAAATACATTTTTTATTTCCCCCTTGAGTTGACGAAAGATTAAGGTGGGGCGTAATCAATCACTACACAGGAAAAGTCAAAAAACTGGAGGAGGATATGGTGATTTTCAGCCTGAAAAAACAAGATTAACTTATATTTTTCAACGTGTTAATCATTTTTTCTATTGGTGAGAAAAACACAGAGTTCAAGCCATTTCACTTCACATTAAACCCGTTGGGCCATACTATAATGTTCAGCATTCAGCATTCAGCATTCAGCATTCAGCATTCAGCATTCAGCATTCAGCATTCAGCATTCAGCATTCAGCATTCAGCATTCAGCATTCAGCATTCAGCATTCAGCATTCAGCATTCAGCATCAAGCCCATCGTCCAGAGACTTTCTTCCGACAAAGTTATCCGTTTCCAACAATCCAGATATTGCAGACAATTCGACAAAATCTGTCTACCCATCTGACCAACTCGTATGAAAGCATTACGTACCCGTCATCCTGCCAATGTGCGACTGACCCTTACTATACTAATCAGATGTCTTTAATCACACCCAATGGCTATGCAAGCGAAACGGAATCTGGAGAAGGCTGAAATGCTGTTTACAGATTAGAAGTCGCATTGCGCGGATAGTGAAAGTGGAAAGAGAAAGATAACAAAATACCGACTGTCGCTTAGATGTATTTCGTTATCCTGAAGTTCTGCCTGGAGTAACTGCAAAGAGATGAACGACACGAAATGCGTTATACAGAAATACCATCGTCATGACTCACTAGGACTCATAAAAGTAGCACCCAGACCATCCTAAGCGCCATCTCTCCAATTACCTTCACCACCAGTCAAAAAAATATGGTGATTTTCAGCCTGAAAATTTCAGAAATTTTCTTTTAATACACTACCTTATAGCGTTTTCAGGAAGGTGAAAAAATCCATCTGAAAAGATGACAATGTCATTTCAAGCTTTAATCATCAACACTTATGACAGCCAACCCGGAAGGGCAGGGCGCCCATCTACTGCCGGTAAGAATGCTTTACTCAGTGCGTGCGGAAGACAGTGAGCAAAAGCACGCCCGGTTCAATCGAGCGCAATTATACTTTGCATTGAGCTGTGTTAATCACACCAACCCTAAGCGTTCACCATGACGTTCCTGTTTAACTCACCCCACAGTCGGATAGTCCTATGAACAATATCGACGTACTCATCGTTGGAGCAGGGCCCACTGGTTTGGTGCTGGCACTCTGGCTCACCCGACAAGGCGTGTCGGTCCGTATCATTGACAAGAGTCAGGGACCGGGTGAGACATCACGAGCAATGGCCGTTCAGGCTCGAACGCTGGAACTTTATCGCCAGTTGGATATGGCTGAAGAAACCATCGCAGCAGGCTATAAAATGCCGGCTATGAATATGTCGGCGAAGGGAAAACCGAGGGCGCGCATTCCCCTGGAGAATGCCGGGAACGACATTTCTCCGTATCCGTTCGTGCTTGTCTTACCCCAGGACAGACATGAAAAACTGCTGGTCACCCGCCTTGAAATGGCAGGTGTCATCGTCGAACGGCAAACAGAATTTATGTCGTTTAGCGAAGAAGGCGAACAGATTGTTGCTACGATCAAAACACCTACAGGGCAAACGGAAACCTGCACTGCCACCTATCTTGCAGGCTGTGATGGCGCGCATTCCCCGGTGCGCCATCAAATAGGCAGTGACTTCGAGGGCGGTACTTACGACCACCTCTTTTACGTTGCAGATGTACTGGCCAGTGGAGTGACACCCGCGAATGAGGGACATATCGCCTTCGACAAGTCTGATTTTGTCCTGGTGATGCCCTATGGGCCAGAACATCAATATCGTTTGATCGGCACTGTGGAGAGTGAGGAAGGGGATAAGCAGCAACATTGTTTTGACGATGTCAGTCAACGGGCCATCAATGGGTTAGGGCTCAGCATCAAACAGGTGAACTGGTTTTCCACTTACCGTGTTCATCATCGGGTAACCAATCATTTTCGCCATGGTCGTGCATTTCTGCTGGGGGATGCAGCACACGTCCATAGCCCGGCAGGAGGGCAGGGGATGAATACCGGTATTGCCGATGCGATAAACCTTGCGTGGAAATTGTCTGCGGTAATTAAAGCGCAGGCCCCTGAAACCTTGCTAGATAGTTATGAGGCAGAGCGAAAAGGCCTCGCTCACCAACTGGTAAAAACCACAGACCGGGTCTTCACCTTCATCACTGCCGCTGGCGGGTTTGCAGATTTTGTGCGTACGCACATTGCACCGGCAATCGCGAGTCAGGCCTATCGATATGGAAGTGTGCGCGAATACCTTTTTCGTATCATCTCACAAACAACGATGAGCTATCCGAATAGCCCTATGAGTGAGGGAAAAGCGGGAGAAATAAGTGCGGGCGATCGCTTACCGTATATCGCTATGGGTGAGACAGACAATTATGCATCACTGAGAAAGATAGTCTGGCAATTACACATCTATGGTACAGCCACTGAAGAAGTCAGGAACTGGTGCGATCGCCATGGTGTGGAATGGCATGTCTTCCCCTGGCAGGATGCATTTGAGAAAAAAGGATTCAAACAGGACAGCGCTTACCTGATTCGACCGGATGGCTATATCGGCCTGGTGGTCACTGAAAGACATGCGGAGCGTCTTTCCGCTTATGTCAGTCGTCTTGGAATACAGCGAGCTTTGTTGTTGAGGCATTGAAAGTCAGCTCGCTCGTGCTACTGGCAAATTCATCAGTTCATTGAGTGGCGTAGCAAGTTGCATCAACATGAGTGTGCCAACTTCGATTTGTGGGAAAAATCAGCCTATGGTGTTGGCACGGATTCAACACTGCGTCAGCAAGTTTCGGCAACAGTGTTTTAAAACGCAAGAGGAGTCGCTGCCAGCAACGCGTAACACAAAGCCTCACCAACCGCGCTAGCAGATTGCGAGTTCTGACCGGTAATCAGCAGGCCGTCGGTCACCACATTGCACTGCCAGTTATCCGCAGGCTGGTGGCGTGCACCTCGCGCTTTGAGCGCTGCTTCCAGCATAAAAGGCACAACATTTGCCATACCGACTTCCATTTCCTCGGTATCAGTGAAGGCCGCCACGCGTTTTCCTTTTACCAGATACTGGCCGTTACGCAGTTTCACATTGATCAGCGCTGCCGGGCCGTGGCAAACCGCCGCAACGGGTTTGCCGCTCTCATACATCTGACGCGTCAGGTATTTCAGCACGGCATCATCGGGGAAATCCCACATAGTGCCGTGTCCGCCGACAAACAGAACCGCGCTGTAATCCTCACTTTTGGCCGCCGCCAGCGGTAAGGTGTTATTCAGCCGCTGCTGAAAGCCCACGTCCTGCCAGTAGTGCTGATTGATCGCATCATCTTCGATACCATAAACCGGTGGTTTTCCTCCTTTGACAGAGGCAAAGGTCGTTCGAATACCGGCTGATTCAAGCACATGTAAAGGGTGAGTCAATTCTGGCAGGTAAAAGCCGGAGATTTCATGCCCGGCGACGATATCGCGAAAACTACTCAGTACCAGCAATACCGGTTTAACTGAGTGCGGCTGGACGCCATTCATAAAGGATCCTCAAAGTCTTATTCATTTTTTGCGGAGTGGATGCGCTGTGCCGGGAAATGTGCCAAACATCGCCCTACCCAGAATAATTTGCGGTGTAAGATTGTGAAACGGTGATTTGCATATAGCGGCAATAAGAATTCTTTATAACAGTGCGGTATGTAATGTTTTATCGCCGAAATATAATGTTTAAACACTTCCTGGAATATCAGACGCCTCGACATGAAAAAGAGCCTCCGCAGAGGCTCATAAATGTCTTAGAAGGAAGTAGTCACACCCGCATAATAAGCGCGGCCCGGTTCGTTATACGTCGAAGCACCTTCGTTCTCGCGGTAGATCTGTTTATTCAGCAGATTGCTGATGCCGGCACTGAAGCGAAGGTTTTTATTCATCTCATAATTTACGCCAACACCATAAATTGCATAGGCACCGACTTCCTTATCTGATAAGCCGCTCGCTTCTTTACGAATTTCTGCCGTGGTACGTGGATGCTGACGGCCATACATGGTCCAGCTCAGCGTGGTGGACAAGGCATCCGTCACCTGCCATTCCAGCCAGCTGTTCACGGTGTATTTCGGAATCAACGATAAAGGATTGCCGGTCGATTTATATTTCGACGTGAACATGTAGGTGGCATTGGTGCGCCAGTTCAGCGTGTCTTCAATCAGCGGTAGGGTTAAGTTTCCTTCCAGACCCTGGGTTAACGCTTTACCACCGTTTTGCCACTGATAGATATCATAGTTCGAGGAATACCATGAACCGGCTACCGCAACGGTTCCAAGAGAATCCGAGCCCGCGACTATTTTATTTTGATAATCATTACGGAAGTAGGTCAGGCCTGCGCTGTAACCCGCGTCATTCCATTGCAAACCAATCTCTTTGTTTACACTGACTTCAGGTTTGAGATCGCTATTTCCCATCAAGTAACAACCATTACTGCCGCTCACAGAACATCCGTTACCACTGCTGGCGAGCAGATAGCTTTCGGTTGATTGATAGAGATTCGGGGCTTTAAACACGCGAGCAATACCGGCCTTTAACTTCAGCGTGTCGGTTAAATCCTGCTGAATATTCAGACTCGGACTCCAGTTATGACCGAATTTATCGCTGTAATCGAAGCGCAGGCCGGGAATCAACGTGGTACCGTCGAAGGCATCAATGGTGTCTTCCAGATAGAGTGCACTCAGCTCCTGGCTGTTTTTGCTGCTGCGCTGCGATGGGTCGCCAGAAACACCGTTGATATCAATGCCTGTCGCATCCGTTTCCTGCATCGCCGCCGGGTCGTTGAGCTGCTCTTAGTTCCACTCGCCCCCGATGGTTAAGGTATGGTCCACCAGCAAGTTGAAGGGAACGGTGTATTCGTTGTTGATACGCCAGGTTTTATAGCGGCTGGTGTTGAAAGTATCGCTGTTGATCATCCCTTCTACTTTGCCGGTAGATCCTTCGGCCAGACGCGTATTATGCGTATCTTCATAGCTCAGCGTGAGTTTGGATTGCCCCCAATCCCAGATGCCATTGTGGATGAGGCTATAAGCCTGGCGGTACATGCGGTTGGTTTCGCTGCCATATAAGGTCGGCACCAGTGTACTGAGATTACTCAGGCTATATTGCGTATCCCCGGCGTAGATATTGCCCTGGCGGCTGTAGGCGTAATTGAAGTCGAGGTATTGTTGATCGTTGATCTCCCACTGTAACGACGTGTTGATATCACGATTGCGCTCAAGATCCTGTTGAGTAATCAAGGATGCACCAGGTTGCTGCTTTAATACGTTCTCAGCTTTTGCACTGACGATCATATCCGTTTCATTTGTTGCGGGCTTCTCTGCCTTTTTCGCTGAAATAACTTTCTCTTTACCGCTATCATTATTATCCAGCGATAAGACGTCACTATTATCAGCCGCCAGCACATTTCCACTGTGAACGATTATTCCAATCAGAATTGAAAGCGTTGTTTTCCTTACACTAAAGACAAAAGACATATTGTTACACCGGTTTATTATTAGTTACATATCAAATGAGGAGGAGAATAATAATCATAATCATTCTCAATATTGCTATTTTTGACACATTTAGACATGTCTGATGGTGCCTGTTTACATGTCTTGCCTCAGGTATTGCAAAAGAGGTTGTAAAGTGAGCAATCATGGAAAGATTGTGAAGGCGTGTGGCGGACGTTTTGTAGCATCCGCCACAAGATTAGAGGTGACGTTGTAGCCAGGCTAAGGCTAATTGGGCGCGGGCAGAGAGTGGCCATTCAGCCCGGTGCACTAACCAGATGGTGTCAACCAGCGCATTACCCTCAGCGGCAACCTCAATGGTTTCAGGGCGGGTAAACGCCAGTCGCGCATATCGTGGCAGAACCGCAAAACCGAGCCCGCGCGCGACCGGTTCCAGAATCAGGCCGATCTGATTACTGAATCCGCGTTGGGGGAGGTTACGAATGCCTGGGTTGCCCGGAAATAATCGACCTAATAATCGTGTCGCCATCGCCTGCCCATCGGGATGGTCGATATAACCCAGCTTTTCCAAATCGTTCCAGCCAGTCACTCGCGTATTAGCCGGTACGATCAGTTCCAGCGGTTCTTCAGCAAAAGGATGGGCCTCGAGCCGTTTATCATCCGGTTTGTGTGTGACCAGGCCCATTTCGTAACGGTTATGCAAAACCGCGTCGATCACTTCGCTATCCGGCGCAAAGCGGTGACGAACAGTGAGGTCGCGATGCTGTTCCTGTAATGACAACAGCAAGGGATAGAGCCGGAGCCCGATGCTGCCGGGCGAAATCACGCTCACTTCACCGCAGGTGGCTTCGGCATCACTCAGTCTCAGCATTAAGTGATGGTGAGCACGATCAATTTGCTGACAATAATCCAGCAGGGCGCTGCCAGCGGGCGTCAGTTCCAGTGGGCGCTTACTCCTCAGTATCACCGGACCTAACTGCAGTTCCAGATGGCGAATATGCTGACTCACCGCCGCCTGGGTGATGCCTAATCGCTCAGCGCTGTCGGTAAAGCTCCCGAGTTCGGCCAGCGTGGCAAAAGATTTGAGCCATTGCGGGTTCATCATAATGAAATTTTATACTTCTCATAATTGATTGTCTGTTTTCATTATAACGACAGTTACGTAGCCTGTAGATCTTTTCATCCTATGAGATTGATCATGACAACTCCCTATCCGCGCACCTTTTCCCATATTGGCCTCTCGGTGACAGACCTTGATGCCGCCGTGAAGTTTTACACCGAAGTGATGGGCTGGTATCTGATCATGCCGCCTACGCAGATTGCAGAGGATGAATCCGCCATCGGTGTGATGTGCAGTTATGTTTTCGGCAAGGGATGGGAGAAGTTTCGCATCGCCCACCTTTCCACAGGCGACCGCGTCGGTGTTGAAATCTTTGAATTTAAGGCGGCAGCAAAACCCGACAATAACTTTGAATACTGGAAAACCGGCGTATTCCATTTCTGCGTGCAGGATCCTGATGTAGAAGGCCTGGCGGAGAAAATTGTCGCTGCGGGTGGCAAACAACGTATGCCGGTACGTGAGTATTTCCCTGGTGAGAAACCATATCGCATGGTCTATATGGAAGATCCGTTCGGCAACATCATCGAGATTTACAGCCACAGTTACGAGCTGACTTATTCTGCAGGTGCGTATGTCTGAGCATGAATTTGCCCTCCCCGCCGACTGGCGAGGGTGGGTGTGGCAGGGTGGCGATAACCCGCTGGCGCTGCAGGAACGCTACCTGAGTTTATCACCCCTCCAACCGGGCGAAGTGCTGATAAGGAATGCCGCGATAGGTTTGAATCCGGTTGACTGGAAAGTGCTCGACACCCAGAGGGATCGGGTGCCTGGCGTCGATGGTGCGGGCACGGTGGTCGCGGTTGGCTCCGATGTCGACCTGCACTGGTTGGGCAGGCGCGTTGCCTACCATCAGAATTTACAATGCAATGGCAGTTTCGCTGAGTATACCGTGCTGGCCGCGCAGGTTTTGCTGCCTATCCCGGATGGACTCGACTTCGCGACCGCCGCCGCTTTCCCTTGCCCGGCACTGACCGCCTGGCAGGCAATTGAAAAGATCCCGCTTGAGCCTGGCGCGCCCCTCTTGATTTCGGGAGCGGGGGGATCGGTCGGACATTTTCTTGTGCAGTTGGCCTACGCACGTGGCTTTGAGGTCACGACGTTAAGCGGTGAACGTCACTGGTCACGTCTGCACGCGCTGGGTGCGAAGCGCTGCTACAGCGATGAGCAGCATGATGCTTCTGCCGTGAAGGAGCGCTATTTTGCTGTTATCGATGCTGTCAGCCCGGAAAAAGCAGCGCTTCTGGCGAATAACCTGATGGCGAATGGGCATCTGGTATGCATTCAGGGGCGGGTGAAAGAGTGGCCAAATCCGGCGTTTGGTCGTGCGTTGTCGTTGCATGAAGTGGCGCTCGGCGCGCTGCACCAGCATGGTAATGCACAGCAATGGCAAAGACTCACGCAGCAGGGAGAACAGATGCTGAGGCAGATTGCGCAGGGCACACTGCAAAGCGAGTCGTTGCTGCACTTCGCATGGGAACAGCTTCCGGCGCAACTGCTGGCTCTGCAGCATCGCAATTTCAGTGGTAAGCAGGTCATTCTGCTCTAGTTGAGAAAAGCGAAAACACGCTCGCTTGTCTGCACAATATCGATAGCCGGATTATGTCACTCGTAACTCGGCTAATGGATTATTCAGTTCTCACGGCAGTGGAATCCTTTGCAGAATGATAAAGTCCCTCTCTCGGGTGCTATCTCAGCACCGTTCGCCAGTTCAGTTAATGCATTGATTGTATCCACTCGCATAAAGCAGTATTCACTGCACCCCTCATGCTGTATTCTGCTGCATATTGCAATATTTTGCGGTTTTGAGATCGGCATGCATAAAACAGCCAGACAAAAATTATTGATGGAATTGCTGCTTGAACAAGGGCAGGTGGGAATTGGGCAGCTTGTTGAAAAGTTGCAGGTTTCTGCGGATACCGTGCGTCGCGACCTGGCCGATCTGGAAAAACAGGGTCTGGCGCAAAAAAACCATGGTGGAGCCGTGGCACTGGATCTGTCAGTGATGAATCGCCACCAGCGCAGCGCACTGATTCCCGATGTCAAAATTGAACTTGGCAGGCAGGTAGCGGAAAAAATACCGGCAGGTGCCACGCTGTTTCTGGATGCGGGCAGCACAGTGCTGGCGGTCGCCACGTTGCTAAAAGGCCCAGCAACGGTCATCACTACGTCACTGGATATTGCCCATCACCTCAGTGATAAGCCGGATGTCGAACTCATTCTTTTGGGCGGCAAATGGGACAAGCAACAACGGCTGTTTTCCGGCAGCGCCACGCTATCTCTGCTTGAAAAGTATCGTGCCGACATCGCCATTCTGGGGGCTTGTGCGCTGCATGCCCGGTTTGGATTGAGTGCCAGCCAGGAGGGTGACGCTGAGGTGAAGCGCGCCATGCTGGCGGCAAGCAGCGAACACTGGGTGGTGGCCGATCATATGAAGCTCAACCGTTGTGAACCCTATCTGGTCGCACCGCTCACCGATATCCATCAACTTTTCCTTGATGCGTCCTGGAGCGAGTTTGACGTCACCGACGCTACACAGGTCAACATCACACATTCTTAATGGCAAGAGGAGTCAGAAATGAGTATTCAGAAAGAGATTCGCGTCGCCCTCATCGGCTACGGATTTGTCGGTAAAACATTTCATGCACCTTTAATTCAATCCGTTCACGGTTTGAAGCTGCATGTTGTTTCGTCTGGCAGTAAGGAGAAGGTCAAAAAGGACCTGCCTGACGTCATCGTTCTCGACTCCCCGGAAGCGGCCATCCAGCATGCAGATATTGATCTGGTGGTGATCGCCTCGCCCAATGCGACTCATGCACCCCTGGCGAAGCTGGCGCTGAATGCCGGTAAGCATGTGGTGGTGGATAAACCCTTTACGCTGGATCTGGCAGAGGCCAGAGAGCTGGCGGCACTGGCCCGTGAGAAGACATTACTGCTTTCAGTATTTCAAAACCGTCGCTGGGATACCGATTATCTGGGGGTAAAAAAGGTCATCGATTCTGGCGCGATCGGTCAGGTCAAACATTTCGAGTCTCACATCGACCGATTCCGCCCGGAAGTGCGCGACCGCTGGAGAGAACACGATATTCCTGGTAGCGGCTTATGGTTCGACATTGGGCCTCATATCATCGATCAGGCTCTGCAACTTTTCGGACTGCCAGAAACCGTTTCTGGTGACATCGCCGTACTGCGTCATGGCGGTAAAAGCAATGACTGGGCGCACGTCACGCTTAGCTACCCTGAGCATAAAGTGATCCTGCATGCCAGCATGCTCGCCGCGGGTGGCGTGTCACGCTTTATCGTTCACGGAGATAAGGGCAGCGTGGTCAAACCCAAAGCCGACCAGCAGGAAGCGCAACTGATTGCTGGCATCGAACCGGGTTCCGCGACCTGGGGCGAAGATCAGGATGATTTGATGGTGTTTGACAGCAATCTGCAGGTCACGTCACTCAAAACGCCAAAAGGCGACCAGCGTCAGTACTATATCCAGGTGCGAGATGCGCTGGCGGGCAAGCAGGCTAATCCAGTTTCTCCCGCTCAGGCGATTGCCGTCATGGCGGTGATTGAAGCGGCAGTGCGCTCATCAGAGACGGGCACGGTGCAGAAACTCGCGCTGAGTGAAGCGGAAGCTGGTGCGTTTTATCAACTGAGTTAGCCGGTTGGTAGCGCTCAAGTTATCCGGGCGGGCGTTAATTTGCTGGCACAAGCGTGCCAGCGGATAAAAACGCCTCTGGCCAGATTTTAGTGCATGGAATTAATCATGCCGCGTCGGAATCTCACCCCTCCGTGCGCGGCGCGTTTGATGTCCTGAAACTTTTCGCGTGTTCTTACCCTAGGCATGAAGAGTGAAATTTGGTGACAAGAATGCACGTATAGCTACGGCCATGATTGCCTTCGAAGTTGCAACGCTCCATACCAGAGTCATCAACAAGGTGAGAAATTGACCTGATTCATATTTTGATGCATGATGACATCAGTTTTTGAATCATATGAGGTGGCGAGATGCGTACTACAGTGACAATTGATGATGTGCTGTATGCTCAGGCTCTGGATATGGCCGATCCAGATATGGACAAGGCTGATATTTTCCGTGAAGCGATGAAAACGTTTGTTCGGGTACAAGCGGCAAAGCGCCTTGCTTCATTGGGTGGCGCAGCGCCTGAAATGGAAAGCATTCCCCGCCGTCGCGAGGAACCGTCTGCATAATGTCCATTCTAGTTGATACATCTGTCTGGGTAGATCATTTCAAAAACAGAAATGAAGAGTTAGTGCGGTTACTGAGCGGGGACCTGGTATTGATTCATCCAATGGTTATTGGAGAACTTGCCTGCGGCACTCCGCCAGCGCCCCGCGTGCGCACACTTCGTGACCTGAACTTGTTACCGCAATGCCACCAAGCCAGCATGAGTGAGGTGATGGCATTTATTGAAAATAAAATGCTGTACGGACACGGGTGTGGCCTGGTGGATATCACCTTGCTTGCATCTGCTCTCATTACCCCAGGAGCAATGCTCTGGACGCTCGATAAACGGCTCGTCAAGTTAGCCAATGACCTTAATGTAGGCTTTCAGCCTGTTCACTAACCTTAACTTCATCGTTAAGTTATCCCGCCCGCACAATCACAGCGAGATGAACCCGCCTTCACCGTCGCCAACATCATCATATCCAACACTAATCAAACGCGTTCCGATATTCACCGCTGCTAGTTTGGGGTTATTCAATGTCACATTGGTTGGCTGTTCCCCGGCCAAAGGGCGAGGAGCAGTTACCAAGAGATAGTGGATTGCTATAACGCTAGTGGCGGTTACGATTACCTACTCAAGATCATCGCACCCACCATATCGATGTTTCAAGACCTGATGGAGGACGATATCGGCATTGAAAAATTCGCCAGCCGTATCGTTCTCCGCCAGCCTTATCCGCAGCGTGGAGAGCCGCTTAACGTGATTGCCCATGGTGTTGCGAGCTGGAAGTAGGGATCGTCACCTTCGTTAAATCATCATTTCCCAACCTAGCGTTGAGGATGTCCAGCGCTGCTTTCTCAGCAATAAGCATTGTGCGCAGAAACTGAAAAACTATCACTGGCCAGTGTAGGTTCCTGCCTCTAAATCCCGAGGTCATCACGACATGTTTTATGTTGTTACATATCATATCGTTATGATTTCACTTCGAGGGGGTTTAAGTGGGTTAGTTTTGCGGTTATTTAACAATCATGAAACTGTTGGTGTGGGCCTGGATTGAATCAGGGAATGAATCATTGGAGTGATTCAGTCAAATAAACGCCTTGAGGTCTGGGTTGTCCATTTAAAGTCTGGGAATTTAGATTAGTGCGAAAGCGAAAATAAATTCGTTATTAATTATTTCATAAACCCATCCTCAATAAATGTCTGTTGATTGGTTGCTACGATGTTTCAATATTTGAGACAGCAAAGAAATTGAATAAGTTTCAACGCTAAGACCGATTTATTTTTACTATGTCCATTAGGGATTATCACCTGAGGTTATAAATTTATCGTTAGTTCTGTTTATTTTTCGTCATTACCGTAAATAACTTGATCGGTGAATTGTAATAATTATAATTCTCATTCGCCTTCTTGGGCGAGTGGGGAATCTGTTGCTGCGTACCACTTTCACGCTAAAACGCTTCCTACTAAATCAGTTTCGAAAATATGTTTTACAGGGAATTCTGTCTCTCATTTTGACGGAGTTGGGCGTTTGCGCATCAGAACACCCACCAGTCATCTCATTAATAAAAAATCTCAAAGGATGATAATGTCTCGTTCTTCACGTCAAGCCAGGCTATTAAAGGCAAATAATAATATCGGTGTGAGCCAAACGCTGCCGATGATCTCTTTACTGGCCTTGGTTATCGCGACTGCATTACACAGCCCGAAAGTTTCCGCTGCGGAGACCACCACTAAAGAGCAAACGCTGGAAGTCACGGCGGCAGCCGGTAGCATCAATAGCAGCCAGGACACGGACTACAACGTCCCGGTTACGCGCGCCGCCATTAAATTAGCGCTGACCGCGCGTGACACGCCGCAGTCTGTTTCTGTCATCACCAAACAGCGTATGCAGGATCAGAAGCTGGAGACGTTAACTGACGTCTTAACCAACACCACCGGCATCAGTCAGTTCAACTCTGGCGCTAACCGCAGCAATTTTTACTCACGCGGTTTTATGATCGATAACTACCAGATCGATGGCGTGCCAGCACTGATTGATAGCGCCTGGAATCTGGGTGATACCCTGTCAGATACCGCAGTTTATGACCGCGTTGAAGTGGTACGCGGTGCGACGGGTCTGATGACCGGCGCGGGCAGCCCGGCAGCGTCAGTGAACATGGTGCACAAGCAGGCAGACAGCAAAACGTTTCAGGGTAATCTGTCAGCCAGCTACGGCAGCTGGGATACCCAACGTTACGTTGCCGATCTTTCCGGTCCATTGACCGAGTCCGGCAATGTGCGCGGACGCGTGGTGGCGGGCTATCAGGATGGCGACAGCTGGCTGGATCACTACCATACGCAGAAGAAATTCCTGTATGGCACCGTCGCGGCCGATCTCACCGATTCCACCACGCTGACACTGGGGTATGATTACCAGGAAACCAACATTCAAGGTGCGACCTGGGGCGGCTTGCCGACTTTCTATCTCGACGGCAGCAAAACCAACTACTCTCGCAGTGCCAACCTCGCACCAGATTGGGCCTACAACAACAGCGATTCCAAAAAGGTGTTCGCCAGCCTGAAGCAGACGTTTAATAACGGCTGGGAGCTCAACCTGAGCGGCTCGCATACTGAAGCCACTATGGACAGTAAGTTGCTGTATATCGACGGTTACTTTGATAAATCGACCGGTATCGGCATTGGCCCCTATGAGGGCTATGACTTGTTAGGCGGCACCGGCTACAACACCGCAAAACGCAAAGAAGATACCGCAGACGCCTATGTCACCGGTCCGTATGAGCTGTTTGGTCGCCAGCATGAGTTAATGGCGGGTGTCACTTATATCCGCCAGCACGATCGCTACGTCAGTGCCTCCACCAGCTTCACCTCGGCAGACGTGGGTGACTTCAATGACTGGGGTAATTATCCAGAACCGGATTGGGACGACCAGGCGCTGTCACAGGATAATGTGATCCGTCAGAAATCCGCTTACTTAGCGACGCGCATTTCACTGGCCGATCCGCTGCATCTGATCCTTGGCGCGCGTTATACGCAATACAACGCCAACACGCTGACGCAGAATATGGAGAAGAACAACATCACGCCGTATGCAGGCCTGGTGTATGACATCAACGATACCTATTCCGCCTACGCCAGCTATACCTCTATTTTCAAACCGCAGACCTATCGTAATGCGCAGGGTGCTTATCTCTCTCCTGTCACCGGTAAAAGCTATGAAACCGGGATCAAAGGCGACTGGATGAACAGCCGCATCACCGCATCGCTGGCGGTGTTCCGTATCGAGCAGGATCACCTTGGCGCGACGGATTATGCGCTGGTGCCAGGCAGTACCGATTACGCTTACTACGAGCAGAAAGGCACGGTGAGTAAAGGTGTTGAATTCGAAATCAACGGTGCGGTGACCGATAACCTGCAGATGACCTTCGGTGCAACGCGCTATGTGGCGAAAGATGGCGAAGATGCCGCGCTGAACCCAACGCAGCCGCGTACTTCACTGAAACTGTTCACCAGCTATCGCCTGCCGATGCTGCAGGACCTGACTGTGGGCGGCGGCGTGAACTGGCAGACGCACACCTGGGATAACGTAGCGGGCCCAGGCGGAACCTCAACGCTGTATGCAGAGCAGGGCAGCTACGCGCTGGTAGATCTGTTCGGACGCTATCAGGTCACCAAACAGCTCTCTGTGCAGGCCAACCTGAACAACCTGTTCGACGAGACGTATAACATCGATGTTGGCAGAAACACCGTGTACGGCGAACCGCGTAACCTGTCTATCTCCGCGAACTACCGATTCTGATTTGGCTGAATTCTCCACGGAGAAAGGCCCTGTCATCATCTGATTGCTGGAACCTTCACGCCTTGTGTGCGGAGGTTCCAGCGTCACACCCTTCAGGTAAAGTTAATCCCGCAACACCTCAATGAATAATCACAAGTCTCTATACTTAACGTCATTCGTTACATTGGGGGCGTAATTTTTGACACCAGAATCTGAACATATTGATGCCATGGCCTGGCAGGAACTGAATGACGCAGCAAACGACCCTCACACCGGGTTTCGTTATCTGAACGTCTGCACCATCAATACTGAATTAAAACCACAGGCTCGCATGATGGTGTTAAGGCGAACGGACAGTGCCCGGCGGCTTCTGGAGTTTCACACCGATATCCGCAGTGCAAAATGGCAGGAATTAGCCCTCAACCCCGCTGCAACGGTATTGGGATTTTGCTCGCAATCACGCCTGCAGTTACGTTTGCAGGGGGGGTTCAAACGATATGAACCGGCAAGCGCTCTCGCCGGGCAAACGTGGCAAGGGTTGCCAGTCTGGACGCGCAGGAGTTATTCAGGCGGGCCGCCGGGAGCAGAATGGTTGTTTCCGCACGATCAAACCCAGCATGCTGAAAGTGAGGAGAGCGGGGAAGGTGGTCAGCGCCATTTTGGTGTGTTGGTTTTTCAGGCTGAGTCGCTCGACTGGTTTCGCCTTGAGCGCGACAATAATCGCAGGGCGCGACTGACTTATTCCGCAACGGGAAGTCTGACTTCATCCACCTGGATTAACCCTTGAAGATTCTGCATCCTTCCATTCCCTCGTAATAACAGCCTCGCTTTATTATCTGTGCACCGCAAATAACAGGTTGTGGGCGATGTGGATGCTGGCGAGGGTTAACCCACGATATGAATTCGAAAATCAAAAAATGTCTTCTGTACAAACCTCTCAGACCCAACGCAATACCGTGACTCAGATCTCATTCTTCAAATCCTGACTATACTCATACCTTTCTTTACACAGTGTTAGCTGTGTTTTTAGCAACCCATGGAAGCTCAAATGCAAAATTCTTCTCCGCCCCCATCGGATGATGGCGGCTCGCTCAATTTAACCGTGCAGCAACGTCTGTTCTTTGTGGTGTTAGTCGCCACCATGGGCGCGCTGGCGTTCGGGTATGACACGGGTATCATTTCCGGGGCGCTGCCCTATATGACTTTACCGACCTCGCAGGGCGGACTTGACCTCACGCCCTTTACCGAAGGGCTGGTCACTTCTGCGCTCACATTCGGTTCAGCGTTTGGGGCCTTTGTTAGCGGGTTTGTCTCTGATCGCTTTGGCCGCCGAATCACGCTGCGCAGTCTGGCCGTGCTATTCGTTGCTGGTGCATTAGGCACCACCATCGCGCCGAATCTTGAGATCATGGTGGTGATGCGATTTATCCTCGGATTCGCCGTGGGGGGCGGATCCTCCACGGTTCCGGTGTTTATCGCTGAGATTGCGGGTCCGAAACATCGTGCGCCGCTGGTTAGCCGTAATGAGCTGATGATTGTGTCAGGCCAGTTGCTGGCTTACATCGTCAGTGCGGCGATGAGTCTGTTACTGCACGATCCGAGCATGTGGCGTTATATGTTGTCGCTGGCGATGATCCCGGGTGTGCTGCTGTTTATTGGCACCTTTTTTGTCCCGGCCTCACCGCACTGGATGGTGGCCGAAGGGCGCATAAACGAGGCGTTACGTATTCTGCGTAAATTGCGTGAGAATCCGCGCGAAATTAAAAAAGAGATGGCGGAGATGCGCCAGAACGCGCGCGAAGCCCGTCAGGGGCCGCCCGCTCGTGAACTGCTGAAAGAAAAATGGATAGTACGATTGCTGCTGCTGGGCTGTGGCATGGGGATCGTTGCACAATTCACCGGCGTGAATGCCTTTATGTATTACACACCCATCATTCTGAAAAGTACCGGTCTGGGAACCAGCGCGTCGATCGCAGCCACGATAGGCAACGGTGTGGTATCTGTGATCGCGACCTTTGCCGGCATCAAAGCGATCAGCCATTTTGGTCGCCGCCCAATGCTGATCACCGGGTTATCGGTGGTGATCGCCATGCAGCTGGCGCTGGGAGCGGTGCTGGTACTGATGCCGCACAGTTTAGTGCAAAGCTTGCTGGCGCTGACCTGCATCCTGGTGTTTCTCTTCTTTATGCAGATGTGTATTTCGCCCGTGTATTGGCTGCTGATGTCTGAGCTGTATCCGATGAAAGTACGTGGCGTATTGACCGGTTCAGCCGTCGCTTTTCAGTGGATATGTAACGCCATCGTTGCGTTGGCTTTCCCGCCGTTGCTATCGCTGGTGGGAAATAATGCATTCTTCATTTTTGCCGCCATCAACGTGGCATCGCTGGTGTTTGTCGCGGTGATGTTGCCGGAGACCCGTGGTAAATCGCTGGAAGAGATCGAATCGCACATGCGTGAACATTTTGGCGAGAGCACGACTGAAACGGCGGCTTCAGCGTAGTGGTTGAAATCGTATTATGACCCGCTGCCGACCGTGTGGCTCTTGGCTGCACGGCGGCAGCGTTCCGAGCAGTACTGCACTTCATCCCAGCAATTTTCCCACTTTTTACGCCAGGTCATCGGTTTATGACACTGCTTGCAGTAGCGGACGGGCAGGGATTTTTTGTTTCCTTTGAAGTCTTTCATATTGTGTTGCCTGCGACGAAGTGATTCAGCATCGACCAGTTAAATCAGTTCTCACTGCGTTTACCTTAATAGTGATTGTAGAACATGACCAATTTGCGCAATTAACTGGTATTCAAACCCTCCATTGAATACATTTATTCCACAATAAAAACCCGTCGCGTCTCTAACTATCTCTTTTCAAGGCGAAAGCCAGCCCATCATTCAGGAACTCATTCCATGCGTAAAACAGACCATCTTGGGGGGATAACGGCGTTCGTGGCGACGGCCCAGCACGGCAGTTTCACCGCTGCCGCCGAACGTCTGGGGCTCACCAAATCAGCTGTGGCTAAAAGTGTCGGCCGACTTGAGGCGCGACTTGGCGTTGAGCTGTTCCTGCGTTCGACCCGACGTCTTAGTCTGACACCGGATGGCGAACGATTCCTGGCGAGCAGTCAGAGCGCCATCGAGATTCTGGAGCAGGCAGAGGCTGAGCTGACATCACATATTGCGGAACCTTCCGGACGGTTAAGGATAGATCTGCCTGCCGCGTTTGGCAGGCAGCGCATCCTACCTCATCTGCTGCGCACGCTCCGTCAGTATCCGGAACTCTCCATGACCGTGACGTTCAGTGAGCGATTTGTCGATCCGATAGAAGAGGGGGTTGACCTGGTGGTCCGTATTGGTGAACTGGCTGACAGTAGCGGGCTGATAGGACGGCGTCTGACAACCCAGAAGCTGGTTATTTGTGCCTCTCCTGATTACCTGCAACGTTCTGGTGTGCCTGCTGAAACCGCTGATATGAGTCACCACCAATGTATCGTTGGCCTTCGTCGCAATGAACCGAAAATCTGGCTGCTGAAAAACAGCCTGGGGCAAGTCACGCGCTTTACGCCGCCGGCGACGCATGAATTTGCCGATGGTGATGCGATGCTGGCGGCTGTGCTCGCCGGGTGCGGATTGTCTCAGCTGCCGTTGTGGCTGGTCGGGAAATATCTTGCTGGTGGGGAACTGGTTGAAGTGCTGAGTGGACATGCAGGAGGGGAAATGCCGGTGAGTGCCTTATGGCCGAAAAGCCGTCAGCTGCTGCCTAAAATCCGCTTTATGGTGGATACGCTGGTTAAGGCAGCGGAAGAGGGATTGCTGGACTGAGTCAGCATGAGAGAAAACAATTTCGCCCCCGATCGGAGGCGAAATTTTGTCGACCTAATGGCAGCTTGTTACTTAACTTTGTCTAACTGAGCGTAAGGTTCCGGAACGGTGACCTGCATTGTCAGCACGCTGTTTTATGAAGATGCTGATAAACGCCAGCACGGCAAAAATGATGCTGCTCAATACCACCGAGCGTGTGCCAAACTCGGCAATAAACCAGCCGCCAGCCAGTGAACCAATGGTGATGCCGAGATTGGAAAACGACATGTAAAGACTGTTGGCAAATTCGGGTGCCCGGCTGGCTTCACGCATCAGCCATGTCTGGCTAATCACCAGCCCGGAGGAGTGGAATGCGCCCCAGAAAACAGTCAACAGGCACATGGCCAGTGAGGAGCTGCCGGTAATCCAGATCAGCACCAGTACCAGCGCGAATAACAGCGGATAGAGGTGGGTGGTTTTCACTACGTTTTTCTGCAGGAAAGTGCTGAACACGAAGTTACCAATGAAGCCGCATATGCCAAATACCAGCAACAATCCACTGATAGTGTTGTTGTTCAGATGCGTGATGCCAGCAAGGTAATCCGCCACGTAGCTAAAACTGGAGAACATCGCCGCAAAGATCATGGTCACGGTGATGATGGTCAGCCACAGCTTGCCGTTACGCAGCACGCTGAGTTGGCTGGCAAAGGAGACCTTTTCTTTTGCAGGCAGGGAAGGAACGAACAACAGAATGCCAAGAAACGCAATAAAGCAAGCCACCGCCGCAAACCAGAAGGCTGCAGCCAGCGAAACATGTTCAGCCAGCAGCGTATTCAGTGGTACGCCGAGCACCAGCCCGATCGCCACACCCGCAAAAATTTTAGCTGCCGCCCCCGCGCTTTTCTCTTTCGGAACGGACTGGGTGGCGACTACCAGCGCAACAGAGAAGAACACCGCATGCGTGAGCGCAGGCAAAATGCGGAAAATCAGCATGGTGTTGAAAACGTCGGTGGTGGCGTATATCAGGTTCGAAACCACAAACACCAGCAGGATTGCCAGCAGCACCGTTTTCTTGTTCAAACCCGAAAGCAGTAGCGTGATGAACGGTCCGGTGATGGCCACAATTACCGCATAGATGCTCACCAGATACCCGACCTGCGTTGCCGTGACGTGTAGCTGTGAGATGAGTTTGGGCAGTAAACCGATGATGCCAATTTCCGTGGTGATGACGCCAAAAACGGCAACGGACAGCGTCAGTAAAAGGAGTGAACCCTTGTTTTGCATTGTCATACCTATGTTCAGGTTGTTATTAAGCAGGTGAAGATCGCCGCGCAAAATATCCACTGTGAATATTCTTGAGGGGCGTTTAGGAAGGGGAATTCTTACGGAATTTCAAAAATGCGGAAATATCACTATGCGCGGAGAAGTGGAGACATAAATTCGTCAATAGGGAGCAGGTGAGGTTGGTTGCCGATAAGAGGCGATGGACGATTATTGAGCAACGTTGCGGGGGAATGGGCATCTGCCTCAGCAAAGTCCAGGAATAGTCACAACACGACTGAGTAATAAAGACCAAGTGTCTGGTCGCGGCCTCTATAGGTGTTAAGCCCGGCATCTCAGTGAGTTGGGCTATTCAACCCTGACGCTGTCCCGATGTCAGAACAGTGTTAAGTTAGGTGAAACCTCTGCAGCACTGCTGCTACCAACGTTAAGGGATAAAGATGAGTCAACTATTTAGTGTCGCAAAGATTGGAGAGCTTGAGCTGGAGAACCGCATCGTGATCGCCCCGATGTGCCAATACTCCGCCGATGCCGGATGCGCCAGCAGCTGGCACCGCATCCATTTAGGTTCACTGGCGCTTTCTGGCGCAGGATTGCTGATTCTGGAAGCCACCGCCGTTGAAGCGGCAGGCCGCATCTCGCCGGGAGATCTCGGGCTGTGGGATGACAAGACCGAAGCCGCGTTACACAGCGTGCTGTCTGACATTCGCGCCTGGTCACCCATCCGTCTGGGTATCCAGCTGGGCCACGCAGGGCGTAAAGCCTCATGCCGTGCGCCATGGCAGGGAGGGCATCAACTGCCGGAGAGTGAAGGTGGCTGGCAAACGGTGGCTCCTTCAGCGCTCAGCTTTGCAGAGCAGGATCATGCACCGACCGCATTGGATGAAGCGGGGCTGGCGCGCATCAAACAGGCATTTGTGGATAGCGCGCAGCGTGCGGTACGTCTGGGTATTGAGCTGATTGAAATCCACGCGGCACACGGTTATCTGCTGCACCAGTTCCTGTCACCGCTGAGCAATCAACGTCAGGACCAATACGGTGGTTCGCTGGAGAATCGTTTACGTTTCCCACTAAAGGTGTTTGCGGCGGTACGTGCTGCTGTGCCAGCTTCGATTCCGGTTGGCGTGCGTCTCTCTGCCAGCGATTGGGTTGAAGGCGGCTGGGATGTTGAGCAATCCATTGTGTTTAGCCAGCAACTGGAAGCCCAGGGCTGTGATTATGTGCATGTGTCGAGCGGTGGGCTATCGCCACAGCAATCCATCACTGTGGGGCCGGGTTATCAGTTGCCGTTCGCACGCGATATCCGCCAGCAGGTGAAAATTCCGGTTATCGGCGTGGGCTTGATTACCGATCCGCAGCAGGCAGAAGCGGTGGTGGAGCAGGGGGACGCGGATCTGGTCGCGCTGGGGCGTGCTGTGCTCTACAACCCGCACTGGCCATGGCAGGCTGCTGCCGCGTTGAATGCGCAGGTCAAGGTTCCGTCACAGTATTTGCGTTCTGAACCGCATGGTGTGAAGGGCACGTTGGTTTAATTTTAATTAGCCTGGCGGCTCTGCTGGAGTGACCCGATTTATAAAATGTTCTACAACCAGCCGACGATGCTGGAAGGACGATGTTTTAACTTTGGGGCACGCGTCGAGTTCTGATATGAACCGGGCCAGAAGGCCCGGTATTTATTTCTAATGCGCCATATAAAACTCAGGCCATCAATTCGTCACAAATCGCACCAATCTGGTCCACGGCATTGAGCAGCTGTGCCGTCGGTTCGTTGGCACAATTTAACCGCAGGAAGTTCTGTAACTCCGCTCCCGGTGAAAACAGTGGTCCGGGGCTAACCCCAATGCCCAGCGCCAGCGCGCGACGATGCACTTCCAGCGCATTGATCGGATGCGGAAGTTCAACCCACAGCAAAAAACCGGCTTCCGGTGCAGTAACGCATGTGCCAAGCGGGAAACTCGCTTCAACCCGTGCGATGACGGCTCGCACACCTTTCTCAACGCGAACCTTCAAACGCCGCAGGTGCCGTTCGTAGTCCCCACTGGCCAGTACGTAGCTGGCGGCGGTTTCAAGTAACGGCGCGCCCGCCCAGTCGCCCGCCATGCGCGCCTGCAAAACCTGGGGGTGATAGCGGCCGGCGGCAATCCAGCCAATTCGCCAGCCCGGTGCGAGAGTCTTGGATAATGAACTGCAGTAAATCACATTGCCACGCTGATCAAAGGCCTTGCAGGCGGGAGGTCGCTGCCCATCGCCAGCCAGATTGCCATACACATCGTCCTCAATTAACGGGATGCCTGCACGTTCAAGCAATGCGACAAGCTCCTGCTTGCGCGCGACCGGCATACTGGCGCCAAGCGGGTTTTGCACGGTAGGCGAGGCCAGTACGGCAGCGGGTCGATGCCGATTAATGGCGTCAGCGAGCGGTGCCAGCAGCAATCCTTCAATGGGATCTGTGGGGATTTGCAGTGCCTTCAGGCCCAAATCCTCCAGCAGCAGGAGCGTGCCGAAGTAGGCGGGTTGCTCAATCGCGACGGCATCGCCAGGCTGACACAAGGCGCGCAGTGCCAGACGCAGCGCCTGGGTCGCCCCAGCGGTAATAACAAGTTCGTCTGCGCTAAAGCGTGCGCTCCATTGCGCGGCACGTGTGGCTATCTTATTGCGCAGGTCGGCCCGGCCGGTGGCAGGCTATAGCTTTGGCCATGCGCATCCAGACGGCGACCTGCCGATTGCAGCACCCGCTGGAGTGTCTCCGTCGGCAACCAGTGGGGATCGGGCAGCGCAGCGCCGAGCGGTATCAAACGGCTTTCCGCGCTGCTGAACAGTGAACGCGCAACGGCTGACAGGGTCACGGGCACAGGGCCCGACAGAGCCGGCGGTATTTGCCGTTCGGTGTTTCGCGGGCTGACGAAATAGCCCGAGCGCGGACGCGCAATAATCAATCCTTCCGCTTCCAGACGACGCAGGGCTTCCAGAGCGGTTGGCAGACTTACCTGTTCGCGTTCGGCCAGTTTGCGTGCGGAGATCATTCGATCGCCGGGTCGTAGCGCACCGGAGGCGAGGGTGTGTCGCAGACTCTCAGCAATGCGGCGGTAATGTGGGGACGATAATGACGAGGCGGGCATGTCGATCTGTACAGTCTGATTTTCAATGAATCTGACTATACAGACGATGCCGGGTGCCATCTATAGTGTCAAACATGAACCAGACAAGGAGGCACTATGCAAAGCAATAACTTCGACCTTTCCTGCTATTTCCGCCGCATCAATTACACCGGCCCTGCAGCCGCGGATTCCGCCACGCTGCACAAAATTATGCGCCATCAACTGTTCACCGTGCCGTTTGAGAATCTCGATGTGCAGGCCGGGAAAGTTGTTTCGCTGGTGCCTGAAGAGATTTGCGACAAGATTTTGCATCAAGGGCGAGGGGCTACTGTTATGAGGTCAACGGGTTGTTTGCCATGGCGCTGGAAGCGTTAGGTATTCCCTACCGTTTTGTGGCAGCAAGGCCGATGTTCTACCCTGTATGCCGTCCTAAAACCCATATGGCGCTGGTGGCGGAAGTCGATGGACGTCAATGGTTGTGCGATCTCGGGTTTGGTAGCTACGGCATCCGCGCACCCATAGCTTTAGATCAGCTCAATAGCGATACTAAACAGGATTTCGACACGTTCAAACTCACCTGTGACGCGCATGGCGAGTATCTGCTTCAGGCGAAGGTAGAAGGGGAGTGGTGTAACCAATACGGCTTTGACCTGTCACCGCAAGAGTGGATTGATTTTGCCCCGGCGAATTACCTCAACTCGACGCATCCTGATGCGATTTTTGTGCAGAAATTGCTGATTTTGCAGCATCGTCCAGAGGGGCGGGTGATCCTGCTGGGTGATATGTTGAAAACGGTGACGGCGAGTGGAGTGGAAAAACAGCGGGTGGAGGAAGAGGAAATTGCTGCTGTGCTGCAAAGCCACTTTGGGTTAGTCAGCCGTACATAGGCCAGTCAAAGCTACAACCTTGATGCAAGGTGTTGCTTCGTGTAGAACATGTGATGTTTTGATTCTTAATTATGAGGATTATCACTGATGACTGTTCATAATCCCCCTCACGCGGGTGAAATCATTTCCGATATCATGGAAGACCTTGATATTGGTGTACGCGAGCTAGCACGTGCTTTGGCGATTGCACCATCCACAGCATCTCGAATGGTTTCGGGTTTGACAGCAATCACTCCAGAGATGGCCATAAAGTTATCAGCGGTAATTGGAAGTACGCCCCCCATGTGGCTTCGTATTCAAGCGGCTTATAACCTGGACCGAGCGGCAAGAACCGTTGATCTTTCTGTTTTGAATACCTGATATAAACCTGACCCTCTCTGCGGCGCCAATTGAACATATTCTGATGACGTTTTGGGCTACAACAAAATTTTGATTTCCATGTGATCAAACGTTTTTAGTACTTGTTGGATCAATACAAGCCATGAGCCTCACATAACAGGCTCATGGCTATGCACATTCTTCCCAACGTTTTTTAGAAGATATGACTCAAGACTTCACTCTCTCCGCTGCAATGTAATCCGCGTCAGTTCCGAGGGACGCCCCAATCGTACTGCCATGCCTGGCCATAGCGCAGTGCCGTTATTCACATAGAGTTGCATGCCATCCACATCATAAAGCCCCGAGACAAAGCCCGCGTTGGGTTTCGCAAACAAGCGGTCAAAACCGACGATCAGTCCGCCGTGGGTGTGACCAGATAGCTGCAAATCGACTTTGTGCGTTGCGTTCTGGCGCGCATTGCGTGGTTGATGATCCATCAAGATTACCGGAGCATCAGCAGGAACACCCTCCAGCGCCAGCTCAAGGTTAGGGCCAGTGGCTTCTCTGCGGGAGGCTGAAACATCGGGCAGACCGGCGATCGCTAGCTCCGCGTCGCCGCGTTTAATGAGGGTATGGCTGTTGAGCAAAGGTTGCAGTCCTAACGTCGCAAGATGTTCGGTCCAGCGTTGTTGTTCAAAGAAGTACTCATGGTTGCCAGTGATGGCATAAACGCCGTCCGGCGCATGTAACCCTCGCAGCGGCTCCACGTCATTTCTGCGATTTTCCAGGGTTCCATCAATGACATCGCCGGTCACCAGAATCAGGTCCGCGTCCAGCGTCATGGCCTTTTTCACCATGGCGGTGGTCCATGCGGAGTTGAACATTTTGGTGATATGCAGGTCGGTGAGCTGAAGCAGCTGGTAGCCTTCAAACTCGCGCGGCAGATTATCGATTTGTATCGTCACCTCTTTTACGGCGGGGATGCGTATGGCCTGATGGACGCCGACCGCCGCCACAACCATGGTTAAAAGCGCAGCGCCATATCGTATGCCTGGCGTCATCTGCAGCGGGTGCCGCACCAGCAGGGAAATGAGTGTCACCACATCAATCAATATTTGAGTGAACGCGAGTAGTAGCACTGTGCCAAAGGCCCAGCTGAACAGGATGGTGACTGCACGTGGCATTTCAGGTGAGAAGATACCACCCGGCGTAAACCTGCTGATCAGCAGGTACTGCGAAGCCAATAGAACCACTAAGGATAGGATGATTTTTAACACGAGTGGCATGGCTAATGGAAAAACGAAACGTGCGATTACATACCAACTTGGTATGCTGAAAATCAGGTGAAACATCACTCTCTTCCCTGGTAGATTAGCGCTGAATCCGCGCAAAATTAAATTATGATGATGACGTTATGACTGTTTATAGCCCGAGTTAAGTGGATAGAAAAGGTTTGTTTGGCCGCTGTTATCGTTCGGCTTTGATTCATGCAGCTTGTTATTTTGAGAACTAATGATGCTAAATAGCGCTTGGCTTATCTGATGATAAATAGTGCTTCACGAAATCTTTTAAAAACTCATTGGACTAAAATCGCACTTCTCCCTATTTCTTCCTGAATATTATCTCTGATATTGTCTTCTTCCAAAGCTTGTATAGTCCGCGTGGACGATTCGAACGGATGGCATCCAGAGGTAAAATTGGAAATAACGTACAGCATCGATTTTCAGTATAAGCGACGTGGTGAAGAAACCCCGACTCCGGCAGAAAGTGTCATTCAGACATCTGGGGAAGAAACACCGGTGATGTTTATTCCTTCAGTAGGTGATTACGTTGAAATTGGTGGAAATCCAGAAGAGAACGAGGAGCTTAGTTCTTTCCGGGGAGTTGTGATCTCACGCTTTTTCCGTTATGACCGACAGTCAGAATATGAAGTGTTCTGTCACGTCAATATTTTAGTGGAAGAGTCATTCCAGAATTTTGGTCATCTCGTTCAGGACTAGTTAACCACTAATATCCAGGCAGTAGAATACACCCGGATAGTGAATCCGGATGTCATCCATTGTCACAATTCGTCCAAAATTCTGCGTTGAAGCCCTACAAAGCAGATGAAAACACTTCCCCTCACGCTATTTAAAAGTTGGAACTCTCCTCACGGATACAATCCACGCTCCTTCCTTGCCGTCAAAATGCGCTCACAAGCCACGGCATAAGCCGCAGTTCGCAAACTCACTGCCAGCTGTTCCGATTTTTGCCAGATCGCGAGCAGCGCCTGTTCCATGATTTTGTCTAGCCGGGCGTTAATTTCATCTTCGCTCCAGAAGAAGCTGGAAAAATCCTGCACCCACTCGAAGTAGCTGACGGTGACGCCACCGGCGTTGCAAATCACATCGGGCACCACCGTGATGTTGCGCTGGGTCAGGATGTCGTCCGCTTCGGGCAATGTCGGGCCGTTGGCACCTTCCAGCACCATACGACACACGAGCTTTCGCGCGCTCTCTGCGGTAATTTGCCCTTCCAGCGCGGCGGGGATCAGGATATCGCAACTCTGTTCCCAAAAGGCCTCGTGGCTGATCGTCGTTGCGCCATGAAACCCGGCGATGCTGCCGTGCTGCTGTTGCCAGCGAATCAGCGCCGCCACATCAATGCCGGCTGAATGATGGAGCGTGGCGCTGTGATCCTGCATCGTGACGACCCTGGCACCAGACTGCGAAAACAGTTCGGCGGCCACGCTGCCGACATTGCCGAAGCCCTGCACCGCCACGCGTGCGTTCTCCAGTTCCAGGCCGATCCGCTGCGCGGTAACTTTTCCGGTGACAAACACACCGCGCCCCGTTGCCTTCACGCGGCCCAGTGAACCACCGAGATGAATCGGTTTGCCGGTCACCACACCGGTACTGGTCATGCCGACATTCATCGACCAGGTATCCATCATCCATGCCATCACCTGCGGATTGGTGCCTACGTCCGGTGCCGGAATATCCTGCTGCGGTCCAATGATGCTGCCAATCTCGCTGGTATAGCGGCGCGTCAGTCGCTCCAGTTCCTTTTTGGATAGCTCTCGCGGATCGACGCGGATACCGCCTTTCGCGCCACCAAACGGCAGATTGATCGCCGCACATTTCACCGTCATCCAGGCTGACAGCGCCATCACTTTATCCAGCGTCACGTCCGGGTGAAAACGCACGCCGCCTTTACCCGGCCCGCGTGAAAGATTGTGCTGCACGCGGTAGCCTTCGAAATGCCTGACGCTGCCATCATCCATCTCCAGCGGGATATCGACGATCAGTGCACGCTTAGGATGGCGCAGCGTATCCGCCCAGCGTGAAAGTTCGCCCAGATAGGGAAGGACGCGATCGACCTGCGCCAGATGGGTCGCCCAGGGAGAGTGTTTATCTTCTGATACATAGGAAAGCGCTGTCATCATTTCACCTTTTTGCACCGCGCAGGCGCTGCCACCTCAATTCAGGATGCAGGAAGCCCTCACAGTGGCTGTGATCATCAAAAGAAGAGGGAAAAGGCCGCTGAGTGGCGGCCCCAATATTTACTTAGTGCGGCAAGCTTCCACGCTGAATTCATTGGCGGTGGCGAAACCACGCAGGCCGCCAATGAGCACCGACATCAACTGCGTACCCACCTGTTTTTCCGTCAGGCCAACGGTATCCAGCAGGTCAAAGATTTCACGGGGATCGAACAGGATGTTCCACAGGAAAATCGCTTTATCACCAATGTCCGGCAGATCCATTTCACCCATCGCTTCGCGTAACGCCGGACGCAGCGCATCCGCCTGTACTTTCAGGTAGTCCGCGCCTTCCCATAAACGTTCCAGGTAGCCACGGCGGTTACGCATCGGCACCATTGCGGCGCCGTTCTCACGCACCAGTTTGATCCAGTGCCGGCTGATGTTCTCCAGTTTCTGCAGGCCCGCGCAGCTCTGGCTCAGACTGAAATCGAGCAAAAGCTGGCCCACTTCCTGGCGATAGGCGTTCAGCACCTCTTCTACCGACGTAAACTGGCGATAGGCCGTAGCAACGGATACGCCGGCTTCGGCGGCAATCTCCGCCAGGCTTATCGGGTTTTCTGCATGCTCAAACAAGCGGGCTCCCGCCTGAATCAGGTTTTTGCGGTTTCTTTCGGTATCACTGCGCATCGGTCTTCCCGCCATGGTGGGTTTTATTCCTGTGTTTTACGTCTCAGTTCAAACCAGCCAGAGCACGCTTAAGGCGGCGTACGCCTTCGACAATCGCCTCATTGCTGGCCGCGTAGGACAAGCGCAGGTGGCGCTCACCTGCTGCACCAAACTCACTGCCTGGACGGACGGCAATGCCTTGTTCACGCAGCAGCGCGACCATTTCGATTGCCGGGATCGGCAATGAATAAGAAGGGAAGCAGTAAAATGCACCCTCAGGTTCATTGAGCGACAGCTCCGGGATGGCGTACAGACCTTCCATCATTAACTGGCGACGTTCACGGTAGACATCATACATACGTTTGACGTCGTTTTTACACTGCGTGAGTGCCACCAGTGCTGCACGCTGCACTGCACTGTTCACCGATCCGTTGACGCTATTGTGGACGCGCGCGGCGGCAGCGATCATCTCAGCGGGTCCCGCCAGATAGCCCACGCGCCAGCCGGTCATGGCGTAGCTTTTTGAGAAGGTCTGGCAGTACAGCGTGCGGCCAGCGAAGGCGGGCACCTGCAATACTGAAGTGAAAGGGCGATCGGTGAACACCAGATCGCTGTAAGCTTCATCCGCAATCACCAGATTGTTGTGTTTGTTAACCAGCTTACCCAGCGTTTCAATTTCTTCGCGGCTGTGCACGATGCCGGTGGGATTGCCTGGGTTACAGAACACAAACAGTTTGGCGCCCTCCAGCGCTTTATCCAGACGATCCAAATCCCAGTGCAAATCGCTGCGGCACGGCATAGGAATGCAGATACCACCCGCCATATTGACCAGGTCGGCATACAGCGAATAAGTCGGATCCGGGATGACGACGCGATCGCCCGGATTGACGATAGAGAGGATCGCGGCAGCCAGGCCGGAGGTACCGCCGTGAGTCACCAGCACTTCACCGTTTTTAACCGACATGCCGCTCCGCGCAGAGACGTCGTCGGCCAGCGCCTGGCACAATGTTTTATCGCCCAGCAGAGGGGCGTAATGGGTATAGCCCTGTTGCAGTGCTTCAACCGCCGCCTGGACAATACGCGGTGGGGTATCAAAATCGGGTTCGCCCATCGCCAGCGAGACCATGTCACTGCTGGAGGCAGGCTGCTGTACGCGCAGTGACGTGCGTTCGACACGCAGTACCGCTTCGGATGCTTTAAACAGTTTGGCAGACATTATTGACCTTCCTGGGGGATCAGTTGTGGTTGAAACGCTCGGCTTTGCACTCTGCGGGCGCATTTTTCCAGCGGCTGATCTCCAGATCGCCGGAAACGTCACGCAGGAAGGTCGGCGCGACAATCAGTTCTTCGATCACCGTGCGCATCGGCAGGCTGGCGCATAGCAGGATGGCGTCGGCGACATCCTCAGGCTGCACCATATGGTCACGAATGCTTTGCAGCGGCGGGTTGGCGCGGTTATCCATAATCGGCGTGTTCGTTTCCCCTGGCAGAATGCAGGTCGAGCGGATGCCGTCATTGCGGAAGGTGTTGTGCAGATAAGTCATGAAATTGCGCACCGCGGCTTTCGCGGCACCATAGGCTGCGCCACCCAGCAGATTTGGACGCAGCGCCGCCAGAGATGACACGGTGATGATGGTGCCGTTTTTACGTGCCAGCATGGAAGGCAGCAGCGCCTGCGTCAGCAGGAACACGGCTTTCATGTTGACGTCCTGCACCTGATCCCACTCTTCTTCCTCGATCCAGCGCGCGTTCAGGGTTTTGCTGGCGCTGCCGGCATTGTTGACCAGAATATCCACCTCGCCCAATTTACTCAGCGTCCAGGCAACCAGCGCATTCACCTCAGTCTTGCTGGCGATATCAGCGGCATAAGCCCAGGCTTCACCCCCTTGCTCACGCAGTTCCGCCACGACTTCATCCAGCACCGCTTTACGACGACCCACCAGCACCACGCGCGCGCCGCGCTGCACAAAACCTGCGGCAGCCGCTTTACCAATGCCGCTGCCGGCGCCGGTAATGATCACTACTTTTCCCGTTAACTGTTCCATGCTTAGCTCCTGTTCAGTGCTGCGACGTCCACGCCGTAATCACGCAGCGCTCCCGCCTCGGTGATGTAGCCTTCCTGTAAATCCCACAAAATAGCTTGGGGGTCACGTTCAGCGACCGGCATCTTGCCGCCGCCGCCTGGCATCTGGATGGTGACTTCATCGCCCGGCAGGACATCATGACGGCCAACCGGTTTGGCGAGGGATTCACCGTTGATGGCGATAAAATTAGGTGCCCCTGCCGATCCGCCCAGCACGCCCTCTGCCGCGTGTTTCTGGCGCGAATAGAACATGCTGTGCGAGAGCGGATATTGGCTGGTATTGCGAATCACCATGCGCTGTGCCACGCCGCCGCGATAACGTCCCGCACCGCCGGAATCCGGCACGATGGCTTTTTCGAGGAACAGCAGCGGCGTGGCGGATTCAATCAGTTCGACCGGGGTGGAAGACATATTGCCCGGGAAGCCAGTGACAATCCCGTCCGCTGCCGGTCGTGCGCCGGTGCCGCCGTTAACACACAGACTCTCGACAAAGCGGCGACCGTCATCGAACTGGCCTGCAAACACGTCACAGGTCACTGGCGCACTTCCCGAGTGGCCCATTACGCGATCTGGCATGATCTCTGACAGCGCGGTGAAGATCGCGGCGTGCGCCATATGACCAACGCGGTTGCGCATTTCAACCGCACAAGGCGGGCGCGCGTTGGCAATCGATCCTTCCGGTGCAGTCACGGTAATGGATTTAAAGCAGCCCTCATTATTAGGCAGATGCGGTTCCAGCAGGCACTTAAGCGGATAGACGCTGTAGGCGTAAGTGAAGGACATCGGGCAGTTGCTGCCAAACATCGATTCGGCCGAAGAACCGGCGTAATCGATGGTGATATTGCTGCCCTCGACAATCACCGCCACATTAAGGTGAATATCGCCTTCATAGTCGCCAATATCGACCGCCGCTTCGTAACGACCATCCGGCACCGCTTCGATGGCTTTGCGCATCGCGGATTCGGTCAGCGAATGGATTTTCTCTGCCAGCGGGGTGACGGATTCCAGTTTCAGGTCATCCATCAGGCCCAGCAAACCGTTAGCACCAATCTGGTTAGCGGCCAGCATTGCGTGCAGATCGCCTTCCACCTGGTCCGGTGCGCGAACGTTGGCGAGGAACAGATCCAGCAGTTGCTGATTGACCTGACCTTCCATCATCAGCTTGCTCGGTGGAATGAGGAACCCTTCCTCATACATGTCGCGCGAGGACCCCATATTCAGCGAGCCGCCGATATCCGACATATGTGCCGCTGCGCCGGTAAAGGCCACCAGTTTGCCGTCGCGGAACACCGGCGTGACCACCGTTACGTCGTTGAGATGACCGGTGCCGAGCCAGGGATCGTTAGTGATCAGGCTGTCACCCGGTTTCAGGGTGTCAGCCGGGAATTTCGCCAGCAAATGGCGCACGGTGGCGGGCAGGGTGCCGATAAACACTGGTACGCTGGCTTTCGGCTGTGCCAGGGAACTGCCGCTGGCATCCATCAGCAGGCAGGAGTAATCGCCCACTTCCCGGATAATGCTGGAGAACGCCATGTTGACCAGCGTGGCGGCCGCTTCTTCAGAAATACTCACCAGGCGATCCCAGGTAATTCGCAGGCTGATGGGATCCTCGAGAAATCGTAGGTTATCAGGGGTGGTTGTCGCCATCAGTTCAGCTCCATCAAAATATTGCCTTGTTCATCCAGCTGCGCAGAAGCACCCGGACCGACATAGATTGCACACTCTTTCTCCTGCAGCAGTGCCGGACCCTGCACTGCCACTCGCGTGACCAGCAAACTGCGCGGGATCACGCGGCATGGGCGGTAGCCCTGTTCACGGCCGAGATAAACCTGCAGGCTTTTTTCACGCGCGTCCGGTTCGGGATGACGCAGCTGATCGCTAGTGTTGAGTGTCGGAGGCGTGGTTTGTACGCGCCCCCGCCAGTTCACCACTTCTACACCTTGCCCCGGCAACGTGCGGCCAAAGCGCGCCAGATGGGCGGCTTCGAAGGTATCGATCAGCGCTTGTACATCGCCGTGGCTCAGGAAGGTGTCAGGCAACATCACGGTCAGTTCTGATCCCTGACCGACATAACGCACGCCGGCGAGCTTTTGCTGAATGGCGGTGGCAGGATCGGCATTTGCCGCGGCCAGCGTGGTCATCGCTTCATCGAATCCCTCGGCGAAGATCGCATTGATGGCAGCGACGTCAATGCCGGGTTGCAGGCGGCAACGATCGGCACGCACAAAATCAGCACTTGGCGGCGCGGTTAACAAACCGAAAGCGGAATAGACACCCGCGCCGTTCGGGAAATAGACCCGTTTGACACTGAGCTGTTTGGCCAGCGACCAGGCGTGACTCGGACCCGCGCCGCCAAATGCCAGCATGGTCATCTGTGACGGGCTGACATTTTTCTCAACCGAGTGGGTGCGCAGCGCTTCGGACATTTTGCTGTTGGCGACTTCGTGGATGCCCCATGCGGCCTCTTCAATTGTTAACCCCAGCGGTGCCGCGATGCGTTGGATCGCGGTGCGGGCTGCCTCCACATCGAGTCGCATCCGGCCACCGAGGAAGGCATCGGGATCCAGCAGGCCCAGAACCAGGTTGGCGTCAGTGACCGTTGGCAGCTCTCCGCCACGGCCATAGCAAGCCGGTCCCGGCCAGGCGCTGGCGCTCTCAGGACCAATCTCCAGCAGGCCAAGTGAATCGACGCGCGCGATGCTGCCGCCGCCTGCGCCGATTTCAATCATGTCGACTACCGGCAACTTGACCGGCAAACCGCTGCCTTTTAGCAAACGGTCGGCGCGACCCACTTCATAATCGGTGGTGATGGAAGGTTCGCCGTTACGCACTACGCAGGCTTTCGCGGTGGTGCCGCCCATATCAAAGGCCAGCACCTGATGTTCATCGTTCTTACGGGCAAACGCGGCAGTCGCCACAATCCCGCCTGCCGGGCCGGATTCGATGATGCGCGTGGGATAATCGGCCGCCACCTGCGGCGCCATCAAACCTCCGTTGGAGCCCATCACCAGCCAGTCACAGGCGAAACCGCCTTCGCGCAATTTTTGCTCAAGCCGCGCCATATAACGACGCGCCTTAGGTTGCACGAAGGCATTCATCGCCGTTAGCACGCCGCGATCGTATTCACGGATCTCACGGGACACCTTATGAGAGACCGAGATCGATACGCCCGGCAGTTCACGGCTGAGAATCGCCTCGATCTGATTTTCATGATCGGGCCAGGCGTAAGCGTGCATGCACAAAACCGCCACCGCTTCATAACCTTGTGAGCGCAGTTCAGCCGCCAGTTGCACCACTTCTCGCTCATCAAGCGGGGTGACCACTTCACCGCGTGCTGTGACGCGCTCATTGACTTCATAAGCCTGCGAGCGTGTCAGCAGTGGTTTCGCCGGTGCACCGTTCAGGTCATAGATGTCATAGCGATACTCACGTCCTAACACCAGCACATCGCGGAAGCCGCGTGTCACCACCAATGCGGTTTTGGCGCCGTGACGTTCCAGCAGTGAATTGATCGCCAGCGTGGTGCCGTGGGTAATGGTGTGAATGTCACTGGCGCTGAGTCCCGCCATCTCCACCAGTTGAGTCAGCCCGGTGTAAGCGCCCTCGGAAGGGTCTTCGGGCGTGGTCAGCGTTTTATGGCGAATCGCTTCGCCGGTGACGTCGTTTAACAGCACCAAATCGGTAAAGGTGCCACCAATATCAAACCCTATCCGCCAGGGTGACGCGTTTTTCATAGTGACCTCGAAATCCTGAGTGAGTACTTGTATTCAGTGCTTATTCATCAGCCAGCGGCTTGCCGGCGGTCTCTTTCAGATACAGCGCGCTGATCAGCGTCAGTGCTGCGGTGAAAATCACCATGTAGCTTGGGATGCTGGCGATACCGGTCATGCCGATTATCCAGGTCATCAGCAGGGGTGCGGAACCGCCGAAGATCACCGTCGAGAGATTGAAGCCAATGCTGTAGGCGCTGTAACGCACGTTGGTCGGGAACATCTCTGCCAGCGTGGCCTGAATCACGCCCGCGTGTCCGGCGAAGGCGAAGGCCAGTAGAATGGATGCCATGCAGGCCAGCGGGAACATACCGAGCGTCAGTAACCAGAAGCACGGCCACGCCAGTACGGCCATGGCAATCGCGGAGGCAATCAACAGCGGTTTTCGGCCGAGGCGATCGGAAAGCCACGCCATCAGCGGGATGGCACCGACGATGGTTAACAGACCGCAGGCCGTCACCATCAGGCTCTGAATCTGCTGGAAGTGCATCACCTTATTGAGATAAGTCGGCATGTAGACAAACAGAATGTAATAACCTGGGCCGTTCACGGCTGGCAGGGTGATGGCCAGACCAATCGCTTTCAGATGGCGTTTTGAGGAGAGTACTTCGCGGATCGGGTTACGCACTACGCGCTTGCTGGCCTTCACCATCTGGAAATGCGGCGTATCTTCGATGCGGGTTCGGATGTAGACGCCAATCAGCGCCATTGGAATGGCCAGCAGGAACGGGATACGCCACATCCAGCTGTTCATGGCATCGACACCAAACACGTTGATTAAGCCGCTGATTAACAGGCTGCCGAACAGCAGCGCGATAAAGGAACCCATCACCAGCGGCGACATCACTACTGCACGACGATGGTCTTCCGCATACTCCGCCACAAAAGAACCGGCCCCGGACACTTCACCACCGGCGGAGAACCCCTGCACGATGCGCAGCAGGTTCAGCAACGTGGGTGCGGCCCAGCCGATGCTTTCATAACTCGGCAACAGGCCTATCGCGGCGGTTGCCAGTGAAATCATCAGTAACAGGATCGCCAGCAGTTTTTGGCGTCCAATTTTGTCACCGAGGTAACCACAAATCACGCCACCAAACGGACGCACCACAAAGCTGACGGTGAAGCCGACATAGGTGAGCATCAATCCGGCATCGCTGGTGTTCATGTCACTGGCGGCAAACACCAGCACCAGTGAACTCACCAGCAAGCCGTAAATTCCGTAGTCATACCACTCTACAAACGAACCGACTCCGCCTGCGATTGACGCGCGGCGTACAACGTTGTTCTTCGTCTTTCCATCCTTCGGCAGTGCGTAATCCATTGTTGCGGCATGTGATTTCGTCATCTGTTTTGCCCTGAGTTAAGCGTGATTAATCCCCGGAAGGCCTTAAACGGTATTGGCCTGACTTTATTTATATTGACGGGTCACTTCCGCCGTCATTTCTGCTTCACGTCGGGCAACTTCGCGCACTTCCGCCAATACCGCCTCTGCGCGCCAGAAAGGAATGACAATGATGCCGTCGTCATCACCCACCACAATATCGCCTGCGGCACATACCACGCCGCCAATCGCCACCGGCTCACCGATCACGCCCGGACCATTTTTGAACGGGCCAGCAGGAGAAACGCCGCGACAGAAGGTCGGTAAACCCGTCGATTCAATCACTTTGCGGTCACGCACTGCACCATCAATCACCTGTGCGACGGCGCCCGCATGCTGAAATCGCTGGGTGAGTTGTTCACCCACCAGGGCGCGGTCAATGTGGCCCTGGCCATTGATCATCATCACATCGCCTGGCTGGATATAATCCAGTGAACGAATAACGGCAGCGTTATCGCCGGGCGTGACCAGTACAGGAAAAGCAAAGCCGACGAACGCGGTGTGGGTGGTGACCGGAACGATCCCGGCATCGCACATGTTCAGTCTTTCCATTGCATCACCAATATTGGCAACGGGAAAATCAGCGAATGCGGCAAGCCATTTTTTATCGGGACGGTTCCATGCTTCTGGAATACGGACGTAAGCTGTTTCGAGTGCCATGCCAACCACCTTTTAAGTGAAAAGTATTTATCAAGTGAGAATGTTTTATCACTTTTAAATTTGCGTTAGCAATACGCTTATCAGGATGAAAATGTGGTTTTTTAGCTGAGTTTTGGAAGCTTTCCATGAAGGGTTTCTAGCGTATTGCCATGAAGTTAATGACTATTTTCTGTTGGTTTCAATGGATAAAAAACAGCCTGAATTTATAAATTCATTTCTATATTATTTTCTTATGAATTTATTTTGACGTCACGCACAAAAATAGCACGCCAATGGTTAAATATGACGATCGCATCACAATAATGGTGCATTGAGTTATAATTTTTTAGCTATATCTCTCTTTAGAAGGGCTATTTCCCATTACTACATTACCGATTAACTGCACCGTTTAAGGGCAACCCTAACTGCGGTGAAAACAATTGACCGCCTACAGCTTATTCCTCGGCAGTTCGTCGAGTGGCTTTTCACACACGGCGTAAATTATCATTTTCAGCTTCCAGGGCGTTTTTGTTAGCATTTTAGCGTGCGTATTAGTCGAGTTGCCTCGCGCTGTTAGTGTTTTCGCGTTATAGTGCGGATAAATTACCGTTTTCAACTGAATGTTAAAGGAATCAGCCGATGCTGGTGGGATTTAAGGCGCTCTGCAAGCGCTATCACATTGAACTGGTTCAGCCACTTCGCGTGGAATCGGCTATTGGCACGGTTCGCGCCACCCATGAGAACCAGGGATGCATCGAAAAGCGCTATCCTCCGAGCTATCAACCTGACGATAGCTTCTCAGGCCATTTTGCGTTTGGCCTCAAATATGAAGAGATCCATCTGGAGTTTTTTGCCCGGCTCTTCGCTGCCATCGGCCCTGAACCGATCGAAAGCTGGTGCCTGCGCGAGCCCTTTGGCCAATACGCACGCCGTACTGGCTTTCTCTATGAATGGCTAACAGGTAACACGCTCACCAACGTGCCCGATGTCGCTAACGGCGGGTATATTACGGCGATTTCCGCGAAGGACTATCTGACGCGCACCTCAGCGATCAAGAATAAACGCTGGCGTATCAATGATAACTTACCCGGCTCGCCTGACTTCTGCCCTGTGGTTCGCCGCACGCCTGAGATTGAGAATGCCATTGCCTTTGATGTCACGGCAGCACTGCATGAACTGGATGATACTTTCGGCGCAGATATTCTGCTGCGAACCGCCAGCTGGCTGACCTTCAAGGAATCCCGTGCCAGCTTTTTAATTGAGAAAGAGGCGGAGCAGGCCGATCGTATTCAGCGTTTCGCCCATGTGATTGCGCAATATTGCGGCCAGATCGATGACCCGCTCAGTGATGAAAGCCTGCATATTCTGCAAAGAGGCATTCTCGGTCACGAGGCGTTGGGACTGGGGCTGCGTCGCTCGCCGGTGTTTGTCGGACAGGCCACGATGCGCGAAGATATCGTGCATTACGTGGCGCCGCAGTTTGAAGATTTGCCGCAGTTTATGCGCGGATTGCAGGAGTTTGAGCTCGCCACCCGTGGCGCCGAGCCTCTGGCCAGAGCGGGCGTGATTGCCTTCGGCTTTGTGTATATTCATCCGATGCGCGACGGGAATGGCCGTATTCACCGCTTCCTGATTAATGACTCATTAATCCGCGACGGCGCCATTCCTGAAGGCGTTATCCTGCCGGTCTCGGCCAGCATCACCAGCTCACTGGATTTCCGTGTTGGCTATGACCGCACGCTGGAAGTGTTCTCCAAACGCCTGATGCGCCGCTATGCCACCTCATGCCATTTTGGTGAGATTGTGACCTATGACGACGGTACACCGAGCAACTTCACCTTCGCCGACTACGAAGATGCGCGTTACGCCTGGCGCTACCCGGATTTGACCTCTCACGTGTTGTACACCGCGAAAGTGATTGAGCACACCGTGCGAGTCGAAATGGCAGATGAAGCCAGATTGCTGACAATATTCCAGAAGGCGCAGGAGAGGCTGAAGGAAGTGCTGGAGATGCCGGATCAGGATGCGAATCGGATAATCCGATCATTGAAAGAGAATGGCTGGCAGGTGTCAGGAAAGTTGAGAAAGGAGTATCCGCCGCTAGAGGATACGGCAAGGGCGGAGAAGATCGTTGAGGCGGTCAAGTCGGCGTTTGACGAGGGGAGTTAAGAACAGTTGGGTTGGACGCAATTCTGAACATAAACGCCCTTACAGGAGAACTGCATGCATCATATTGATGTGCAAGTGTTGAACGCAGCACTGGCATGGGCTGAGGAGCATCCGGTGTGGCTATGTACGGTGCTCAGGACCTTTGGCTCGTCCCCGCGCCCGCCAGGCGCAATGATGGTGATCAGAAGCGATGGTCGCTATTGCGGCTCGCTGTCGGGCGGGTGCGTGGAAGAAAGCTTTATCGCCCGAATTGGCGACGATATTTTTTCCTTGCCCAGCCAGATTGTGCGTTATGGAGACGGTGGCTTTGAGCCGGACCAGGCGCTGCCCTGCGGAGGCGCGCTGGACATCCTGGTGGAAAAGTTGATGCCGGGTAAAGCGTCGCTCGGCTACCTGCGCCAGATGATGTCAGCGTTGACGGGGCCGCATTCCGTGGTAAAAGCGCTGACAATACCCGAACCGTGCCGTTCGCTGCTACCTGGGGGGTATCTGAGCCGGACGCATACTCAGGTACAGGGCGCGAACATCGTGCTGACGTTGTGCGCCCCTCCCAGGGTGGTCATTGCGGGCCTCTCCAGCGTCGCACTCTACTGCGCTAACTTTGCTCAGGCTTTAGGGTTTGAAACACTGGTGTGTGAGCACCGCGAGGATGTACTGCTGAATCTGGCCGATCAACTTGATGACTCTGTGAAGTTAATCAAGCAGTTTCCCGCTAGCTATCTTGAACGTGAAGGGTGTCACTCAGGCACCGCGATTCTTTCCCTTACCCATGACCCTCGCATCGACGATCTCACGATGATGGAGGCTGTAAATCTGCCCGCTTTTTATATCGGCGCCATGGGATCGCAGAACAACAGTCTGAGGCGAAAAGAGCGGTTAGTCAGGATTGGCGAACTGAATCCCGAAGAAATTAACCGGATTCATGCCCCGATTGGGATGGATATTGGCAGCAAAACACCCGCGGAGATCGCGCTATCCATTATGGCCGATGTCGTTAGCCACAAAAATGGTTTGATGGGCTCACCGCAGGACAAGGAGGGCGCATCGTGAATATTGCCATTCTGGTCATGGCCGCTGGGTACAGCCGTCGTTTCAGACAACCCGGCCGGGGAAATAAACTCGCTGCGGTAATGCAGGGGAAGCCAGTGCTACAGCATACGCTGGAAAATGTGCGGGCTACTGGTCTTGACTGCTATGTGGTGGCTCGGGCTGAAGACAGGCAACTGCATGCGTTGATGTCGGAGGAACGTATCGTGCGCTGTTCAAGTGAGGGGCTGGGGGAATCTATCGCGGCGGGCGTTAACGCCACAGCAGATTATGACGGATGGTTAATTACCCTCGCGGATATGCCTTTTATCCAGCCCTCCAGCTATCAAACAGTCAGTGAAGCGCTGCGCAACGCCCGATCGGTACGCGCACAAGTCGATGGCATACAGGGTCATCCCGTCGGTTTTCAGCAATCTTTTTACTCTCAGCTTTGCGCATTACAGGGAGACAAAGGGGCGAGGGAATTGTTGAACGCTGATGCTGTCACATTAGTTGACTTAACCGATCGCGGCTGCATCACGGATATTGATACTATTGAGGATATGACGCGGGCTAATCAGGCTGAAGGTTGATCTGGCTAAGAGACAGACCCGTTGCACGGACTTGCAGACCGCACAGCGGGTAAATTTATTTGGCGAGCGTTAAGCGGTCTGGGGTAAAGCTGCTAAGAGTTTATCCAGCGTAACCGGATAATCTCTGACCCTGACACCCGTCGCGTTGTAAATCGCGTTTACAATGGCTGCACCGACACCGCATAATCCCAGTTCACCCACGCCTTTGGCTTTCATCGGTGAAGAGACCGGATCGGTATCATCAAGGAAGATGACTTCCTGCTCGGGAACATCCGCATGAACGGGAACCTCGTAGTTTGCCATATCGTGATTCACAAACAATCCCAATCGGGTATCCACCGCCAGTTCTTCCATCAGCGCGCCACCTAATCCCATTGTCATCGCGCCAATGACCTGACTTCGCGCGGTTTTGGGATTGAGTATTCGACCTGCCGCACAGACGGCCAACATGCGGCGTACCCGCACTTCCCCTGTATAAACATCTACGGCCACCTCAGCAAAATGCCCGGCAAACGTGGATTGCTGATACTGCTGATCGAGGTCGCCAAACTCAATCGTGTCTTCTGCCGTCAGAGTGCCATTAGCCGCTGCCGCAGAAAGCGGGACGCTGCGATGACCTGAGCGAACTTCGCCCTCCACGAACTCGGCTTCATCAGGGTTGATGCCGAGTGCTGTTGCTACCTGTTCTCGAAGCTTGACGCAGGCGGCATAAACGCCTGCCGTCGACGTGTTCGCACCCCACTGACCACCGGACCCCGCTGAGACCGGGAAAGCGGAATCTCCCAGTTTCACTGCTACTTGTTCAAGGGGCACGCCCATCATTTCTGCCGCCGTCTGGGCGATGATGGTGTAGCTACCAGTGCCAATATCTGTCATGTCGGTTTCGACGGTGACGATGCCATGCGCATCCAGGTGCACCCGTGCGCCAGAAGGGGCGAGGAGATTGTTGCGGAATCCAGCGGCTACGCCTAAGCCCACCAGCCAGCGCCCGTCTCTTACCTGGGCAGGTAACGGATTACGCTTTTGCCAGCCGAATTTTTCTGAACCGGTGCGCAGACACTCAATCAGCTGGCGGCGCGAGAAGGGGCGTTTGGCATCAGCGGGATCAACCTGAGTATCATTCAGGATGCGGAATTCCACCGGATCGATGCCGGCTTTCTCCGCTATCTCATCCATCGCCATTTCCAGCGCCATTAACCCCGGCGCTTCACCCGGCGCGCGCATCGCATTGCCTTCCGGCAGATCAAGCGTTGCCAGACGCAGGCCGGTCAGACGGTTAGCGCCGGCATAGAGGAGTTCCGTCTGTTGCACGGCGGTCTCTGGCGTGCCGTTCGGCAAGTTACCCGACCAGCTAATATGCGAGATGCCCGTGATATGCCAGGATTTGTCGGTACCGATGCGAATATGCTGGTGCGTAGCGGGACGATGAGTGGTGTTATTAGGGATCATTGGCCGGGGGAGCATCACTTTCACCGGACGTTTCACAACGCGAGCACCCAACGCTGCCAGCAGGGCATCACTGCGCAGAAACAACTTCCCGCCAAAACCACCTCCAATATAAGGCGACAGCACCCGCACTTTTTCCAGCGGCAGGTTTAGCGTCTTCGCAAGATCGGATCGGCACCAGTTTATCATCTGGTTCGACGTCCACACCGTTACCTTGTCCTTGTCCCACATGGCCATAGAAGCATGCGGTTCCATGGCCATGTGACTCTGATCCGGCGTGCTATAGGTTTCATCCAGCACAAACGCCGCTTCGCTCAGGGCACGATCCACATCCCCCACGGTTTTATCCGGCGTACTTTCCGGTGGCGTCGTCACGGTGGGTATTTCATGATCAAGGCTGTAAGCGCCTTCTTCTTGCTGATAGCTGACCTCCACCAGCTGGGCCGCCGCTCGCGCCTGTTCAAACGTTTCCGCGACAACCAATGCAACGGCCTGATGGTAATGTTCAATACGGTATTCAGCCAGCAACGTTGCCGTGTTCATCTCTCCCTTGCTGAGTTTGCCCGCATTTTTGGCGGTAACAACGCCTAACACGCCCGGTGCGCTTTCTGCGGCTTCGGTATTCAGTGAGGTAATTTTACCTTTGGCAATGGGGCTGCCCACCACATACCCATACGTGACGTCAGGCGCCTCATCATGCCATTCATAGGCGTAAGGCGCGCTGCCGGTTGTTTTTAATGGCCCATCGATGCGATCAAGCGGACGGCCAACGTATCTGAGCTGGTCGATGGGATTCAACCCGGCGGGTTTCTCAAATTTCATGCTTTTGCCCTCGATTCTGCCAGCACTGAAGCCAGAGTGCGCTTCGCCAGTACCAGCTTGAATTGGTTATCCGCCGTAGGTTGTGCACCCTCAAACAACTTATCGAAAACCGGCTGAGTACCATTGGGCAGTTCGCTGTCTGCCAACGCCCGTCGCCAGGGTTGATGCGCCACACCCCCGACGGCGATCCTTCCTGTGTGATCACGCTGTACGATGGCCGCTACGGAAACCAGTGCAAATGCATAAGAGGCGCGATCGCGAACCTTACGGTAGATATGCGTGCCTCCCACTGGCGGCGGCAGGACCACCGCAGTGATAAATTCGCCCGCATTAAGCACCGTCTCAAGATGAGGCGTCTGACCCGGCGCGCGGTAGAAATCATTAATAGGAATCGCGCGCTCGCTGCCATCCGGGCTGACCGTTTCGATAGTTGCATCCAGCAGACGCATTGCCACGGCCATGTCGCTGGGATGTGTTGCAAGACAATCTTGACTGGCGCCGATAACAGCAAGCTGGCGGCTGTAACCCCCAAGCGCCGCACAGCCGCTGCCGGGCAGACGCTTATTACAGGGCTGGTTGGTGTCATAGAAATAAGGACAGCGCGTGCGTTGGAGCAGGTTTCCTGCCGTCGTCGCCTGATTGCGTAACTGACCAGACGCACCTGCCAGTAACGCGCGTGAGAGCACCGCATAGCCCGTCCGCACACGCATGTCTGCGGCAAGGTCGGTATTTCGCACCAGTGCACCAATACGCAGTCCGCCTTCGTCGGTGGGTTCAATCTTATCCAGTGCCAAACCGTTCACATCAATGAGATGAGCGGGGGTTTCGATCTCCAGCTTCATCAGATCGAGCAAATTGGTGCCTCCGGCAATAAACCTGGCACCGGGATTTTGCAGCGCGCGCGTGGCGGCTTCCAGGGAAGAGGTGACTTTTTCATAGCTGAAGGCTTTCACGATGTCTGACCCTCCGCGTATTCATCAATGGCGGCGAGGATGTTGGCATAGGCCCCGCAGCGGCAGATATTGCCGCTCATGCGCTCGCGAATTTCATCTGCATGTCGTGTCGGCTGTGCCAGCAGGTCCAGAGAAACGTGACTGGGTATGCCGTCTGCAATTTCCTTCAGAACCGCCACGGAAGAGCATATTTGTCCCGGCGTGCAGTATCCGCACTGATAGCCATCATGTTTGATGAAAGCAGCCTGAAGCGGGTGCAGATTGTCAGGCGTACCCAGGCCTTCAATGGTGGTGACCTCAACGTTTTGCTGCATTACCGCTAGTGTGAGGCACGCATTAATACGTCGCCCATCGACGATAACGGTACAGGCACCGCACTGACCGTGATCGCAGCCCTTTTTGGTTCCGGTGAGGTGCAGATGTTCGCGTAAAGCATCCAGCAGAGTGGTGCGGGTATCCAGATGGAGCGAACGTTCTTTACCATTCACTTTTAAACGTACCGGCATCATGGCGGGTGGCGGTGTGGTAGCTAGCGCGTGCAGACTTAATGTGGTCGCAACTGAAGCGCTATTGGCTGTTGCGGCGTTTTCTCGATCACGCTCCTGCTGGTGGTTGACATCATGTGGGGTGCTCATACCCGGCCTCCAGTGACAAAATTAGGGTGCCTAAGGCACCTCAGTTTATAAGGTTTTTGTAAGCACTAAGCATAGACGTCAATTGGACATTGCGGGTGTGGCGGGCTATTTCTTCGCAGAAAGTAAGCGGAGCGAGAAATAAAACAATTTTTATATGACCGATTTTAGAAATATACCGTATCGCTTATAAATTTGATTTCCCCGCATTGCTTGACGTAGCACTAGAATGTGCCGTAATGATGATTTGATAAATTGGGAAATCGTTATGTCGTTGCCACCCTTTCTCAGAGCAGAGGAACAAGTCATCATATACGATGGTAATTGTAAGCTGTGTAACGCTTGGGTTATTTTTTTGCTCACTCATCGTATCGATCCGAAAATTCGCTTTGTCGCCATCCAAAGTGAGAAGGGGAAAATGTTACTAAGATACGCAGGTTTGCCTGATGAGAACATTCGAACAATTGCTCTGATTAATAAGAACCAACATTGGCTCAGGTCTCAGGCCATATGCAGGGCAATGGCATTTATGCCGTGGCCCTGGAAGGTGCTGTCTGCTATTCGATTTTTACCCAGTTTTATATCTGATTTCATTTATAATCGTATTGCACTCAACCGCTATCGGTTATTCGGTCATTACGATGATGTTCATGAGATAGAAGGGGATTATCCTGGCAGGTTTTTACAAGAGTGAGGTAATTGATGGTTAATGTCTAGTTCCCACCAAAAGGTCACTAATGACCCTAATCCCTAATGATATCAATCCATAATTAGGATTAACTGTCTATCTTCAAACAACGCATCACAGACAGAATCCATGCCCCATATAGGGTTAGGATACAGCCCCTGCGGGTGGGGTTAATGTATCAATTGAGATTTAATGCAGCGCGAATATTATAGCTGGAGCGACCAGCCCTGCTAACGTTAAGACGGTAGATGCGCTTATGAGTATCGCACCAGCCCTCGCTATTCAGGCGAATATGCACGCTGCAATAGAAATATTGAACACGAGTTTTGGTAATTTAACTTATGCGAAGACATCGCGAATTGTCGTATTGACACGACCCTTCGCAGTTCCTGTCTATTTTGAGAAGAAAGTTACAGTCATTTGAGTGTCTATGAGGTGCTTATCCGGATCATATAAGACAATCTGACCCGCACAGTTTGTTGACAAAACATTGCGGATTTTAAAAACTGTCATCCTCTCCTAACCTTATGGCCGCCTAGCGAACAGGTGAGTCATTAAGATGCAGGAACTTTAGTGTTGACAGCCACTACGGTCAGTCCAAACCTGTAGCAGCAAGTCATGAACCGTTAAGACCGGGTCATAGATCCCCTCCTAACTGAGGTCTGCTCGTAGCAGCTTTAAGCAGCGTCAAGTGCTGTCCAACAAGCCAGATAATCAGCGCAAGCACGGCAATTGCGCCCATCACGGCAAACGCTGCTGAAAAGGAAAAGTGTGAAATCAGCGTGCCCATCATGGCCGGGCTCAGGGCAGCTCCGGCCCCCTGCATAAGCAGAATAAAGCTCTGGCCGGCATTGGTGTGCCCTTTACCGTCAAGCACCCTGACCACAAAACCCGGCACGGCAACCCCGAGAAGACCGGCCGCCATTCCGTCCAGTATCTGGATCGCGGGCATGAACGCGATCCCGTCACCGAAGGAGGCCACGGCAGCCCGCACAGGTAGGATACACAGGGCCGCGGTGATGAGAGAAAGGTAGCCCGTGCTCTGCGCACGGCGCGCGGCGTACAGCGCGGCGAAGATCATCACGGCCTGAGAAATAATCACGGTGGCGGCAGCGAACACGCCCGGATTTATCCACGCCTCCGGTGAAGCCGCCACCCGGACGCTCAGCATGGGCATAAGGGCCGCGTTACCCAGATGAAACAGCAGAACCGTGACGCCGCCGATGAGCAGTGCGGGCTCGCGAAGGAGCACAGACAGGCGCGGAAGGGCAGCGTTGCCGGCGTCCGCTTTCAGCCCGCGGGCAAGCCGGTTATTAATGTCGCACTCGCGGATCCCCATCACACAAGTCGTGGCCAGCAGGGCCATCACCGTCATCAGCACAAATACGGCACCGGTTCCCCAGTACCAGACAGAGGCGCCTGCCACCGCGGCCGCCGTCATGTTACCGGCATGGTTAAACGCTTCGTTTCTTCCCGTCTGATAACCAAATTTTTCGGGCCCCGTCAGGCCCAGCGTCATGGCGGTCATCAGGGGAGCAATGAACGCGGCCGCCATCCCGGTCATGACCTGAGAGACCACCGTCACGGTAGGTCCGGGAAAATACCAGAGCATGATCGTCGCCAGAATTACGGTCAGGGTGCCGGTGCTCAGCATCAGCCGTTTGTTTCTGACCGCGTCCGCCGCCATGCCCGCCGGTAAAGTGACAAGCAGGCTGGCCACGCCTGCTGACGTCATCACCCAGCCTATGGACTCCGGCTTCCAGTGATGCTCAGTCATAAAGATCCCAAGAAACGGCCCTAGGCCGTCCCTGACGTCTGCCATAAAAAAATTTACCAGGCAAAGAGCCTGAAGCGAGCGCAGTGACATAATTTCCCCGGAAAGGTAAGCAGGCAGACTTAAAGATGGCAGATAAAATGACGTTCAGCAGGTGCCGGCGCGATCCATCGCATTCCCTGACTGCTGCTCAATCGTCTGACGCAGCGGTCCGTGGATCCAGTGTGAGAAACGGCCAGGGGGGGTTATCTGCAAGTGACCGCAGTCTCTGAATGTGCCGGCCACTACCAGAAACGCCATCCGGTGCGATGCAGCGTGGGGTAATGCCACCGAGCGCAGTGAGGATGAGCAGGCCGGTCAGCCCAGCCATGGCGCTGAAGCCAAACCGGACGAAGAGTGAATAGCCGGCCAAGCATCCCGACAGAAATGAGACGATGGTCACGAGGTGCGTGCCGAGTAGCGCCCTGTGCGCGGGCGCGTCGGCCGCCTCGCGCCGGCTCACCGACGCCCGGAGCCAGGAGCCCAGCGCCATACCGGCATCGGTCAGGGGCCCGGTCACGTGCGTTGACATGACCCGCCCGCCGGAAAGCTGCATGGAGGTAGCGTTATGCAGGACCATCAGCAGCGCGAGCGTGAACAGCACCTTGCCGTTGTTGCGGACGCTTTACCAGCGGATTTCAACCAGCGAGGTGGCCAGCAGCAGCGCGCCCTCACACATCATTACCAGGCAGAATACCGTGCGCACGTTACGCCGCAGCCCAAAGGCCACGGCGAGGCGCGCCAGCGTGGCGCCCGTCACGAAGGCCAGAATCAGCATCGCCAAAAAAAAGCAGGCCTTGCAGGTCCCAGCGGCCCGCCTCAGCAGACAGCTGGGAGATATTACCCGTCATGTGAGAGGGGAAGAAGCCAAATGCGCCGAAGGCCATGGCGTTGAGGACGCCCGCCGTGGTGGCAAGCGTGAGGGTGAGCAGGCGATCCTCACCGTGAGTACGGTGTTTTTTTCTCCTGAGAAGCATATAGTCAGATCCAGATGATAAATGGACCTTAATTATGAGTAATCACGCGCAGTTATCAATCAGGCCATTACCGCGACCACCGCCATTTTTACCACCGGGCGCACGTTTCGCATACATACCGGCCGTCCTGTCTCTTTGTTGCCTTTACGGCCTAGACAACGGGCAGGAGCACGGCCTGCATCCAGACGCTGGCGAGCCCCGTCACCAGTTTAGTGAATGGCTCAGCTCCTCAGGAGCGCCGCAGTATGCGATGCTTGGGTCAACAAGATCCCATATCATAGCGTCTCCCGTACAGAAATCGCCAGCGCAGGTCATACTGAAGCGCTCTTTAATAAGCCCCACGGGCACCCATACGTAAGGTTTTTCACGCAGAAGCTTAGGCTCGGTACTGCCACACCTCAGGAAAATGTCATGCCGGTATTCCTGCCGCCACTGCGGGTAATGACATTTTCTGAATTGTGAGCCCATTCAAGGTCGCGGGAATGTTCAACGGTGGGGATATTATAGCCCGTGCCGGATTGTTTTCTGCAAAGTGGGCAGTGACTGCGAAAGTATTTCAGAGTTCTGACATAAAGTATAAACGCCACTTCATCGCACATACAGGAGCCGCTAACTACCACTGGATTTCGCAAAAGCGTATTCCTCAATCCGTTTTCGGGCACACCGCTGTACCCGGACTGGCATGATCGTCCGCTTCCATAAGTCTGACATAAAATGTTTAGTGTCTGAGCAGTGGCGGCCGATATCCAATGAGGACTTATTTCAACTTAAGGAAGAAGATCATGGTCAGTACAGTAATCAATTACGGTATCACCGCGGACCTTTCAGTCAAACCGGAAAGAGACGGATATGATATCTCCCTGGCGGAAGAGGATGTCAGCCTGCTGAAGGCCAGTTAGGGTACTTTTACACCATCGCTGAGTCAGGAAATGATCGACAAAAACATGAATGACCTGCTCCAGTTGCATAACAGCATTATCAGTCAGAGCAGAAATCAGGTAAATGGCATCAGTAATGACGTGAATGAATACTTTCCATCGCTCCAGGCGGATTCATTCCTTGCCCGGGAAGAAATGTCCGGCCTTATTGCTGAAGCGCTGCAGTCGTATGATGGCTCAGGAAACGCCATCACGTAATCAATGGATCTGGCAGTCACGAAAGACATACTCAGTAAGCTCGTTGAGTCGTTCGTTCCGGAGGCCACTCAGGCGCAAAGCTTCAGCGAAGTTGATAAATTCATCTCCGCCAAAGTGTACGCACAGGATGATTTGCTGTGTGACATGATCAGCAGGTCGCTGGACATTGCCCGGCAGTACGGTAATCAGTCTGACCAGCAATATTTTCAGCAGCAGCTTGAGTTTATCAGCGCCGGAACACATGACACACAGTAAGAACGGGCTCAGATGATTTCAATCATAGCGAGATCTGATGACAGCACCGCGTGGCTATCAGCCCTGGCGCAGATGATAAGCAAAAAAGATGACAGTGACTTCTTCAGAGATATCAGCGCTGAGCATATTAATGACCTGAAAACCCGGGTTCATTCATTCAATGTTAAAATCAGTTAAATGCAGAGTCTGCGCAGTGATGTCCCTATTCAGTATCCGCTGAATGGCTGACCCAGCACTGGTTATGTAATCACGCGCTCTGAAATTTAAGGGTAATATCAGCCTTTGAGGTTAACATAGCTGATTAACATCCGGCTATGGAGTCAACAGGATGGGAGCCAAACGTGATTTTCTCACGGTTATACGGCCATACGAGCGCCTGACTGCAGCGGTCATCATGACTCTCGCGCTGCTGTGTGCGGGCGTCATGGCCGTATTGAGTCACTTCAGCAAAACGGAAGAGCAGGCCCGGAACGACAAAAATCAGCGGGCAAGCGACTATGTCGCCTCTCTTTACAGGGAAGCAGAAACCGTCAGCCGCGCCGCGGAGCCTTTTGAAGAAGGTGCCTGTACGAATGAAGTGCTCACGCGGCTGCGTCATATCGTGGCAGTGAATCCCCATATCCGCTCCGTAAATTTCTATCCGGAGTACGGTACGGGTTGCTCATCACTCGAAGGCCGACTGCCGGAAAGGAAAGTCTCCTATTCAGAAGGCCATGTCCCTTTTTACACGACAATGAAACAGGAGGACGGATACATTTATTACCTGGTTTATTTCAGATCGTCCGCCTCTTTAACCGGCGTAGCTGTTAATGGTTATTTTGTGCGGGACGCGCTTCGCTATATTTCCCCCGATGCTGCCTTCTATCCTCTGCAGGATTTCATGAAGCTGAGTCCTGCGGGTTATGCCTGGAAAAGTTCACAATATCCCTTTGTTCTGGTTTCATCTGACTCCATGAACATCCGCAGGCTTCTTCTTCACAGCCGCGCGGTTATTATTTTCATTCTTGGCGTCAGCCTGCTGGCGGGCTGGTTGACTTATGTCAGCACCGGTCTGATAAACACGCCGCGGTTTGCGTTGAAATACTATCTGTACAAAAAAAGCTTTTACCCGGTGTATCAGCCTGTTATCAGTACGCGAGACAGAAAGGTGGCGGGGCTGGAAATCCTCATGCGGTGCGGCAATAAAAAGGGGAATGAGGCCTCGCCGGCGCTTTTTATACCGCTTGCCGAACAGAGTGGAATGATTGGGGAGCTGACTTTGCAGCTGCTGGAGAAGGTGCGGGAGGACTTCGCTATGTTGTCAGAAAAAGGCCTCTATCTCGCCGTGAATATCACCTCCGAAATCGTCGAAAACCCCGAAACCCTTAGTGAATTACTGAAGTTTACCGAACATGCACAGCGCTATGGACTGGACGTGCTTGTTGAGATTACCGAACGTCAGAGCTTCAGCCTGACAGAACAGCTGTCCGAAAAATTCGCCCTGTTACGCAAAGCCGGCCTACATGTTGCCATAGACGATTTCGGAACGGGATACTCTAATCTCTCCAGCATCACGCAGCTGAATCCGGATTACCTGAAAATTGACAAGGATTTTACTGGCTACAGTATGGCAGGGGGGGTCAGGGAAGCAGTGCTGGAGAGCGTGCTGCATATTTCCGCAATCACGGCTATTCCCGTAATTGCGGAAGGCATTGAAACTCCCGCGCAATTCCAGTATTTGCGGGAACGAGGCGTATGGCTTTTTCAGGGATATCTGTTCTCTCGTCCCTGTGATGGCCGAAGCGTTTCAAATTATATTCGCGATTTTTACGTTCAATTTTAACCAGATGGGCATGTTGCAGGACACACCTGCAGAAACCTCCTGCACATTAACGGGTGGCACGGGATAATTTCCTTCAGGAGTCTCAAGCTGCCAGGCCCAACCGGCATGCTCTGACAACCTGCTGTCAGAATTGACGCCGTGATCTCTGGTAATGGTATCCGCCAGCCCTGTTGCTAAGTGAGCGCCTGCTGGTCAGATGAAGTGCTCTACTATTGCTACTCGCTACAGTTAGTATTAGCAGGACGGACAGCCCCACACAGGCGGTCCGGATTTATAATGGGCTGAGTTCAGGCACTGGCAGGCGAGGCAGAAATCCATGCACCGGTGCCTGGCTCACCAGACGAGTTGATAAGCGGATCGATCGCACGAATGACGTCTTCTGGGCTGATGTCATTCACGTGTTCACGGCTGCCCCGCAGAGTCTGATGAGGCACATGCCAGGGATGCCAGTGTGCCGGATCGCTGTTGCCATATAATGCCACGACCGGTAATCCGAGCGCGGCTGCAACATGTACGGCCCCCCCGTCGCTGCTCACCACTGCTGAACACAGGGAGAGCGCGGCTTTGAGTTCTTCCAGCGTGCGGGTAGGCACGGCCTCAAGTCCGTAGCCCGCCGCTAGTCCGGTGATGTATTCCGCCTTAATGTCGTCGCCCGGGTGCATGGGGTTCGAGCTTTCGCCGGGTGACCAGAATAGAAACATGCGGCATCTGTAGCGCTCAGCGATAAGGCGGGCAAGCGTGATAAAGTTACCGGCGGACCACTGCTGGCCCGGTTTTCGTGCGCTTATCTGCAGGGCGATAATTCGCTCATCCGGCGTAACGCCACAGGTCATCCTGAACTTCTTTACCAGATCAGGGCCGGGTAGACGCTGCTCTTCCCGGGGTTAAACCGGCGCAGCGGCGGTACGTCCGTTACGGCTGCAGCTAGCCTGAAAAGCATTTCAGCAACGTGCAGGGTGCCCTCAGCCCGGGACACAAGCCTGTCAATCAGCGGATGTGCTTCATCCCCGAATGCGATAACGCGCTTAGCGCCTATGCCGGCAGCCCACTTGACCGAATGCGAATCCCGGGACGATTTAGCGATAATCACCGCGTCATATTTTTCCTTTCTCAGCCTGAATATGGTTTTTATTCGTACGGCGGCAGCCATGATAACGCTGATCAGGTTTTTACAGTGTTTGGATTTGCTGTACTCATGCACCTTACGGATATGCGGATTATGGCTGAACACCGGCGATGCATAGCTGTTTGTCAGCACATCTGTGGTCGCTCCGTGGATGGCGGACAGGTGCGCAATGAGCGGCGTGGCAAGTATGCTGTCGCCTATGTTGTCTCTGCAGATGACCAGTATCTTCACCTTAAATTACCTTTTTGAAATGATTAACGAAGGGTAAGAGTTCGGGTAATCATTTCCGTTCAGGGAGGCCTGAAGGTTTTTCACCGAATTTCGTATTCAGTGCATTAGGCTTACAATTGACATAACTTCCGCTGTCGCGGATAAATTTTTTTCTCAGAACAATATTCCTGACACCGAGTTTTGCGTGAAGCATGAAGTCTGACCTTTTCTCTGAGACACTACGCAGTCGCCATAAGGCCGTATACGGTTAAAGCTGTTAAGACCAGAAATCATCCCGGCGTCAGAACGGTCTTACTGGCCATTATTTGAAGCTGCGCTGACGGGCGGATGACCAATGCGCATATACATGGTCGCCGGCGCGCTGTATGTCCGGCATTGAGCTACTGTTATTATCCGGACTTTTTTGGCTGAGGTCAGCCGACTGAGCGGAAGGTGGCCACCGCTGAAGCGCGTCTAAACTCCCTGCTTTCCGGGACGGTAGTGATGCTCTGGAAACAATCTGACATCGTTCATGTGACTGTGTGTCAGCCCCTGGAGTGGAAGGTTTTCGGCGGTGTCCCCGGAAGGCGGGCAAACGTACTGCATCATTCCCCCTGATGAAGTTCACCTGGCCTCAGGGAGCAATCTTACTGTCTGAGGCCCGCCGAACGTCCATCATCAGGCAGGCCGCTGACTCCGCCTGCTGTCTGTATTACGCAGATGCTGAATGTCACCCTGACCTGCCTCCGGACCCGCCGCTAGGGCCATATCCCGTCGGAAAGTGGTACTGTTCAGCTTAACGCCACTAGCAGCAGAACCATTTTTCTCATCTTCATCTCCTCAGAAGCCATCAGCGTATCAGATAGGATGTCAGGCAGAACGCGTGGTTTGATAAGGTATCTCCAGGGGGAGCGAAAATTGATGTCCCGGTTCCGGAATGCAACATCGCTGCATCAGGGAATGTTATAAACAATGGAAACCTGCGTTTTTGTGTCGGTTTTATCCGGCGCCGTGGAAGGCGGCATGGAATTGTGCGTGTAGTTATACGTCACTTTCAGGGCGAACCTTTTATTTAGGCCGACTCTCAGGCCGGTTTCGGAATTGAGAGTGGAATCCCTGGAAGCAAGCACTGAAACGCCCTGTATAAAATAAGCAGCGTCAGTGAGTTTGTAAGAATAGCTGAGGGCAGTATAGGCAAGCGCATTGGTCGTTTCGTTTCCGTCAGTGAACTCATCATGCCTGACGCCAGGGCCGACCTCAGCGCGCAGAGTATGAAGCGGCCCGCTGAATATCTGCCTACCGTATCCGGCTACCGTGGTGTAGCGGCCTCGGTACCCGTTGAATCTGTCGCCTGACCACCCGCTCTGTCCGAAAAGGAAATTTTTGCCGTCCAGGTTATGCCGCAGGCGCAGGCCCGCCTGATATTTCTCGGAGGAGCGGGTGTCATCAGAGCTGTAGTTGTAGGCTTCTCCCCAGAGGCTGTAAGCGTTCGCCCTATCAAACCAGGTCAGCGTTGAATCAGCCGAAAGGGTGGACGTACGGGAATTACCTCCCTGATGGGCGTAGCTGCCCTGAACGTTACCTGCAAAATCACTTTCAGCCGTGGAAGGATCATCAGGAACGGTAAAAATGTCTACGCTGGCCGGGGCCCCCGCCGAAAAAAGGCTCAGGGCAAACAATGGCATGCCGCGCATTGAGGTCAATGCTTTCAATTCATCAGCTCACATGTAAAAAAATAAAGCTTATACGGACTGAAAATCTTTTCCTGCGGGAAGTCGCTAAGGCATCGTAAAAATCATTAAGGATTTCATAAAGATGGGAGGGGTTATTCACGCCATTGTGTGACCTCGGCCAGCAGCACGACCGGCACACAGACGCGGGTCAGTCCGTTACCCAGCGCAGCCACGAGTGCGGGGCTCAGGGATCCGACCAGCGGGATGGTGCGTGGAGCCCGTCATCTTCCGAATCGCGGCGCCATTACCTGACTTAGGATGCCCCCCTGACTCAGAAACAAAGGTGATGGCAGCCAGCGCGACCATCTGCATCAGCCGGGTCACAGACAGGCTCTCCATCCAGCCTGCCATCCGTCAGAGAGATGAAGCGGATGAGGGTACGGGTGACTCAACTGCAGCGCATGCAACCCGGCAGGAGCGCTGAAAAGCTGCATGGGAAAAATGGTATCCGTATAGAAGAGCGCATCAGTGCCCTGCGGGTGGAAACATCAATGTTTCAGGTGAGTAGCATCACCCTTTAATCCCTGAGTTGCTGCACCATTATTTCGCCTGTAAATAACTGGCCCACCCGCTTCCGCGCGAAACACCTGTTCTGTCATCAGGCAACGCCACCCTCCCGGTGCGCGGCTATCACTTCCTCCCGAATACTACGTTCCGGCCCCTGCGTCGTGGCTGTAGGCCTGAACTGTGTTCCTCCAGAAACAAGTATCAGTACCAGAACTTTCTGAAAAATTCTGTTCCTAAGAAGTACCTTTCTGCGCGGTAGAGGCCCGGATCCCGTGTTAAACCGGGTTGTCCTGCAATCTGCACTGCTCGGGCATTTCTCTGAATGTTCCCTGAATGTGAAACCGCTGCTGGAAAATTATTGTCATCTGATCAAAAGTCTCATTTAGATATCTTTACGTTATAAGAAGTTAATTTACGTTGCGTTCATCTTTTGCCGATTTGTATCACGCCGGGGGAAATATGAAAATCATCGTGGGGGGTACGGGTTACCCTGAAAAAAGAAACATCCTGACTGACGGTTTACATGACTATCTGGACTACCGACTCAGGAATGTCTGGACCTGGGCCAACGCTGTCAGACAGAGGTTACTGCGCCGCAACAAACTGTTTATCTTTCGTCCATTTCCCTTTTTCTCCTTAGATGACGCCGACATCATTCATCTATTCAATGAAGTCGCAACCGGTGCGGGCAGCTGGGTGGCAACCTTTGAAACCGAACTGCCCCGTGTCCTTCCGATCAGGGGGATTGATAAATTCACCAATCCCGAACTGTCCCGGGAGCTCAGGCATGTCAGCTCACCGGGCTGCAGGGGTATCATCGCTATATCCGAAGCCACCCGGCAAATCCAGTTGCAGTTACTTGAGCACTTTCCGGCTGAGCGGTCGGCTATCCTTCCTAAACTGCACGTCCTGCATCCCCCTCAGCCGGTTCTGCAGGAGAGGATCGCAAAGACGGTGGGAGGCCCGCTGACCTTTACCTTTGTGGGAAATGAGTTTTACCGGAAGGGAGGCGCTGAAGTCGTGCTTGCTTTCAGTCAGCTGCTCAGGGAAGGCGCGCTCAGCGCGAACGATGTGCGTGTCAATATCGTGGGCGACACGAGCAGGACGCACAACGTGGCGCACGGAAATTTTCAGGACGACGCGACGTTTCGGGGAAGCATCGAAAAAGCGCTCCGCGAAACGCCGGTCTTCCAGCCATTCACCTCTCTGGCCAACAACGCGGTACTGCAGCTTATCCGGTCCACTGACGTCGGGCTGCTGCCCACGTGGCAGGACACCTACGGTTTTTCCGTCCTTGAAATGCAGGCGTGCGCCTGTCCGGTGATCACCACAAACATCCGGGCGCTACCGGAGATTAATCCGGACGAAGCGGGCTGGATGATACGCTGCCCGCTGAATGGATCGTTCGAATTGAGCGTAAAGTCTGAGGAAGAGAAACAACGGCTGCGCATAAGCATGGTAGAACAGCTTAAAAGGATAATTATGGATATCATGAAAAACAGGGCCCAGCTTGAGAGTAAGTCAGCAGGTTCATTAAGGCGCATACGCGCAGAGCACGATCCCCGTCTTTTTCAGCAGCGGCTGAACGCGGTGTACAGGGGAGAAAAAATGCCGGAACCTGCCAGAAAATGAAGCATGTACCCGGATGGATCCTGGCATTCATTCTGGTCGCGACAGCCCTGACGCTGATACCCCATGGCATCCGGGTCGTCAGGGAGCACGTAAAACCTTGGGTGCAGTACTGCCGTGACCCTTTCACTGCCAGACATGCTGTCATCCGATGTGCGGATATTGAGCCCTGATGTCCCCGGACTGAGCAGCATGGAAGCCTCCTCAGAAAGAATTTAGATGACTGGCAGCGGCACGGCCAGCATCCAGAAGCTGGTCAGCCCGGTCACCAGCGAGGTGAGCAGCAGCGATCGCGCCGGCGGCAGAAAGCCACCCCAGCGACATCGATACGCCGGATGATGCCGGCGCCGGAGGTACTCGCCCCATGCGGCGATTCTTTCACGCCGGTAATTAATGTAAACCATAGCAGTAAAAAAGCCCGCACAGCGAGTGAGCTAAAGCGCGGGCAATCTTTGGGGGTAACTATCGAACCCTCTGGTTTGTTACCATCATGCACTTTCCAGCAACAAAAGTTGCAATCTGAGCCGCCTGGCGAAGAAAATAAACCGCTTCTGAAAATGGAACGGGCGTTCAACTGCGGTTTGTGATGTACAACATCACATCACTCATATTGAAGAGATATGGAACGCTATTAGAAAAAACTGAGATCGTTATATAACCTGAATTTAGTGTAATGGTATGATTTTTAGCATTAAGAATTAACCACGTATGTAAAGTGTTAACTCTTGGATCTTATTGTAAATATCAGAAATCCTTAAGACAGTAAGTCCCGATTATACCTGAATACAGATGTGACAGTTTTGGGGACAAAAAATAAGCCCGGGCGGCATAATTAAATGCCTGATATAGCGATAGAATGTTGGTAATTCCGAGGAGAACCGGAACGCTCTTATGATAGAGGTGGTTCCTGAATAGTCCAGTCGTTAGTCACAAAAAAAACCCGCGCAGAGGCGGGTAAAAAATTCGTTCAACTGGAAATTCTCTTTTCGTACGCATAACGCTTGCTGTGTGTATATGAATACGTCGCTATTATAGCAACATAAACTTGAGCGTTTTGAAAAGTTCCATGATAAGAATTTACTGGATGGATTAGCCGATTTGGTGCGGTTTCAGAAGTGATAGTTTCGTAATTAAAAAAGCCCGGCACTGATGGCGTCCGGGCTGCACATAGGGTGCCAATCATGATCAATCGGAGTATGCCGTTAATACAGAGAAGTAGAAGCGACATTTTGATATTAGGATGAGCCCGTAAAAATTCCAGCGAAGCGGTACAATCAGTGACGCAAATCTTTAGGTCAGTCAACTCACAAACATACGCGCTGATATCGCGGTTGCTGAATTTTAAGGTCGCATTGTCTGCAGATCCAGAGGGATGACTGCGTCAGCAGTATTCGCACAATATCTTTAAACAATACAACGCCGCACAGCCCGGCAAGCTTCTCGCTATTAAGCGTAGGAACAAATCAGGTTAGCGCTCGCGCATGAGCTGAACCGCACGTTCAGGAAGGCCTGCAGGCGGTTAATATTTCCTGGGCCAGCCGCGTCACCTTTCAGCCATGACCGTCGTACCGTCTGTACGATAGCTCTGAAGCAGTCGACGACTCTGTATGTTGAAAATACCACAATTCTCAGCAACAAGGTGGGTTGTCATTTGCCGGTCGACAAATTCCTGATTGATTCAAGCCGATTAACTGTGTCATTAAAGAAAAAATCCCAACAAAAAGTTGCCACGACAGGATCATCATCAGGTAGCCTGACTCGGACAGGTCAGTAGCTCTTTGTGGCCAGTGCACATAATTACACCTACCATGAAAGCTGCAGGTTCTGCTACCTATCAAGCCTGACAGCCATGAATTAATTAAAATATTCTTTCTCAAATATATTCATCGGGTCACATATTCTGATTGTCACAGCCCCTTTTAGGGGGGATTATGATATCAGATTGAATAATTCAATTTGTTATTGATCCCGCTGAGAGGCCTTACTGTACTTAGAAGATTTAGTCTGACCCTTTTAGCCGAAAGTAGTTTTTTGCACTCCGTATGTGATTAAATTAGAAAATTGCGAGCGGGAAGTGCAAAAAGTCCGCTTTACGCTAAAATTAATTTCCCGTTACTGGAAATTCAGGTCACATCAGACAGCTATGAACTATAATGACGTTCTTCCATGCGAAATGGTAGGGAAATATTTCTCTGGTAGTTTTTCATCTTATAAGAAACTCATGACGCAGGTTATCTCTGTTGAACGTAACGGTGGAGGTTTCCTTGTTACACATACTTTCAACGGCCGCATCAGGAAAACCGCCTTGTCTGTGTTCAGGCTTCGCTTTCCTTTTATTTCTTAACCGTTTTTACCCACGTGCTGTCATGGATATTCGATTCACATGACAGCTGGTTCTGATAAGCGTTGCGCTGAAGGCATCCTGTCAGCGTACGAAATCTCACTTTACCGAAAAGAGAAACTGCTGGGTATCCTGACATCAGAGAATATTGCGAACTCTCACCGGACAGTTCAGCATTACCGTATCGCTGACATAATACGGAGTCGATTTTAGGTCAGATAAATCCTTTATCCGGTTGCTGGATCATTAAAGTGTCCCGTGGGGAGGTAATGTCATCATCAGCGCATGAGGCAGCATGCCTTGCGATCCGCGGTTTACTGGAATGACCACATTTGGCCTTGAAAGGATCTATTGGGGAATTTTAATTTATACAGTTTCTTTAACCTATACTTATCGTTAATTCCGGGATTCAGATGAGGGTACAGATGAACAGTTTACTTACGGTTGAATATGAAGTTCAGATAAAAAGACTGGCTTGTCTGCATCAATCAGGAGAGGAATATCAAATCATCAAATCTGATATAAATGCAGCACTAATGCATCTGAGCGGAGAGATTGGTCTAGATCCCGGAGACCGGGTTGCGACATGGAGTGAGCTGCACACCTCTCTTAAGAGGTCTCTTTTAATCTCTGCTGACCCGCATTGGATTAATGTCATCCGGTTTGCCCTTTCAAGGATAAAATCCTACAAGCAAAATGCTCTTGTATCCCGTTCGGGTAAAAGAACGGCTCATACTTGATGGCTATTCAGGCGCTTCATAAGCTTAGTGGCTATCGCGCTTATTAGCATTAGATATACCCCCGAAGATCCCTACTTTAGTCTAAGGTCCCGTTTGCGCGGGCTGTTTTTCTGTGTGGTCAGTGAAAACTTTCTCTCAGAAAGACGCGCGCCTAAGCCGGTGAGCGGGGTTCAACTCTTGAGTTGGAGTGGAGGTGTGACAGCAATGTTGCATAACGTTCGGCCTGAAGACCAGTCAGTAATATCTCATTGATTTGAGCCCCTGACAAATTCCTGCAAATTAAGATAACCGGGCTTTTGATCAGGTCGGTTACCTTGCAGACATGAAATCAGCCCGTTTCAGAGATGGCTTCCGGAAGCCAGCTTCTTCCATATGAGGCAGTGTATATCGTACAGGTCATGCTATCTAACACTCTAAACGGCAGCCTTTTACTGGTGTACTTGCGGCTTCAATCAGGTGGTTTATCGTTATATTGTAAAAATACTTCCTGCGGACTTTGGTCGCTGTGCTTCCTGGTAAATTACGTCTCCGTACGTTGCTCATACTACTTTCCGTCGGCGGAGTGATACTGACCGCCTGCCTGCTGCTCGGATCGCTGCTGATTTTTCAGAAGGGCAACATTGAGGACAGCCTGCTTGAGAGTAATATCGCCTATGCGCGCAAGCTCGCCGACACCACCGATCGTTATCTGAGCACTGCGCAGCGTGAGCTCGCCTGGAGCGCCGGGCAGATTAAGGGGCTTAACGATCCGGGACACCTTCGGGACGAGACCGATCGCTTGCGGCTGCAGTCGGGCTTTTTTAATACCGTAGTGGTGGTTAACCGCGACGCCGTTATCGCCGCGACCTCGCCGGAAAGCCTTCGCCTCATCGGCATAAAGCTGCATTCCGACGCCAGCAGACAGGCCATTACCACGCAGAAGCCGTTTATCTCATCGCCCTATACCTCTGCTACAGGTAACTACGTGATCTTCCTGTCGCAGCCTCTGTTTACACCGGACGGAAGTTATCTGGGCTACATAGGCGGCACTATCTACCTCAAAAAGCAGAGCATGCTGAGCGACATTCTCAGCCTGCATTTTTACGCCCGCGGATCCAGCGTCACCGTCGTCAGCAATGACGGCCTCATTATATTCAGTCACGACCCGGCTCGAGTGGGAAGCAGAATGGCGTTGAACTCAGCGTTGCAGAAGCGACTGGCCACCACGGATAGCGGGCGGTTCAGCACGGAAGTTGACGGGCAGAAGTTCCTGACGGGCTACGCCAGCCTGCATAATACCGACTGGAACATTTTCATTGCAGGAACCTCTGAAACAGTCCGGGATATCCTGGTGCGAACCGCAAAAAATGCGCTGTGGTTCCTTCTGGGGATCATTGTCCTGACGGTCGCTCTGGTGATCCTGGTGGCCGGGCGTATTGCCTATCCGCTGGAGAAGCTGGCCGGTATGGTGCGAAATGAAGGCAGTGAAGCGTCGTTCGATTCGGTACCGGCCTGGTATTATGAAGCCGACAGCCTGAAGGAAGCCGTACAGTATCACCGTCACGCGGTGGCGGCTCGCATGGCTGCGCTCAGCGACGAGGCCATGAGCGATCCGCTTACCGGGCTCTGCAACCGCCGTGGCTTTACGCTGCTGGCAGACAGGGACCGTGATGACGCAACTCAGTGCGTCATAGCTATTGACATCGACCACTTTAAAAAAATCAACGACTGGTACGGCCATGAAGCGGGTGATGCGGTACTGGTAAGCCTTGCCGGCCTGCTGCGGCAGACCTGCCGCGCGGGTGACGTGGTCAGCCGTTTTGGTGGAGAAGAGTTTATTGTCCTTCAGCCCCGGACGTCAGTGGAAGATGCGGCCCGGACAGCGGAGCGCATCCGCGAATTAGTCAGCTCCACAACGTTCCCGTACGTGGGGGTCATGACGGTCTCTGCCGGAGTAGCCGCGCTGGCAGACAGTGCCGGAGACAGGGATACAATGCTTCGCCGTGCAGATGAAGCACTCTATCAGGCGAAGAGCGCAGGGCGTAACGCGGTGATTGTAGCAGGTCCCGGGAGTGTCTGACGTCGTGAAGAGCAGGGATCATGAGCACTCTTCTTTTTTGGCAGCATTTCTGTCGCAGGGGGGCCCGCGATGAAGGTCCAGAGCAATGTAAAATTCTTTGTGAGGGCCACCCCTCTGCGCTGTTTTTATTGTTTGATGCTCAGCAACCGGAAATAGTGTGAGGAGTGACTCTGTTCTTTAACTGCATTGCTGCAATCAGCGCCATACATTAACAGAGAGAGCCTTTGCGGTTATAATCTGCATCTCTATGACCTGATTCGCCGGATAAGCAACAGCACTGTAACAAGGTTATGATAAAACTGTCTCCAAAGCATTTTCGTCTTCTTTCCCTGATGCAGGAAAGAGAATCGGTACCGGCAGACAAAATGCCTGCCGTAATGGCGATGCTGGTAAGACTGCGACTGGCCGAATTTTTTTACGGCGAAGAATGGCGAAGGGTCAGTGAGTGCTACCGCCTGACGGTGAGGGGAAAAAGGGTTCTTATGGCGTACGATGCCAGGATTAAGCGGGACCAGCAACGCAGCAAATGTCAGGGAAGCAGCAGGCGGTGCGAGAAAAAACCTGAGTCTGACATAACGTAAATTTTGGCAGCAATTGAGCCAGTATACGTCAGCAGGCCGTACATTGTTCCGGACTGCACACATGCTCCCACGTAAATAACTTTTTTATAAAATTCGTTTTTCTTTTCATTTATCCTGAGCAGAAGAAGTCATTATCTCTGAACCCTGAGAGAGCCGTGTGCTACAACGCTTATTTTAGCAATGGTTCTTTTGCAATGATTTAACGCCTGTACGCTCCAGCTGATGTGTAGCAGGATATTCATCTGAGGCGCCCTCACAGATGACAGTCAGTAAAGTTATCTGTCTGGTCGGTTTACAGATAGGCTAGTCATCAGGCTTGACGAAGGGTTCACACGAACTAAGCTTCTACTGATTCTAATAACAACTGCAGTATGAAATCCGCATTGCTATGCCGCGCCCATCAGCGCGGTTTTTTTACGCTAATAATCACCTTCCTGACTGTTAAGACTCTAATCGTCAGGAGTGAAACAAATCATTAAATGTTTTTTTCATCTATGTTACCGTCATCCCGCGATGATCCTTGTCGCGAATTTCTTTGCTTTTTTCCGCCCGACATACCTGGTCAGGTTGCGGGACTTTTTTATCATCTCCCTGAGTCAGTGCCCCTTTTTTGCTTTTGCTGCCTATTAACGGCGTCGCAAGTTGAGTCCGGACTTCGGTAGCCCGCAGAATCTGATCCAGCTGCCCCTGAAGCTGTTACTGACTGTTCTGGTGACGCGTTGCGCCATCAATGGCCATCAGCACGGTTGCCTACATCCGCGCTTACAGGCTTAATACCGGCAACCGTATCATTGCCGAGCTTTAGGCGCCTGAAGAGGCATTGCGCAGCATGCACAGCCAGGCCATGTTGATGAGGTCATTGTGCATTCCCAGGCAGCCTTCCGTCAGCAGGGTAGCTCATTCCTGCGCGGCCGTTGTCAGCACTGACCACGCAGCTTCCAGCCCAGCCACTCGTCGAGTTCACCTTCCGGCAGCGGCCGGGAATAGAAGAAGCCCTGCGCCTGGTCGCAGCCGTACTGCGTAAGTGCGTTAACCGTTTCTGCATCCTCCACCCCCTCTGCCAGCACCGTGTAATCCAGCTCCTTCAGCATCGCGATGATGCTACGCGCGATGATGCGCGATGCGGTGTCTGACGAGATTTCGCTGATGAGCGTGCGGTCCAGTTTGATGACGTCCAGCGGCATGCGCCGCAGGTAGCTGATATTGCTGTAGCCGGTGCCGAAGTCGTCCAGCGAAATGCCAAATCCCCTGAGCTTCAGCATCTCCAGACCCTGCATCGCCGCCGGGCTTTCAATAATGCGCTCGGTCTCCAGGCACTCTATGCCCAGCAGCGAAGTGGGCAGCTTTGCCCTGATCATTTTTGCTTCCAGTGCGTCGGCAAAACCCTCACGCGAAAAGTCTCTGCAACTGACATTGATGGTCAACGGGAGCTGGATGCAGCTATTGCGCAGGCGGGCAAGGCGCGCGATCGCGCGATCGGTTACCCAGGCTGTAAGCGTGCTGAGCAGCTCAGTCTGCTCAGCCAGCGGCACAAACAGCGCGGGAGAAAGTTCGCCGCGCTGAGGGTGACGCCAGCGCGCTAGCACCTCCAGGCCCACAGGGCGCCCGCTCTGCAGGCAGATTTTGGGCTGGTAGGCGAGCCACAGACCTTTGTCTTCCTGCAGAGCGGCTGCCAGATCGTTTATCAGGGTAAAGTCCTGGGTGTGACGGGCATCGGATGCCGGGCTGAAGCGCATCGCGGGAACGCCGCGCCCGATGGCTTCGTGCAGGGCACTGACCGCGCGGCGTAGCACCTCCTGCGCCGTAATGCTGCCCGTGGTAAAGGCCACCTCGCCGGTGTGGGTGCTGAGCGCCACGGCGATGCCGTCGCCCAGGTCGGCGCTGATCCCCTCCAGTCGTCCTGCCACCCAGTCCGCGGTGAGCCGGCTGTCGTCACGCGTCAGCACGGCAAAGCGGCCGGTGGCAACGGTGTAGAGCAGCTCGCCAGTGGCAGGACGCAGCCGCAGCGGCAGCAGCGTGGCTACGTCCTTCAGCAGGCTCTCCACCGGACCCATGCCCATCGAACGCGCGAGCTCATAGGCGCGCGGCATGTCGATGCAGTCAATCAGCACCAGCCGGCGCGGCGTATTGTCCCCCGCCACCGCCAGATACTGAAGGTCACGGATAAGGCGCTGGCGGTTAGGCAGGGCAGTGACCGGGTCAGCAAACCCGGCGGAGTGCCAGGCCTCCAGAAACGACATCACCAGCGCGGCCAGCAGCTTCAGGGTGGTGACTTGCTCAGCGCCAAACGGGTGCGGTGCGGTGTCCGTGACGCACAGCGTCCCGAGCACGATCCCCTCCCGGTTTTTGAGTGGCACGCCGGCATAGAAGCGGATGTAGGGCGCGCCGGTGATGAGCGGGTGCGTCACAAAGCGGGCGTCCAGCCAGGTGTCGGGCACCACCACTGCGCAATCATTATCCACCGCGTGGCGGCAAAGGGAGTCTTCACGCGAGGACTGCGTGAGGGCGAAGTTGTGTGCGGCCTGCACGTGCTGGTGCTCGTCGTCCAGCACGGAAATAAAGCTTCCGGGGATGCCGAGCGCCTGGCTGGCCAGCCGGACAAACTTGCGCAGCACGTCATCGCGACTTTCATCGGGACTGCGCAGCGCTTTCAGCGCCCGCGTGCGGCGATCGTCGTCGCCGTTAAGATTCATCAGCATGGGTTCCTCCGCCCCGGCCTGGTTCCGGTGCGAAATTAAAAAGGTAAAGTGGACGGTAACGTACCGTTATAAAAGGCAGTAACTGCGAAAGGAAAACACGATTAAAAACTTTCTTATGGCGCTCACTATAGGCGTTGTCTGGTCTGATGTCATGCTTATTTTGTTTAGAAAATTATTTCAAGTAACGCGATTATTTAATTTTATCCTCGGGGGGTGTCCTTTTTTAATTATTCCTGCCAGACTCCTGTTAAATAAATGTAGCGTACAACGTAATCACGCGCGCAATCAAAAATAAATGATAATGTTTTTTTTTAAAAAATAACAACACCGGGGAAACCTTATGCAGCTGCTTAGACACTTTACTATCCGCCGCGTCGTGCTGTGAATGATGATCCTCTCACTGACAGCAGTGGCGCGGGCCGGCAGCTACGGCGCGATGACGCTGCGTGAGATGTACCGCCTCGCCGACAGCGGCGATGCCACCATGAACGAGGTGCTGCACGGCCTCGGCGGGGTCAACGCGCTGATTGGCTAGATAGATCTGGCCCCGTAAGAGAATAGCAAAGGCATAGCGCAGGTCACGCTGGCGGTCGCGGAGCTTAACCGCATCACGCTGCAGAACGCCGCCCCGGTACAGGAATATTCCGCCACCACGGGCAACCTGAGTGGGCAGACGACCGCGCTGGGCGGTGCCATTACCCGTTTAAGGTGCTGGAAGAAGAGGGCTGCACGGCTGCCGCAGCGTCCGCCCCGCCGGTCAGCTTAAGACCGGCTATCCCGCCATCCAAAGGCGAGTGGGTGGCCTTCGGGCATCATTAACGTGTGGTGCCCGGCGGGGGATTTTTCTCCAGCCACGCCCGCACGCGGTCGGCTTCCGGGCCCGCCTCCCGCACGGCCCGGGTCAGACGCTCCTGAGTCGTACGGAGCTCCAGCGTCCAGAAGGTGATCTGCCATTGCTCCCGGATGTCTATTCGGCTCAGGTCGGGGGGTACCCGTCGCTGGATATAATTACGGTTTTTCATCAGGTTATCCTTTTTATCGGTATAGGGTGTGGCGGCGCTATAAATACGGCCACCACTAAATCTGCCTATCCTGGCGAATAATCATCCAGAAAGAACAGGAATAATCCCTGTGTTAGGATTTCGTAAAAAAAGGAGAAGATTCCTGGTCGTATGGATAATATGCCCGTTGAGCTGTTCGGCTGATTTGACTTAGCAGAATAAAAATAAATGACGTACCTGCTGTTAATTACCCCGCTGACGATTCATGACGCATTGCACTACGGGATTTATATTAAGATAATTTAATGAATATGGGCGGCCCCCGTCTTTTTTTCCTGACGGTCCGTTATGGTCTGCCTATCTAAAAGGAGTATCTTCTGGGAAATCAGCTTTTATACCGGCCCATTGCGGTCGGTTCCGACGTCCGCGAGCTGCGGCTTGCCGCTGGACTGTCACAGGAGGCCGCCGCTGAGCGGTTTGAGCTAAGCCTGCGCGTCTGGCAGATGAAAGAGGCGGCAAAAAATTCCGCACCCCTGAGCCAGGGGGAGTACGAACTCCTGCCGCTGCTCGCCGGGCGACATCCGCATTATGCCCTTGTGCCGCAAAAGAAAAAGTAGCAGCCTCTGTACGCTGACGGCTCGCTGAAGTTCAGTCGGACCCGGCCGATAAGAGAATAAGAACATGAGCGGTAAATACTACTAAGCGGTGCGGACGCACCGCTCTCGAAGAGGTGCATTGCGCGGGTTGTGTCGGGCTGGCTGAAGCCGGCGGAGTCCGCTTTCTTGGCACGTTTTACTCGCTCAGGCATGCGCTTCAGTCCGCGCGCCTGCGGCACACCGACTGCGTTATCTGCCGGCGGTGCGCCTCCCTGCAGCGCTGAACGCGCCCAGGAATGGTCCTGAAATTACATTTTCGTGATGCCCGTACTACAGGGAGTCACTATATCCCTGACCCCGCCCGCGGCGGCGGGGCAGCCTGACGGACCTTTCTTCCGGCGGCGGGGCGGCAGGCATTTCTGCGGCCCCGTCTGATTGAACGAGTCCCCTTTTTGCTGTGTCATGCCGGCCACAGCTCATTCGACCTCTGGGGGGACAGACCCTGAAACGCCCGACATCAGACCACGAGGTTGCCCGCCTCGCGGCGCTGGCATCCTATCAGCAGGCGAATGCGCTGCCGGAAAACGCGCTGGACCGCCTCACCACGCTCGCCGCGCGCCTTTTTCGCGTACCCACCGCCTTCGTTTCGCTGATTGATGACCAGCGGCAGCTTTTTGCATCCCGCTACGGGCTTAACATTACCGGCACCGCCCGTAGCGTCGCCTTCTGCGACCACACGCTGGCGCAGGGCGAGATCCTCTGCGTGCCCGACGCCCTGGACGATCCGCGCTTTCGCGACAGCCCGCTGGTGCACGGCTACCCGCACATTCGCTTCTACGCGGGGATCCCACTGACTACCCCGGACGGGCACCATATCGGTACCGTGTGCCTGACCGACACGCAGCCGCGCCCGCCGCTCACGGACGCGGATCGGCAACATTTGACCGACATTGCTGCGCTGGTAATGGACCGGATGGAGGTCCACCGGCTTGAACTGCTGCGCCACGCCAGCCAGCAGCGGCTGGAGTCCATCTCGGCCACTTCCCCGGACGCCATCATCTGCACCGACCTGCGCCAGGGCATCACCTTCTGGAATCCGGCTGCCACCGCGATGTTCGGTTACGGGCCGGAGGAGATGGCGGGTCAGTATGTAGCAGGGCTTATTCCCGAGCGCTGCCAGACCGACTACCGCAACGAGCTGGAGCGCCTGACGGCCGACGAGGCGGCGATTTCGCAGCCGCGCACGCTACAGATATGGGGGCTCAGGCGGGACGGCCGGGAATTTCCGGCCGACGTATCGTTCTCAGGCTGGCAGGAGGGCGGAGAACGCCTGGTGGGGATGATCATCCGCGACGTTACCGCCCGGCATGAGAGCGAGGCCCGTCTCTGCGAACTCGCCTCACTGGACATGCTGACACGCCTGGCCAGCCGCGGTGCGTTTATGCAGCAGCTGGGGCAGCTGACGGAGGCCGACGTGCCTTATACCCTGCTGATGATCGATCTGGACGGCTTCAAGGAAGTCAATGACACGCTCGGGCACGCCGCCGGCGACGCGCTGCTCTGTCACGTAGCGGAGCAGATCCGGCAGACGTGCCCCGGAGCGGTTACCGCCGCCCGGCTCGGCGGCGACGAGTTTATCATCCTGCTGCCGGGCGGAAGTAGCGGTGCCGGACTGACGGCAGATCGCCTGATTGCCGCGGTGCAGAGGCCTTTCAGTTACCACGGCTCACCTGTGGTGGTCGGCGCCAGCACAGGTATTGCTGCCTATCCTGAACACGGAGAGGACACGTCGGCCGTGATGTCGGCGGCGGACCTGGCGCTCTACCGGGCAAAGGCGTCGGGTAAGGGCTGCAGCGTCCTGTTCCGACCTGAATTTCTGGCGGCGGAGCAGCGCCGCCGGCGCTTTGAGCGCGAGCTGGAAACCGCGGTTCGCCAGCAGCAGTTCATTCTGCACTACCAGCCGCGTTATGACGCTGTTACCGGCCGCCTGCTCGGCTGCGAGGCACTGGTGCGCTGGCAGCATCCTGCCCGCGGCCTGCTGCTGCCCGCTGATTTTATTGAGATGCTGGTGAAAAGCCCGCTGTCCGTTACGCTCGGTGAATGGATTATCCGCACCGCACTGGCGCAGGTCCGCCAGTGGCAGGTCCGCTGCCCGGAGCTTCGGGTCAGCATTAACCTGTTCCCGCGACAGCTTTCCGACCCCGGGCTGGAAAGCGTGCTGCGGGAGTCGGCAGGCGGCGACGCCGTCTTTGTGGACCTGGAGGTTGATGAGCCGCTGCTGGCAGAGCTCGTTCAGGATGCTCCGGCGCAGTTCGCAGCCATCCGGCTCACGGGGGCCGCATTTGTTATAGATCATTACGGCCGTACGCTGGGCGCCATCAGCCTGCTGCGACACGGCTTCGTCAGCGGCTTCAAGATTGACAAGTCGCTGACTCTTGAGCTCGATACCAACATGCGCGTGCGTATGATGTTCAGGGCCATCGCGGAGCTGGGGAAAAGCCTCGGGCTCAGCGTGGCGGCGGAGGGGGTGGAGGATGTGGGGCATAGGGCGTTCGTAACTGGCGCTCAGTGCGACATCATGCAGGGCAACGGGCTGTGCAGGCCCCTTACAGCAGCGGCCTTTGAAGCTCTGCTTGCCGCGGAAAACGCCAGCATGACAATCATGGACAAATGACTAATCGGGGGAGTTACCGTCGCTGCGCATCAGAGGTGAGAAACAAAATGGAGAAAGGAAACAACCGTTCTTTAAATTCTACAAATAAAATCGGGTCCAATATTAGTGTCGTCTGCAGCCGTACGGGAAGGGTCATAGTAAAGAAGGGTTCTGATCATGAGGCTGCGAGCAGTGTATGGCCGACATTTATGACAGGCGCCCACTGGTATTATCTCCTGACGCCGTTCGTGAGTAGCTGAATCCGGAGACGTCGCGCGGCCGGGCAGAAGAAATCGCGCATGACGCAGCCTGACTGAAAAGGCGTTCATGTGGCACACGGTTAGCAGAAAGGCAGGTCATCTTCATCAGGGCAGGGACCTGATTTAGCCAATCCCTGACGGTTAGGGCTGACCTGCTGAGGCTATCGAAGACGAAAGCTGTGCCGGGCGTTTCACTATGATTCTTTATCCAGTTACTGATCTGGCTCGTCGCGGAGCTGTTCAATGGCGAACAGCAAAGAATGGGAATATTCTTCTCTGTTTTTACTTAAAGAGCTGCATCAGCTCGATGGCCAGTCGCTCACGATTTAATTCCCCGCCCTCGCTGGCGAGCCTGAGGCAGCACGTGCCGGCCGCGAAACAGGCATCATAAAAAATTTCCTCAACGGTTTCATATTCATGGTTTCTCATCAGAATTCCAGTTGATGCCGTGTCAGGTAATGAAATGCAGGCTTTTAAGGAAACTGTTGTCTCAAGCGAGGCGACCCGCAGCCTGAGAGGGATTAAGCTCAGGGTAACTCCGCGGCGGGCATGGTGAGTATGAATTCTGCTCAGTTTAATGTTGTTAAAGGGCGAATGAAGCCCCGTAAATTGCCCTGATACCGTTGTACGGATGGGCGCGCAAGCTATCAGCACTCTGCAGGGAAATCCTCCGCCAGCAGGTGGTGTAGCAGCGCGTCGTTACCGGGCACTGGCACCCGACGCCAGCCCGATCGCTTCAGTATGGCATCCAGCGCAGGCAATTCGCCGGTGAGTCGTGCAGACAGCGGTGCTGTCTGTCGGCCATGCTCATCAAATCCCTTGTCCAGCGCGCTGCGGCAAAGATACACGCCGGACACCGTCGGGCTGAGCCGTAGCTGGTGCCGGCCGCACCATTCGCGCCCGGCCAGCACCATATAAATCCAGCCTGTTAGCTTTACCGCCTGCAGCGCGTGCTGCAGGCGGTAAAGGTCGTTTTGTGCTCCCAGGTTGCCGCTTCCCGCGCGCCAGAGGTAGTCCAGCTTGCCGGGCAGGTCAGCCTGCAGCCCTTTCCCGCGTCCTTCTTTCATCAGCCAGCTGATATCGCCGGCCAGCCCCCTGGAGAAGCGTCGCTGCTTCTCAGCCACAGCCAGCCATCTGACCAGAAAAAGATTATCCTGCGCGGCTGAACTAGTGAGCCCGTCGCGGCGGGCCGTATGCAGAGCAACCAGCCCGCACCAGGTAAGATGACTGACTCCGAGGTTACCGTTGTCCATGGGTATTCCTTTAATACAGTTCCTCCCGCAAACGGAGGCACCTGAAAAAAACATTGTAAGACATCATTCATGTTCAGGTAAATGAACCGGGCGTAAGGCACCTTCAGCTTTAAAGGCGGGCTGAAGCCAGCAGCAGCCCGCCCGACACGAATCATAATTCTCTGTATCATTATCCGGCGCGGCTGTCAGTTACCGGCCTCCTGAATACGGGGGATAGGGTCAACCTTTCGCGCTTACAGGTCGCGTAAAGATGCAATGGCAACAGCATCAGATGCTCCCGGGAAATTTCTTCTCCGTAGATAGCATTACCTGACAGGCTAGAGGCAGTATTATGGCTCTGCAGAAAAGAGCGTCATCCCTTGCAGACGGACGATGAGGATATGAGATAGTCACAATCGGCGGCGGAGCCCATCCAACCTTTTGCCACCCTCAGGCTCCATGAACATCACCTGATATGGTGCGGCAACGGCATCAGTGTAGCGATGCCGAAACACTTACACTGGAGCCTGGGCGCGGTGGGGCTATTAGGCTGACAAATGAGATGCGGCACTTTGTCAGCAATTCTGTTGCGCTGGCAGCCGTTACCTGTTCCTGAGATGGGTCATGGCCTTTTTTGCGAAGCAGTTGTAAAAAGTTGCGGTGCCGGGTGCCTCCCGGTGATTCAGAGAGACTACCACCTGAATCGCCCCTGTATTCCTGCTGTACTTGTGTAGTCTGGCCCCGTCGCTAGAGGGATTCACCGCACATTGAGCATAGCACCTGCTGCGATTTTAACTTTCGTAACGTTAATATTTAGTCTGTATCCTCTTTACGCCAGTACCCATCACAGAGCCGAAAGATAAAGCGGCAGACTTTCAGTTATCTGAAAAATGGAAGGTGCTTTGCGCAATACCTTAACGGGGTTCATATTTAATGCCAGTAATACGGAGAAGGTATGAGCTGAACTGAATATATAGTGAGGTCTGAAGACAGCCAGATAGTGGCAATTTACGCACAGGACCGAATGGGAAGCGGTAAGTACGATGCCACTTGAAGCAATTTCCATTCACTACTTATGCAAGGTAATGCTGCAATACGCTACTACAGGATAATCCACTGGCTTGCGCTGCCAGAAGGGCGTAGGGAGCGTAAATTTACCTTTTTCGCGGTGAAGTCAAAAACCGGGCCAGTGCACGGTAAAAGATGCAATTTTCCATTGCACCCAGGTCCGGAACTGCTCCGGCCCCCCGATAACCTAGATCGTCTTCAAGACATGTCAAAAAATATCTGCAAAATCATCTTTTTAATTTAGAGGCCGTAAGTGAAGTTCCATGGACTAAAAAACGAGATTGTGCACGAAGCCAAGGTTACGAGGGAGCCTGCTATGTGGACTGACATCACAGGACGTGAGCCCTTCGCTTTTCCAGCGTATTATTTTACCTAACGGCATTCTGGACATGGAGGCGACCTGCCTCGGCAATAGGCGAGGGGGGCAGTATCATGCGGGAGTGCGCAACAATAAGGTCTTTAATCCTGTGGTCCCCTCACTGGAAGCCGGTCATCGCTTCTCTCTGAATGCTGAAAGAACTGGCTGAGCTGCAGCCTGGTCCTGAGTCACCGCAAGAGATATTTTCGCCCGAGGCTTACTTGAGGTATTCTACTTAACATCAGGGCGTAACCCTCACCGCATTACGATATTCGTCAGTCTTTCAGGCTCAATTTATCAACATAATATCGCCATATTGCGGACATTTTTGCCGGGATCCCGGCATATATCATTGGGCAGGTCTTTACAGCCAGTACTCTAACTTCCGGGGTCAGCGAGTGTCCTGCCCGTCAGGGTAAAACCATGGTGGAAAGCAATCGGCATGTACAGGATGAAATCAGCAGAAAACATCTGCTATTCAAAAAATTAGATCAATCTTTTAAATGGAATCCGCGACCTGAATCTTCTTCTACAGCTTAGGCAAGCCCCGGTTAAGCCTAAGTCCTATGCGCTAATTCTGGCGATGAACTGTTATTTAACAATTAACGACAAAAGAGCGCATCAAATCCAGGTCACCGCTCAGGCTGTGTATTTTTCAATAAAGATGCTTGACATTAAAAAAGAGATTTTGTAAAAATTAAATTGCCTGATGTGTTTCATTCGCTAGTCCAATCATTCATCTCGCATATCAGGCCGGAAGCCCCTCCTCAACCGTAGGGGCTTTTTGTTTGTATTAATTCTTCCAGAGCTCAACTGAGCTTTCCACGATGCAATGCGTCAGGGTTTATTATTTTTATTATATGTTTTAGATTGTTATCAATGCGGCGTATCCCTCTAAGCGATGCGGCGACAGCAATCACTCTCCTGAGTGGCAACAAGCCTAATAGCGGGTAAGACGGGCTGGGCTTACTCACCGGGAGGCACCCGGCGGCGCAGACATTTCAAAGTCGGAACAAATCCTCCCATATGGCTTGGCATGAGATAAGAGCCAGCGCAAGTTTGCGGATGAGGGAGGCTGTTCTTCGTCTACCGGAAGGCACCCCGCGTTCCGGCAACCTGCTATTAAAAATTATTGTATATATCACCCTATGGGGTGGGGGTAAACAGCAGGACACGTGAAAGAATGAAGCGACACAGGTTGTGATGTTTCTTAGCCACGGGAGGCCTCCCGGCACCATAACTGTTACTGAATAATTGAAAAGCGCTGAATCGTCACCGAAAAGCTTCAGGGCGGCCGAGAGCACTATAAGGTTCCCGAATCAGATTTATCACTGAATTACCAGAATCCTGCTGAATATGCAGTAAGCTCGAATATGTAAAGTAAAAATATAAATAAAGCGTCAAAACTAATTGACCGTTTTTATCAAATTATGTGGTCAGCACTACTGAACTGAGAAAAATTTATTTATTCAGGTGAAGTTATCCTAACTGCGTTAGCACAAAATATAACCTAGACTGTCCATTCCGTGGTACTATCTTCCCTTAACTTAATTTAGGTCGGTGTGATGAATTTTAAAATACATGATAAGCTCATTCATGAGGTAGAGTCCCCAGAAGGCCTTCTTTACAGAATGATAATTATTTACACCTGTTTTATGACTGCGTTGATAGCCATTCTTTTTTTGGTGATAGGTGACACAACAAAAATAAATTTTTATTTCTTTATAAACTCTTGCACTGTAACAGTAATGGTATGGTTTATTAGAAAATCATTCAATATATTGTCGAGAGATATACATCTGCTGGCTTTCAGGGTAAGCTTATTTTTTCTCCTGAATTCTTCCCTTGCGTCTATGGCTGGGGGCCTTAACTTGATTGATAGGGATACAGCATCTGTTATTGCCGCTCTTTTATATGTTCCAGCCATGCTGGTTATCATTTATTCGTTCAATAAATTCATAGCCTATGTTAATCATAATTATAAATCCGCAGTCAGTCTGTCATTAACTGATGAACTGACCGGATTACCAAACAGACGACACCTCAATGTTAAACTTAGAGAGCTTGAAAGCAGGGCTGGTACAATTTGCATTGCAGACATTGACCATTTTAAAAAAATCAACGATACATACGGTCATGAGGCTGGAGATAAGGTGCTGAGAAACATGGGCCTGAGGCTGAGTTCGTTTGTGAAAGATGAAATTTTCATTTCAAGATCTGGGGGTGAAGAATTTGCTATTATTATTTTTGATAACACAAATGCTGAAGATGTTATCAGGAATATAAAAACTTCAGTCTCAGATAGTTGCAATGGAAGTATCGGGGTGACGTTAAGTATTGGAGTGGCAATAAAGCAGAAAGAGGACTCATCTTCCGCTGCTATTACATCTGCTGATAATGCTCTATATCGGGCAAAAAGTGCTGGAAGAGACTGTATCATGTATAGTCAACGCTATCGCAGTTAAAATATCTGATTTTTTAAAGGGCGAGATGCCCTTTTAATTTTCAAGCTATGAAGTCTTTTAGTCGGGATTTTTAAGCTAATTTCTTTGTGCGTCTAATAATTTAAGTAAATGCAATACTGCTTTAGAGGGATTTCTGTGCCGCCAGGCAAAAGCTATATCAGTGTATAGGGTGTTGTTTTCAATCTCACAAATCACGATGTTCGGATTGTTCACACAGCACATTGACTCAGGCACTAATGCGATCCCACATCCTGCCCCTACCATACCAAGAGAAGACATTATTTGTGGCGCCTGAAGAAATCGCGCGGTGGTAAATCCTGCGCGTATGCATGTGCTGGCGATGAGTTCATAAAGACTGGGAGCGACTTCACGCGGAAACATAATCAATGTTTCATCCGCCAGATGCACCAACGGAACGGTGCGTTGATGACTGTATGGATGACCTGCAGGTAAAGCAATCATCATTCTCTCAGTTGCTATAACCTTCAGATTAAACGATTTACTGCTTTCACAAGGTAAGCGAATAAATGCTGCGTCTAGTAATCCATCATGCAGATCCTGCATCAGCAAAGCCATATTCTCTTCCCGGGTGATGAGTTCCATCGCCGGATAATGCGTTTTGAATCGATGAATAAGTTCAAAAACTGGCGCCCCAAAGGCCACCGAACTGGCAAAACCCAGTTGGATTTGTCCGCTTATGCCCCTAGCCATGCCGCGGGCTCTCTCAAGCGCATGATCGGCAAGCTGCACAATTTCTAAGGCATCATTGAGGAATGCCCTGCCTGCTTCGGTGAGTTCAACACCCCGCGTCTGACGTTTCAGTAAAGGTGTCCCAATTTCATGCTCCAGCCGCTGAATTTGTTGGCTTAACGGGGGTTGAGAGATGCCCAGAGCCTCAGCGGCACGAGTGAAATGCAGCGTCTCAGCGACAGTAATAAAATAACGCAGATGGCGAAGTTCCATATCAAAAACGTCTCAAAGTTAACATGTTTCGCTATTGGATTCGGTCAGCTAAAAAGACCAAGATGACATTAAGACGGCTTAACTATCGATTTGCGAGGTGGCAAATGTATAACTTTGTATCTGAGTCTAAATGCGATGAACAGTTGAGAGAAACTGTTAAAAAAATTAATGATGATTCACCAGAAAAAATCATCTATCAGACTTCACTCATGAGCGCATTACTTAGTGGGGTTTATGACGGTTCAACTACAGTTTCCGAGCTGCTGAAACAAGGTGACTTTGGTTTGGGGACCTTTAATCGGCTAGATGGAGAACTCATTGCCTTTGACAGTAATGTTTATCAACTACGCTCTGATGGCACCGCCAACCCTGCTAATCCCGGTCAAAAGACGCCTTTTGCTGTGATGACTTTTTTCAAACCAGAGTATCATCACCGCCTAGCCGAAACTGCTACACGAGAAGATGTTCATCAGGTTATCAACAGCAAAGTCACCTCAGACAATCAATTCTGCGCCATGCGCATCAGCGGACACTTCCATACTGTTCAGACACGAACAGTACCCTGTCAGTGCCGTCCTTATCGCTCGATGCCTGAAGTACTGGGTAATCAGCCCACATTCACCTTCAAGGACACCCTGGGTGAATTAATCGGCTTTCGCACACCGCAATACATGCAAGGAATCAACGTAGCAGGTTATCACGAGCACTTCATTACTGATGACCGGCAGGGTGGTGGGCACATCCTCGATTACGTGCTCAGAGAGGGAAATCTGACCTTCGGCGCGATTAGCAAGCTTATCGTTGAATTACCCAGAGACAACGAATTTCTTCGGGCAGAGCTCAATCCTCACAATCTTGATGAAGCCATTCGGTCCGTCGAAAGCTAACAGCAGGAGGCAAAATGAAAACGTTGAACAATAATGCTCTCTGGAATAGCGGCGCCGATTTAGTTGTCGCGCAGCTTGAAGCACAAGGTGTAAAACAGGTGTTTGGGATCCCCGGAGCCAAAATAGACAAAGTATTTGATTCACTGCTGGATTCACCCATTCAGCTAATCCCCGTAAGGCATGAAGCAAATGCCGCCTTTATGGCCGCCGCGGTAGGCAGACTGACGGGACATGCAGGTGTCGCACTCGTTACCTCCGGCCCGGGTTGCTCTAACCTGATTACCGGTATGGCAACCGCGACCAGTGAAGGGGATCCGGTGGTGGCAATAGGAGGAGCGGTTAAACGGTCGGATAGCGCTAAACAGGTTCACCAGAGCATGGACACCGTTTCGATGTTTCGTCCGGTCACTAAATATGCTGTTGAGGTGACAGACCCTGCCGCACTGCCCGAATGTGTGTCGAATGCCTTTCGTCATGCTGAAAATGGACGCGGCGGAGGCGCATTTATCAGCCTGCCACAGGATGTTATCGATCAGCCTGTTTCCGGTAGCCCTTTGAAAAACCATGGGCACGTCAAGCTGGGTGCCGCTCCCGATGGCCTGATTGCCGCTGTCGGCCAGGAAATCAGCCGGGCAAAAAATCCTGTCATTTTGCTGGGACTGATGGCCAGCCAGCCAGAAAACAGTGCCGCAATCCATGAATTACTGTCAAAAAGCCAGATCCCTGCGACCAGTACATATCAAGCTGCAGGCGCGGTCAGACAGGAGAACTTCTCTCGGTTCGCAGGTCGTGTAGGATTATTTAATAACCAGGCCGGTGACAGATTGTTGCAGCAGGCTGACCTGATCATCACTATTGGCTACAGCCCGGTGGAGTATGAACCGGCCATGTGGAACAGTGGTAAAGCGATTCTGGTGCATATAGATGTGTTACCAGCTGATACAGATAACCACTACCTGCCCGACGCTGAACTAGTAGGCGATATAGCGCAGACCGTAGGCAAGATTGCCGCGCACATTCACTTACCACTTCAACTCAGCAACGCCGCTTCTTCTGTACTGGAAGACCGACAGCACCAACGGCAATTGCTGGCCATGCAAGGCGCCAGCCTGAATCAGTTTGCACTGCACCCACTGCGCATCGTACGTGCGATGCAGGACATCGTTAACTCTGATATCAGTCTTACCGTTGATATGGGCAGCTTCCATATCTGGATAGCACGTTATCTGTACAGTTTCCGGGCGCGCCAGATTATGATTTCCAACGGACAGCAGACTATGGGTGTCGCTCTGCCATGGGCTATCGGAGCCTGGTTAGTTGATCCTTCACGCAAAGTCGTGTCGGTCTCCGGGGACGGCGGATTTCTGCAGTCAAGCATGGAGCTGGAAACTGCCGTCAGGCTAAAAGCCAATATTCTGCACATCATCTGGGTCGATAACGCCTACAACATGGTCGCGATGCAGGAAGATAAAAAGTATCAGCGTATATCAGGCGTCAACTTCGGCCCGGTTAACTTTAAAGCCTATGCCGAAGCATTCGGCGCCACCGGTTTCGCAGTTAACTGTGCAGAAGAACTCGAGGCAACGTTACGCAGCGCGATGGATGTCAGCGGCCCTTCAGTGGTTGCAATCCCGGTCGACTATAGCGACAACCCGCTGCTGATGAGTCAGTTGCACCTGAGCCAAATTCTCTGATTTAAAAAGGAAAATATTATGAAAAACAGAGTCGCATTTGTGACCGGAGCCGGCCAGGGTATCGGCTCAGCTATTGCCATACGCCTGGCTAAAGACGGCTTTGCGGTTGCCATCGCGGATTTTAATGTCGAAACAGCACAGCATGTCGCTGATGAGATAGTCCGGTCGGGAGGAAAAGCTATAGCACTAAGGGTTGATGTCACCCAGCGCGAGCAGGTCTTTCATGCCGTTAATGAAGCACGCCATGTTTTGGGGGATTTTAATGTAATTGTGAACAATGCTGGTATTGCGCCATCAACTCCTATAGCGGATATCACCGAGGAGATCATCGATAAGGTTTATGATGTCAACGTAAAGGGTGTGATTTGGGGTATGCAGGCAGCAATCAGCGCGTTTGTCGCGGAGAAACACGGCGGTAAAATCATCAACGCCTGCTCTCAGGCAGGGCATGTGGGGAATCCGGATCTGGCCGTATACAGCTCCAGTAAGTTCGCCGTTCGCGGGCTCACGCAGACGGCGGCAAAAGACCTTGCAAATCGAGGTATTACTGTTAACTCCTTCTGTCCGGGTATTGTAAAAACCCCCATGTGGGAATCCATTGACAGACAAATCTCTCAAGCTGCGGGGGAACCAGCAGGCTTTGGCACGCAAGAGTTTGCAAAACGAATTACGCTGGGCCGACTCTCCGAGCCGGAAGATGTGGCCGCGTGTGTGTCATTCCTGGCGGGGCCTGATTCCAACTACATGACCGGCCAATCGCTACTCATCGATGGCGGAATGGTATTCAACTAATTCCTCAATTGTGCTTACTCACATTCCTGTGTGAGTAAGCAGTTAGCCATGCTCAAGACCAGGAGGAGGCACTTAACCAGGCATCTCGTCTTAAATACGCAGTCTGCATTCTGGTATCAGATCTCAGCCAAAAGGCCCAATGTGAATCATCAGGCGGTAAGAGGCAGCTTATTGGTTAACCATAAGCAAGTTGATCCAGCCAGACCCTCACAATCAAAACGCTCTGGCAGGCTGACGTAAATTGTTCATCAATCAGCAAAGGCGCACTTCTGCTAAAAGAGGTTCGAACACATAAGGCTGTATACCTTCCTGATCCTTCATCAGATGAAAAGGTCCAAAGGTCAGTCCGTGAAGACGGTTAAGTAACGTCAGAGAATCAATGCTCATGAAACTAGTCAGTACTATCAGAAAAACTTTGTATGCGTTTCTGTAGACGGGAAATTTGTCCTGTTATATCTGCCGTCCTTTCCGCAAGTCCTCTGATAGCACTGGCAATTACGGAGAAGCCACGCCCATGTATACCCGCCCTTGCCGCTTCGATACTGGCATTGAGAGAGATAAGTTTGATCTGTGCAGCAATATTTCCGTTCTCTGAGACCAGTTCGGCAATTTCTTTCGCTGCTTCAGCTGTCTGAATGTTCCTCCTGACCTCGCTATCTTCATGCAGCCGTCGGTCTTTTCGGGCCTGAATATCAATCAGCGCCCCGACGGCACGGAGCGGAGTACCGTCGTGCGCGCGCTTTGTCTGACCGCGAGCCTGAAACCACCGGTATTCACCACTGTGAAGCTTAAGGCGATATTCTATATCGAAACCTGTCTTGCCGCTGTAGTCCATCAGGTGCTTAACGAAAGCGTCAAGTGCAGCCTGCCTGTCATCGGGATGAAGGCGTGAAGCCCAGCTGTCCATCACGTCCGGAAATTCTTCGACAGTTTCAAAACCCAGCAGTTTTCTGAACTGCGGTGACCACCAGAAGACGTTATCAGGATTAAGCGGATTGCCTCCAATGATATCAAGATCCCAAAGTCCGTCGTTGAGCATTTCCCGCGACAGGTCAAAGCGCGTGGAAACAATATCAAAAAGACGTGCCTGAGTGGTCTGCTGTTCAATATTTTTGATAATGCCTACTAAGCGCGGAGGCGAAAATTCCACACAGTACTTTGCCTGAAATAGAAACCACTGAAAATTGGTTTTGTCAGTTTTGACCATGCACTGAAGCGGTTTTTTAGCCGGACCATGGCTGAGTGAAGAGAAAACGAAATCTGTGAAAGCATCCTGATGCTGTGTATGAACTCTCTGCATAAGAGAATGCGTTCCGACTTCTTCATCAGGGGTCAGACCTAAAAGACGACGGGCTGAGTGCGATAAAAATACGGGCGAATCACTGTTCCTGTCGGGTGACTGAATGTACCAGACGGATTCATGCCCTATCTCCATCACACACTTCAGTAGTTCAGTGTCACTGTGATATGCGTAGTGCTCTTGAATATCTGGTACTTCAGATATAGCTAATTTAACCTGTACTATGGCAGGCTTTTTTTGTAGTAATTTTTTGAACATTATTTCTCCTGGTTAATTTACATCGGCACAAAATAAGACTGATATGTCATATCGGCGCCTACAGTCAGAAGTTCAGTGAATTAAATTAAGTTGTAACAATAACTGTATTAAAATGGCCTTATCATGCACTTGTCGTCAGCGCAGGATTTCATAATTTTTCTGTTGATAATAATGCCCTGCAGCTAAAGCAAACAGCTCGGGTTAACAGGCGTTAGTTCTCCTGCAACGCTACCTACTGTTCATCGATAAGGCAGTCATGACCCTGAAATCCCAGTACTGAAAAAGTCACTGTTTATTTATAATTTAAGGTTTCTTTGGGCTAATTTTAGATACGAAGTTTCTTCAAGGTCTTATTCTTTGATTACTAAAAATTAACATCGGCGATGGTGTGCCCCCGAGGACGCTGGATGAATGGAGTATCAGTGTCGGACATTTAGAAATTAACGCTATGTACAGTTTTATTAATCCAAAATAGATAAATGACTGTGCTGTTTTCTATAAAATCTTCAACTTTCTGACTCTGGACAATTGATGAAAATACCATTTTTGAGATTGATTTTTCCTGTTAAAGCAGGACAGCTATCCGTAACAAGTCAGCTAATTTTAACAGTATTAGCTTGTCATATCTGTTCTGAGCATTTTATGTGCAGAAGATTCAGATTCATAAATATTAACTATAAGAACTCGGGAAAGCGCTGGCGTACCAGCGCTTATGATAAACCTGTTTTTAAAGAATAGCCGGAGAATTTAAAAACTTTCCCAGTTTACTTTACTCACATTAGCAGCAATCACATCAGGCATTTTTTGCAATTGTAATTTTTTTCTGATTACCGGCCTGACACTTACCCCGGCATGGGCCTGATTTTTATCAAGGATGAAAGTGGACACCAGTCCTGACAGTGTTTCAGCCTGTTCCTGGAGTGATTTTGAGGCTGAAGAAGCCTCTTCAACCAAAGAGGCGTTCTGCTGGGTGACCTCATCCATCTGCCCGATGGCCAGATGGACCTGCTCGATGCCCTTGCTCTGTTCAGATGTTGCGGCCGCAATCTCATTAACCAGGTCTGCAACTTGCTGAATCGCACTGGTGACGTTCTCTGTGTTACCGCCAACATGCGTTGCCTGCTGAAGCCCTTGTTCGACCTGAGAAACGGAAAGTGAAATCAGGTCCTTTATCTCACGTGCAGCAGTAGAAGAACGCTGCGCCAGATTACGCACCTCAGAGGCAACAACCGCAAACCCTCTTCCATGTTCACCGGCGCGCGCGGCCTCTACCGCAGCATTAAGCGCCAGAATATTGGTCTGGAAAGCAATTCCTTCAATCAGTCCCGTAATTTCAGAAATTTTTGCTGAACTCCCGCGGATATCGGACATGGTTTCCAGCATCCCACTGACTGCGCTCCTGTTCTGACGGGATAAATCATTAGCATTGTTTGCCAGTGTGCTTGCTTCAAAAGCTCCCTCAGCATTCTGCCGAACAGAATCGCTCAGGGTAGCCATGCTTGCAGAAGTCTGTTCCAGCGACGCCGCCTGTTGTTCTGTACGAGATGAAAGATCCTCGTTTCCTGCGGCAATCTGTGTTGACCCCGTACTGACTGAGTGTGCCGCCTGGTTCACCGATAAAAGCGTTGAGGAGACCCTTTTGAGCAGATTGTTAAACGCCGATGCCGTCTTTCCTACTTCATCATTTCTGATCACGGAAGCCACTTGCGTCAGATCAAGGTGGTTGCTGACGTCAGTTATTGTATTTTGAAGATTGTTCAGGCTGCGCTTTATACCCAGAACGATATTGATACAAAATATGCCAAGAACCAGGATAACTCCTGCCGATACAGAGGTCATTATCCAGAACGTCTGAGAATAAATTTTCTTATTAACGACTCGTAGTCCATCACCAATTTGAATATTTAAATCAATTTGTTTAGTGAATTGTGACTCCATTTCTCTCGTGGCAGCACCCACACCTTTGTCCCCCCTGAGTAGAGCCAAGGAAGCTGCATCATCATTATTACTGCCTGAGGCAGCTAAGAACGCGGGTAGGGCAGCACGAACGGCATCAATGTTACGGAATGCCTGCTCAGTCATAGCCTTATCTTCGTCACTGGAGATATCGTTCGCCATGTAATAATCAGTAAGTGACTTCAGTGTGTGAAGCAGGTCGTTGATCCTTTCTTGTGCGGCGTCTTGGTCAGCTTTCGTTAAAGCCGTCTGATGACGGTACAGCGCAATACCCAGCTGATTCGTGGTACTTATGGATTTGTTCAGGTCCTTGATACTCGGTATCGCATTGGCCTGTACATATTCGAATCGCGCCTGGAAGCCCGAAATCACTGCAAGTGAAACGGCAACAATCGATAAGAGAGATACAGCCAACAAAAAAAACGCCATCAATAATCGCTGTGTAATGGTCATATGAGCCCTGGTATAAAAGTTAATAAAAAATCAACAATGTATTATCGACGTAATCTCAACAGGCTTTAATAGATTATTTTTTCAATATCTACTGAGAGAGGCTTGATGTTTATTAAAGATCCGCTAAGCAGGTTACTATTCTGTTGTGTTATCTGACACCGAGCGGCAGATTTTGGCTTCCATCCTTCAGCAGATAAACTGGAGCTATACCATGCTGCGATATACATACGTAAACTCTGTCTGAAGTACGACCTCCGCTTCTGCGCATGTTAAATTCCCACTTTCATAGTCATGACCGATAAACACATGCTTAGAAAACAATGTTCAATGTAGTCAACATTTAAGCTACATCGAACAGCGTGATCATGGCTGTTCGAGGATTGCGGATGGAGGGAATTTTCGCAACGCAAAAAATCAATAAGTTCTCCTTTATGTTTCATCGTGTAAATTTGGCTTGTTCTTTACCAGTAACATCTTACTTTCATTAGGTACGTTTCAAACATATCAACTGAAGAGGAATATTTATGACTACGCATCATTTTCTTAAAGTAATTGAGATTTTGGGAGTTGTGATTTTCGCTCTGTTATTAGCCTGCCTGGCAGTTACCGGGACTCTGTCATCTTTAGGCATTGATCATTCCTGGGCATACCCGCACAGATAACTGACTTTTGCACTAGGGAAATTGAGAGCGCGATAAAAAGATATAAGACCCTGTGTTCATGTATTACGAAGGGTGAGGCCATGTTGCTCAAATAGGAAATTGAATTCATCAGGAAAAGATGTGTTCGGCGGCTATAACCTGTTGAATTTCATTAGGTTCAGCCAGGATAAACGTAGCCTTCCCCATAACAGGCGGGCATACATATGTTTTGCCGAATTCAGTTTATGTATCATCAGATATTGCAGCGCTTTTCTGACACCTGAGTGTGTTAAACGAAAACCAGAACGCAAGTAATAGAAAACTAAAAGACAAATAAATGCTAGAGAAACCATTGTCCGGTAAGGCACTGGCTTAATCTGAGGGTATCGACCCTAATGAACCGCTTCCGGTCATGACCGCCGTAATCAACAATCCAGAGTCATCAGCGACAGGTAAAGCACGCTTTGCCGAACTGAAGCTTAAGATTTTCATCAGTCGTGCTCTGTAATAACAGGTCCGATTATGCGCTTAAGGCATATCTTCGTGAAATGACTGACGTCATTCTAGGATATCTATAATGACCCAATGATATTTATAGCCGGATCCGGACACATCTGAAGTTCAAACCAAACTTACTGGCAGGTGATGTCAGACTTGCGGTTAGCTATGAAAGTCACTCCGGCCTAAATGAAATCATATGGAGAGAGACCAATGAAAGCAGTACTTGAAGCAGGTTGCGTTGCCCTGGTTATTGACTCAGTAAATCCTGAAAATATCGGTAAATCTGTCACATTAATCAGTTGGTGCGCGGCTGGAGAGCTGTTTAATGCACCTGACGGTACCTGCGGAAGAATGCCTGCAAACACAGGTGGGTGGCTATGCGCAGGTGAAATTGTGTGTGGTGGAAAAATGTCCGTCTCGATGCGGGATTTCAGACGTTATGGATGGTGCGTTTTCCCACCTCAATACCTCATGCCAATGAACGGCGACCCTTTTTGGCATCTTTATGACGGTCATAAGGAGCTGTATAATACCTGATACGCGGGAAATACTGAAAGCGACAAACTGTTGAAAATGCAATCAAGCTATAAGATCCTCACACTTTATCAGTAGTGGTGATGCAACGATCGACAGAATGCACTGATAGAACGACTTGCAGCAGAACCAGGCAGAAGAGATTACAACAATAGTAAAACTCACAAAAATGAAGCGGGTCGTAAAAGCTCACGACAGGATCAGTGAATTAACATTACAGCCCATTAACCATCACATATTAAAGCTCAAAGAATCTATCCGTATACAGGTTGAGGGGTATACTTTCGCATTAGTTCTGGAGGAAAGGTGCGGAATAAAATCTATAAAAAAATGCTCTTAAAGAAAATGTTTCGGGCGAATCACTTAAATACACAGCATGGCCTCTGACATATTACTTGTAAGGTCGAGAGTAAAGCGGACAGAGCACTGCCATCAACAGTTAGTGTTTGCCCCTCAGTAGTCAGGTGAAGGCACTTTGTAGTTGCTATAAATCAATGAGAAAGTTATTAGATATTACTGATATGGTATGTTTAAATATGTTGTTAAAAACAACAAATGCAGTGTATCATGCTTTTAATTGGTGAAAATTTTGTGCGTTTCTGCACTATATGTCTTATTTCCCACTAGTTAAGAACTTTCTTGGTTTAAGATTTGTCTTAGTAGTTCGTTTGGCATTTTTGGAGTAAGGGGTATTGAAAAACATAAGAAGAAAGACATGGATAATGGTTTTTTTATTTTGTGTTTTATTTTGGGGGGTGGTATTTACCGCTATCTCATTCGCCAATGAGAACGGTAAGAATAAACCAGTAGCCCAAGTGAATGGGCCCACTAAGCTCGTTGATATACAAAAAATAAAGCAACTTAAGCTCAATGATAAGCAAAAGAAATTTATCGAATCGCTTATTGAACCCGCTGATAAAAAATCAGATTAACTTCTAAGCCGCGTTGCGGCTTTTTTCGTGTACATTGTAAGTGCTGGCACACTCGTTCTGATTCCCCAACGATACCAGCGAGTAACAGCCTCCGATTGTTGCTGCGGGAGAACATTGTTTGAGGCATAGGAAATCCGTGGCGGGGAAGTATGCCGCTAAAGAAAGGTCGAACGAACCTTCGCTGTCAAAATTTAACTGGCGCAGTTTTGCCGTGCCGTTGAGACTGGCCACAGAGTAGCGGTTGACCGGGCGCCGTCACAGTCGGGATGATGCCTCAATCGACAGCGGGGATTTCTTCTGCAGGTGGTGAGGTCAGTTCTTATATCTTCCGGTAGTCTCTTCGCTTTTTCCGCTGTTATTTTTACTCCCTAGAGTGTCGTGTCCGCTGAAACTGGCAATGTTAGAGGGGGGCGTTTAAGGCCTGAGGCTGGCCAGTACCGTGTACATTGCCCTGACTTTTCGGTTGGGCCTTCCCGCTCCATCTGATGCAGTACCGTCTGCATCTCATCTCGCGACGCATAAGCTGCTCTCATAACATGTAGATATCGTATTGCAGTCAGAGTTAACAGCGTATGTTCAGGCGTACATTGTTGGTCACGTTATATATGTGGCGATGATAGCGCTCTCAGCCAGAACCTCGTGGTCAGTGCGCGGCAGAAGGGTAAAAGTTAATAATTCGAAAGATGCTGTGGGCGCTCGTGATCATCTGGCACTAGCGACATATCATAACTTTGATGCATAATCGTTTTTATTAGCTAAAGCGGTTTAGCACAGATCGAGAGGAATGACGATGACGCGTGTTTGGTGTCTGGGCGATGCGGTAGTTGATTTATTACCTGATACGGATGGGCGCTTGCTGCAGTGTCCGGGCGGCGCGCCCGCAAATGTAGCGGTAGGTGTTGCACGCCTTCGCGGTAACAGTGGCTTTATTGGGAGAGTAGGAAGCGATCCCTTCGGACAGTTTATGAAAAAGACATTGCAGCAGGAGAATGTTGATGTCTCTTACATGCGAACAGACCCTGCGCAGCGTACCTCAACGGTCTTGGTATCGCTGGACAGCGCGGGAGAACGCACATTCACCTTTATGGTTCGACCCGGTGCAGACCTGTTCCTTGAAATTGATGACCTTCCCGATTTTCAACCTTCAGAGTGGCTGCACTGTTGCTCAATCGCGCTGCTGAAAGAGCCTTCAAGAACAGCTACGCTCACCGCCATGCAGCGTATACGGGATTCTGGGGGCTTTGTCAGTTTTGACCCCAATATACGTCTGGATCTGTGGCCTGAGAAAGCGGCGCTCCGACATTGCATTGATCAGGCGCTACAACTGGCGAATGTGGTGAAACTCTCTGAAGAGGAGCTGATATATATAACGGGTTGCACGGAGGTGGATGCTGGTATTGCGCTTCTAGCGAAGCGCTTACCGGTTACCTTACTGCTGGTAACCCAAGGTAGCGCCGGCGTGCGCGGCTGGCACAATGGTACGCTCACTCACCATCCCGCTAAAGCGGTCAACAGCGTGGACACCACAGGAGCAGGCGACGCTTTTGTTGCCGGCCTGTTATGGGGACTGGCGCAGTATGGCATGCCTGCTGATGGTGATCAGCTTACCGATCGTCTGCTGTGTGCTCAGATCTGTGGCGCGCTGGCGACTATGGCCAAAGGAGCTATGACGGCTCTGCCTGACTATCATCAACTCCAGGATCACCTCTCCCGATAGATCTACCCCTTCATGTTTTGCGACTTACTTCACATCAACTAAATCGGTTTAGCAAAATTCGTTGCGCTTACAAAATTGGGGCGACTATGATGCAGGGCCTAAACCGGTTTAGCAACATTACAAATAGTTGATGACAGCCTTTCCTCTGGGATGCAAAACAGTGAATAAAACTCTAATTGCTTTAACCCTTAGTACGTTATTTGCTGCTGACTCAGCATGGGCGGCGCCCGATACCCAGAGTATCGAAGCACGCTTAGCGGCAATGGAAAAAAGACTGGCCGCGGCTGAACAGCGTGCCAGTGCAGCGGAATACCGTGCGCAGGAAGCGGAAAACCAGGTACAAAAGCTCGCCACTGCACAGCAGCAGAACCCTGGCATTAACGGTAGCGTCGTGCAGCGTCCTGTCAGACCGGAGCAGAACAAGCCCATCGGAGGTAACAGCGGAGAAGGTGAATTTGAATTTCATGGATACGCCCGCTCCGGGTTGCTGATGAACAGCTCTGCTGCAAAAACGCAGGGCGGTCCCACCGTTACCCCAGCGGGTGAGACCGGCGGTCACACTGGCCGTCTTGGCAATGAGCCGGATACCTACGTTGAACTCAATCTCGAACACAAGCAGGTCCTGGCCAACGGTGCCACTACCCGTTTCAAAGCGATGCTGGCCGATGGTCAGCGAACCTATAACGACTGGAGTGCTGCCAGCAGCGATCTCAATGTGCGGCAGGCGTTTGTGGAACTTGGTCAATTACCCACGTTTACCGGTGCGTTCAAAGACAGCACTGTCTGGGCTGGTAAGCGCTTTGACCGTGACAACTTCGACATTCACTGGATCGACTCCGACGTGGTGTTTCTCGCCGGCACCGGCGCGGGCATCTATGACGTGAAGTGGGCCGATGAAGTGCGCAGCAATCTGTCAGTTTACGGGCGCACTTTTGGTGATATCGAAAACAACGAGAATACCGCGCAAAACTATATTCTGACGTTGAATAACTTTGTTGGCCCGCTGCAGCTGATGGTGAGTGGGATGCGCGCAAAAGATAACAATGCACGTAGTGACATTGATGGGAACCGCGTTAAAGGCGATGCGGCAAACAGTGGTTTGCATGGATTGATCGGCCTGCGCAGCGACAGCTTCTATGGCCTGCGTGAAGGCTCAGCAAAAACGGCGCTGCTTTACGGCCATGGACTGGGTGCCGAAGTAAAAACTATAGGTGCCGATGGGGCACTCCTGCCGGAAGCGGATACCTGGCGCCTTGCCAGCTTCGGAATGACGCCGCTCGGTGGCGGCTGGCATATCGCCCCGGCGCTGCTGGCGCAGAGCAGTAAAGATCGATACGTCAGAGGCGACAGCTATGAGTGGGCTACCGCCAACCTGAGGCTGATACAGGAGATCACGCAGAATTTCGAAATGCAGTATGAGGGCTCTTACCAGTATATGGACCTGCGCCCTGAAGGCTACAACAACCGCAGTGCTGTCAGCGGTAACTTCTATAAACTTACCGTGGCGCCAACGCTGAAAGCTGGTGACGTGGGTGAATTTCTGAAACGCCCGGAAATCCGCCTGTTCGCCAGCTGGATGGACTGGGATCACCGCCTGGACAACTACGCAAGCGATGATGCCTTTGGCAGTAGCGGCTTCAGCGCCGGTGGCGAGTGGAACTTCGGCGTGCAGATGGAAACCTGGTTCTGATTATGCGGCCCCCCCCGGGGCCATGTTTCTCACTGATGGCATAAAAACGAAAAACTGAGGTCATAATGGATTTTGAACACATCTCCCGCGCGCTACTGCCGCTGCTCGGGGGTCGGGAGAATATTGCCAGTGCAGCACACTGTGCAACACGACTGCGACTGGTACTGTCAGACGATGCAAAAGCGGATACCGTCGCGATCGGCAAAATAGAAGGTGTGAAGGGATGTTTTCGCAATGCAGGACAGCTGCAGGTGATCTTTGGCACTGGCGTGGTGAACAAAGTCTATGCTGCCTTTATTCGCGAAGCCGGTATCAGCGAAGCCAGCAAGTCAGAAGCCGCTGACATCGCCGCGCGTAAACTTAATCCTTTCCAGCGTATTGCGCGTCTGCTGTCGAATATTTTTGTACCCATTATTCCGGCTATTGTGGCATCTGGCCTGCTGATGGGCCTGCTGGGAATGGTAAAAACCTACGGTTGGGTGAATCCTGATAATGCGCTTTATATCATGCTGGATATGTGCAGCTCAGCAGCCTTTATCATTCTTCCTGTCCTGATTGGCTTCACCGCCGCGCGCGAGTTTGGAGGCAACCCGTTCCTCGGCGCTACGCTGGGTGGCATCCTGACTCACCCGGCGCTGACAAACGCCTGGGGCGTGGCTGCCGGATTCCACACCATGAATTTCTTCGGTATAGAAGTGGCGATGATTGGGTATCAGGGCACCGTATTCCCGGTACTGCTGGCAGTGTGGTTTATGAGCGTATTGGAGAAACAGTTGCGCCGGGTCATCCCGGATGCGCTGGATCTGATTCTGACGCCATTCATGACGGTGATTATTTCCGGCTTTGTTGCGCTGCTGGTCATCGGCCCGGCGGGGCGTTTACTGGGGGATGGTATTTCTTTTGTGCTCAGCACACTGATTGCTCATGCTGGCTGGATGGCAGGATTACTGTTTGGCGGTCTTTACTCGGTGATTGTCATTACGGGTGTGCATCACAGCTTCCACGCGATTGAAGCCGGCTTACTCGGTAACCCCTCAATTGGCGTAAACTTTTTGCTGCCGATCTGGGCAATGGCCAACGTGGCACAAGGGGGTGCCTGCCTGGCGGTATGGTTCAAGACCAAAGACGTGAAGATTAAAGCTATTTCATTGCCATCCGGTTTCTCCGCGCTCCTGGGCATTACGGAAGCAGCCATTTTCGGTATTAATCTGCGCTTTATGAAGCCATTTATTGCTGGACTGGTAGGCGGTGCACTGGGCGGAGCCTGGGTGGTTTCCGTAAATGTTTCAATGACCGCAGTGGGGCTAACCGGCATTCCGGGTCTGGCCATCGTACAGGCAAGCTCAATGCTCAATTACGCCATAGGAATGGTTATCGCGTTCAGCGCCGCGTTTATCCTATCTTTACTGCTCAAATACAAAACGGACGCAGACTAATGGACTCCTCAGCATTGCTCCCCGCCATCCTGCATGCCGTGATGCGCGGTCAGCCAAAAGCGATTAGCGACTCGTACTATCCCGGCTTTCATCTTGCCCCGGTGACCGGGTTACTCAACGACCCGAATGGGTTCATCCACTTCGCAGGACGCTACCATCTGTTCTATCAGTGGAATGCGCTGGGCTGTCAGCATCAACATAAGTGCTGGGGCCACTGGAGCTCCGGCGATCTGGTTCACTGGAAGCATGAGCCAATTGCGCTGATGCCCGATCAAGAGTATGACCGAAGCGGCTGTTACTCCGGGAGCGCCGTCGATAATAGTGGCGTGCTGACGCTTATCTACACTGGTAACGTCAAGTTTGACGACGGTTCACGCACTGCCTGGCAGTGTCTGGCCGTGCAAAATGAAACGGGCTGTTTTGATAAGCTGGGGCCGGTTATCCCGCTACCGGCGGGTTATACAGGCCATGTCCGCGATCCAAAAGTCTGGCAGCATGCTGGTCAGTGGTATATGGTGCTGGGCGCACAAAATAACCGGAAACAGGGAACAGTACTGCTGCTACGCTCTGCGGATTTACTTCACTGGCACAATCTGGGTGAGATCGCAGGCAGCGGGCTGAACGGACTAACGGATGCCGGGTACATGTGGGAGTGCCCTGATATGTTTAGCCTTGATGACACGACTTTCCTTATTAGCTGCCCGCAGGGCATTAAGCGTGAGGAACACCGTTTTCTTAACGCGCATCCTTGTACGTGGACCGGCGGCACTCTCGATTATGCAGCGGCCAGTTATACCCATGGACCACTGAATGAACTGGATTCAGGTTTTGAGTTCTATGCGCCACAGACCACGCTGAGCACTGACGGGCGGCGCCTGCTGATTGGCTGGATGGGCGTGCCGGATGGTGAAGAGATGCGCCAGCCCACTATCGCGAATGGCTGGGTCCATCAGATGACCTGTGTTCGACAGCTCGGGACGCGGGAGGGGCGCCTCCTGCAGCGGCCGATAGAAGAACTGAAGGTGTTGCGCGGCGAGGAACATTACTTCCAGGGGCGGGCAGCGGAGGCGCCGGTGATTAGCGCGCAGCGCCTTGAGATAATGATTGCGGCACAGGGTAAAATCACGCTGGATTTTTCCGGCACCTTGCAGTTGAAATGGCACGAGGAAGGATTACGCCTTGCCCGGCGCAGCCTTGAAAGCGGTGAGTGGCAATATAGATACTGGCGGGGCGCCGTCAGCAATTTGCAGATTTTGTGTGACCATTCCAGCGTAGAGATCTTTATCAACGATGGAGAAAGCGTAATGAGCAGCCGATACTTTCCTGCGCAGGCGGCGCAATTAACCCTGAGCGGAGACGCAGAAGTAGAAGCCCGATACTGGCCGTTGCGTCACACCGTGATAGAATAAGTCATTGTTTCATTGACTGATGCATTGACGTGAGAAAAACAAAACGCGTTACCATTGCTGATATTGCTTCGCTGGCGGGCGTTTCTAAAGCGACTGCCAGCCTGGTGCTAAACGGGCGGGGCAAAGAGCTACGTGTAGCAAAAGAGACGCGGGAGCGTGTGCTTATGCTCGCGCGCGAACATCATTATCAGGCCAGCATCCATGCGCGGATGTTACGTGATAATCGCAGCCACACATTGGGGCTGGTGGTGCCCGAAATAACCAACCATGGCTTTGCGGTTTTTTCTCATGCGCTGGAAAACCTGTGTCGCGAGGCGGGCTTACAGCTACTTATTTCCTGTACGGATGAAAATGCTGGTCAGGAGCGGGTCGTGGTGGATAATTTAGTGGCGCGACAGGTCGACGGACTGATTGTGGCGTCTAGCATGCTCAGCGACAGCGATTACGTGAAACTGAGCGAGCAGCTCCCGATCGTGTTGTTTGACCGCTATATGGGTGATACACAGCTACCACTGGTAGTGACGGAAGCTGTAACGCCAACTGCAGATCTGGTCGAGCGGCTGGCCCGTACTAACCCCGATGAGATCTATTTTATAGGCGGACAGCCTCGTCTTTCACCTACCAAAGACCGTCTTGCTGGCTTTAAGCAGGGGCTGGAGAGAGCAGGGATCACGCCGCGCCCGGAGTGGATCATCAACGGCAACTACCATCCCAGCAGCGGCTATGAGATGTTCGCCGCGCTCTGTGCCCAACTGGGGCGTCCTCCTAAAGCTATATTCACCGCTGCCTGCGGCCTGATGGAAGGGGTGCTGCGCTACATGAGTCAGCACCACTTACTTGACTGTGATATCCGCGTGGCCAGCTTTGACGACCACTATCTCTATGACTCGCTTTCTATCGATATTGATACCGTTAAGCAGGATATTCCTCGTCTGGCGCAGGAATGCTTTTCTCTGGTAACGGCGCTTATTGCTGGCGAGGAGCCTGACTTTACCCGACGTTTTCTTACTGCGACATTGTGTTTACGTCACTACCAAACCAATTAAAGTGCGCGGTTTGTGCCTAAAGATAGGGGTACAACGCTGCTTAAACTTTCATTTTTGCGACCGTTAAACTGATTTCACTCTGGTGTACAGGCCGTTTTTTACCTACCGACTGTTCAGGCTAATTTTTTCCAGCAGCTGCTCTGCACCCTTGTCTACCCCCGTTTCTGCCGCACTCATTGAACCGAATGTAGCACCCACGTTCATGGCGTTAGGATACTGCTCCGCTACGTAGGCAAGGAGAAGCTCGCCCGTAGCGTCGTCTTTTACTTCAACGGCATAGTTAACGTACCCGCTCATCAGTCCGCGCCCGCCTCGCACAGACTGAACGATGTTATACGGCCCGCCGGCAAGGTCGAATTTAGTAAAGGTGCCCACAACCTGTGGCGTGGTCTCCGCGCCGGTCAGCGACAGCTTCAGGCGGAGTGAGGGAGCAGTGCCGGCACTGGCGTTGACTGTAAACTTCTGCGCCAGCCCCTCTGCAAACTTCTTCTGCATATAGTCGGCCAGATTTCGCCGATCTTCCTGTGAAAGGTCATTAAACTGCGCGTCGCTGCCGCCATAGATTTCTATGGGGTCCAGTATGATGTTGCGGTATTTACTCCAGTCAACGGGGATGGCGTAGCGAAAGGGGATTCGGTCGCTGTCGTCAGCCGTGTTGGGCGTCATTCGGGACGTGGCCCCGATGCCGGTATACTTTACTGGTGAAGTGGAAGAACACCCCGCAGCGGTAATGACGGCGGTCAGAATAAGCGCGTGCGAAAGCTGTTGTGTCAGACGAACCATAAAATCTCCGGTAAGTTTTTTTCATAAATGAACTGTACGGTATAGTTAATGGAGTTTATTATGACTCTGTCAAGAAAATGTTTCAGTTCGTGTCTGTAACTTTCAGAAGAGGAGCGCGGCATGCTTTACATTTACCCGGATCTTTCGTCTTCAGACATCAGCTACGGTTCACGAGCCCGGCAGGTGATCAGGCCGGCGAGGAGTGAGGAATGGCCGGCACCTGAATTCAAAGAGAACGATGAAAGCGGCGGCTTTATCTGGAGTCTGCCTCTCCGCTATTCCGGCCTGCCGGTGCGGCGAAGGTTGATAAGAATGATGCTGGCACTGCAGAAGTGTGGAGACGCTATGGGCAGAGATGATTCCCGGAACCGGTACTCCTTTACACCAGCAGCGGACTATGCGCGCAGCGTTATTGATACGGCGATGCTGCGCGGAGAGTTGCGTTGCCGCCCCTCCGGTGAAATGGCGCGCGACTACCTGGCGCAGGCGGAGGCACTAATGAAAGTAATGAACGGCACTCATCAGCACAAGTCGCTGCTCCGTAAAGAAGTCAGGCGAAGAACGGCTGATTTTCTGCGGCGTTACGCGGCGGGAGCAGAGGCATGAAGGTGTTACTTATCAGAGCTGCTCTGGTACTTGTTTTTATGGCTGGTGGCTTCCTCACCGAATATGGCATCCGTTTTGCCTGATGAATGAGTGGCTGTCAGCGAATGACCTGGAGAATCTGTCGCCCCGGCAATGGTTCTCGAAAAGGGTCATGTTCCTGACCGGGGCGTGCACCTTGCTACGGGCCGTATCCCGCCTCCGGGAGATGAATCGCCTTTGCCGGCCCGTGCAGCGTCGGGCACGGTATTATGCCGTAAGAGAGTAGGGGGCCGTCAGGGCCGTTGCGAATATTTCCGGGGACAGAATGCCTTGCAGTCAATGCGCTGTGCGCGCTGACTATGCTGGTTCTCAGTAACGTCACCCTTATATGAATGCTATACGCACTATCAGTATGGTAATCACGGGTATGGCCTGCAGAAGGCTTCAGCGACTTTAAAAGGGGAGGATCCAATGGTAGAAAAGCTGTCGGGAATCAGAGGTGACACATCCTGGATGGACTGGGGCATGATAAGTATCCTGATTTTATTTGGCACTCTTACTGCAACCGTCATGATTATGTGGTGGCGCGTAATAAGTAATATATCCGAAGTCATCCGTATCAGGCGCCTGAAAGCCAGTCGCGGGCGAAAATATGCTGAAGGTGCCTGGGGAACCCGCCAGAATTCACTGATAACGCTGCTTCTCGCAGAAATTCTGGTGGCTCTGGCCATCAGCGGTCTGATTGTACTCATGCTGGCGGGCGCGTCATTTTAGCTGCTAACAGTCAGCATTAAAAAACCCGCCTGGAGGGCGGGCTGATAAGGTTCAGATGTGGCTGCCGATGGAAAGACACCCGGAGAGCATCATCACGGCTATACCCGTAACGAGACTGTAAACAAGACTCATGTCAGCTCCTCAGAATAACGAAACGCAGCCGCTCAGTAAAAGCGAACTCAAGGCCAGGACGGCCACCACTACAAAGCGATATGACATCGTTGCACCCTCATAAGTAAACTGTACGTATCAGTTTACTTATGCCTTATGATTAGTCAATCACTTATGTTAAAAATTAAGCCAGTCTGACGTTATCAGCGAGGGGAGGCGCCCGCTACGAAGATCTCCACAGCGCTTTTCACCATCGTGATGATGTCGCTGCGCGTATACACCGGCATACTATGCAGGAGAAAAATTTCATCAGCCTCGGCCCTGACCAGTGCAGAAAATTGTTTTGCCCTGAGATCTGGCTGGGCGGGCAGCAGGTCGCCGGCTTCAATGTGGTGCTCCATCAGTGCCGCCAGAGCGTTCATGCTTTCACGGACGCCGGACTCATGGAAAATATCTCCGATGTCCGAGTGACCTGCCTCGCCGATTACCATGCGATACAGCTGTAATCCCTTCCAGTCCGACGTCATGGCACCCAGCATGCCTTCACCAAAGCGCTGCAGCCTGTCAGATAAAGGGAGATGACGATTTTTATGACTGTATATATCGTCTGCCGCCCGTGTCAGAAAATTGGTGCCGTAGGTCCTGACAACGGCTTCAAGGAGACTTTCTTTGGAGGAAAAGTAATTATAAAGCGTGGCTTTGGAGCACCCTGCAGTTCTTGCTACAGCCTCCATGGAGGCACGCTCGTAGCCCTGCTCGAGAAAAACGGTCGTGGCCGCATTCAGAATGTCAGTTCGTTTCTGTTCAGTCAGCGTTCGCATGTTAATTCTCCCTGTTTAGATTTTTATTTTAACAGAACCGTATAGTTCATTAAACGTGTACATTTTTTAGTTTAAAAACAAGGACGGCAGAATTAGTTTTTCAAGACAAGGTTATGCAAAGCCGTTTTAAACCCCCTTTGAAAATTCTTAGGGTCAGCAGGGATTGTGCATATTCAAAAATCTGGCTGAACTGATCCTTTGTTAAGCTTCTCGCTGGCTAGAATATGCTTTAATAAGCAGCATCCACCGCAGTCACTCAGTTAAATTAATATTCCTGCTCTTTTTTAGCCGGTCGAAAATATCGAGACACCCAGCATCGAGGTGGGTTGCTAGTTGCCTGTCGAGAATGTCCCTAATTACTCTAAGCCGGTTAACTTCTTTTATAGTAAAAGCCCACTTCAGAAGCCACTATATCGGGATCTTCAATAGGGAGCCTGAAGCTGCCAAGTGAGTCTTGCATATTTTTATAAATTCATTAATTAACTGGGTATACATAATTTCGCTAAGCGAATGTTATTTTGAAAACTGCAGGTTATTCTATACATCAAATTCGGTTGTTATATGTCAACTACAATAAATCGATCCGCCCGGGATCCCTTTTGGATCGGTTTTCCGGCTTTTCTCGCGTATACGGAGAATAACCCGGACGGCGTGGAATAAAAAGCGGGGCAATCGCAGGCGCCTCCAGTGTAAAAAGTCACGTAACCCTCTGATGGTAAATCGAAGTTACGCCAGATGGCCCAGCGGCGATTACACCAAGCACTCTACCCTCCATGCCTAGTGAGAACGGGATAATGCAAAATCACTCCGGAAGAGAGAGAAGGCTGACGTCAAAATGATCAGGCATCTTCCCGGTAGCAGAGGAGATGTTGCTGATCAGCTTCTGATCCACGACGGAAGCCTGCTCCATGTTCCGGATCCATTGTTTTACGGTAAAATTTTCATTAATGGTAATCATAATATGTATCCCAGTAAGCCGGACCTGAAGGGATTTTTAACCTGCTCAATATATTACTGAATAAATGTAACGTCTTTTCCTCAATTTTCCGGCTGCACCGTAGCCGGAAAAAATCCAGGTAGAGCCTTTTTCGCGTACCCACCGCCTTCGTTTCGCTGATTGACGACCAGCGCCAGTTGTTCTCGTCCCGCTACGGTCTGAACATCACCGGCACCGCCCGCAGCGTCGCCTTCTGCGACCACACGCTGGCGCAGGGGGAGATCCTCTGCGTCCCGGATACCCTGGACGATCCGCGCTTTCGCGACAGCCCGCTGGTGCACGGCTACCCGCACATCCGCTTCTACGCGGGGGTCCCGCTGACTACCCCGGACGGGCACCACATCGGCACCGTGTGCCTGACCGACACGCAGCCGCGGCCGCCGCTCACGGACGCGGATCGGCAGCATCTGGCCGACATTGCCGCGCTGGTGATGGACCGGATGGAGGTCCACCGGCTCGAACTGCTGCGCCACGCCAGCCAGCAGCGGCTGGAGTCCATTTCGGCCACCTCCCCGGACGCCATCATCTGCACCGACCTGCGCCGGGGCATTACCTTCTGGAATCCGGCCGCCACCGCGATGTTTGGTTACGGTCCGGAGGAGATGGCGGGTCAGTACGTGGCCGGGCTTATTCCCGAGCGCTGCCAGACCGACTACCGCAACGAGCTGGAGCGCCTGACGGCCGACGAGGCGGCGATTTCACTGCCGCGCACGCTGCAGATATGGGGGCAGCGGCGCGACGGCCGGGAGTTCCCGGCCGACGTATCGTTCTCGGGCTGGCGGGAAGGCGGCGAACGCCTGGTGGGGATGATCATCCGCGACGTTACCGCCCGGCACGAGAGCGAGGCCCGTCTCTGCGAGCTCGCCTCGCTGGACATGCTGACCCGCCTGGCCAGCCGCGGCGCGTTTATGCAGCAGCTGGGGCAGCTGACGGAGGCCGGCGTGCCGTACACCCTGCTGATGACCGACCTGGACGGCTTCAAGGAGGTCAATGACACGCTCGGACACGCCGCCGGCGACGCGCTGCTCTGTCACGTGGCGGAGCAGATCCGGCTGGTGTGCGCGGACGCGGTCACCGCCGCCCGGCTCGGCGGCGACGAGTTTATCATCCTGCTGCCGGGCGGAAGTGCCGGTGCCGGCCTGACGGCGGAGCGCCTGATTGCCGCCGTGCAGACGCCTTTCAGCTACCACGGTTCACCGGTAGTCGTCGGCGCCAGCACCGGCATTGCCGCCTATCCCGAACACGGAGAGGACGCCTCGTCGGTGATGTCGGCGGCGGACCTGGCGCTCTACCGGGCCAAGGCGTCGGGCAAGGGCTGCA
>NZ_VWXC01000016.1:0-125050 GCF_011752685.1 Candidatus Pantoea communis
CGAAACACCCGAAGTCAGAACGGTTTTCTGATTTTGGTACAGAATCGGTGGAGCGGTAGTTCAGTTGGTTAGAATACCTGCCTGTCACGCAGGGGGTCGCGGGTTCGAGCCCCGTCCGTTCCGCCACCCTTTTAGGGGCGTAGTTCAATTGGTAGAGCACCGGTCTCCAAAACCGGGTGTTGGGGGTTCGAGTCCCTCCGCCCCTGCCAGAAAACAATCCTTTGCTTCGGCAAAGGATTTTTTTTGTCCAAAATTTGGCATTTACCTCATAAATTCGTCAGTGAAAAGGGTTTGAGTTTCACTGCGCGACACTCAAACCCCTCTCAATTTCTGCTTTATTGCGTCAATACTGGAAATTTAAGCAGCTGACGAATATGTGCTTGTTGATCGCTATTCTGCAGCCACACCGCATAGAGTGGACGAACGGCAACGGGTGTATCTGGAATAACCATCAAATCACTATAAATGCTGTGCCATGAATCCGGTAAAAACGCGCAGGCGCCGGTAGTGTGGAGTAATTCACGTGTCACATGCGCTGAAGTTGTGGTCAATACTGGCACATCATCACTGGATAAATAACTTTCATGTTGATGAAAATCCGCACCCCATTCCAGTTTAATGTAATCATATTTTTCACGTTTCTCAGTCTTACGTGCGCGGAAGAGCGCGAGTGAAATATGACCAATCTGTTGGCTGGTTAATTCATCCATTTTGGGCGCTTCGGTGGTGATTAAAAGGTCCAACTGACGCTCATGTAATTGCTTTACCAGCAAATGCCGTTGTGCGATACGTGCTTCAAGGTGAAGACTTTCACGATTCTCATAAAGCGTTTTTAACCAAGGGGTTAGATAAGCCTCCCACAACGACGCGCTGGCACCTATCGATAGCTCATGATGCTGTTGTGTATGTGAAACTTCCTTTTTAGCCATCAGCCAGGTACTCATCAGGCTCTCTGCATAGGGTAATAAACGCTCACCCGCAGAAGTCAGCCGAATATTATTTCGATGACGGGTGAAAAGGTTGACTCCCAACTGATTTTCCAGCTGACGAATGCGAAAACTAACGGCAGATTGCGTGAGGTAAAGCGCTTCAGCAGCACGCCCGAAATGGCGTGTTCTGCTCACTTCGAGGAAAGTTTTCAGTAATTCCGTATCCACAGCATTCTCCCAAAAAATGTTTGTCGTACTGATTTAAATGTTTTGTTTTACACTCTGTCAAGCCTATCTAATACTCCGCGCCATAAATAGCACGGCCATAAGAGAGTCGGGAGCGTGTAAAATGGCGGATAGCTTCGCAACAACAAATCGTTTCTTTGATAACAAACATTATCCTCGTGGTTTTTCACGTCATGGTGATTTCACCATTAAAGAAGCTCAGCTTCTGGAACGCCACGGTTACGCCTTCAATGAACTGGACCTCGCCAAGCGTGAACCAGCGACTGAAGAAGAGCGTTCGTTTTTAGAAGTATGTCGTGGTCTGCGTGAGCCGCAAACGGAAGCTGAACGTGTCTGGTCGAAATATACCGCACGTATTAAGCGTCCTAAGCGTTTCCACACATTGTCTGGCGGTAAGCCGCAGATGGACACTGTGGAAGACTTTAGCGATAGCGATGATTAAAAAATAGCGGGGCTTCTAAAGCCCCGTTTTTTATTCCAGACTGTTGTGCAGAAAGATTAGCAACCGGTCAATGCTGCGATAACCCACAGCCTCCTGCAAATGCTGTCGTGAAATCGTCTCCTCCCCTGCCAAGTCGGCAATCGTCCTGGCGACTTTCAAAATGCGTTGCCACGCGCGCACAGAAAGACCCAGCGAATTCAATACAGCTTCCAGCCATATAGCATCGTCCTGTCTCAGTACACAGCACTGGGCAATCTCCGGATTAGATAAATGCGCGTTTATTTTGCCTGCTCGCTCAATTTGCCTCCGACGAGCAGCAAGGACGCGTTTAAGTACCGTCTCGCTGCTCTCACTGACTTCCTGTTTTTGACTTAAGGTTCCACTGGGTAGCAATGGGATTTCCAGAGACAGATCAAAGCGATCAAGAAACGGACCTGAGAGCCGGCTCAAATAGCGCAGCACCTGTTGCGGCGTGCATCGATTATGACGGCCTTGATAATGCCCGGTAGGGCTGGGGTTCATGGCGCCAATTAACTGAAAGCGCGCAGGATAAGTGACTTTGGCGCGTGTACGGGAAATCGCAATCTCGCCGGATTCAATGGGCTCGCGTAATGCATCCAGTACCTTGCGGTCAAACTCCGGGAGTTCATCCAGAAACAGGACGCCATTGTGCGCCAGAGAGATCTCACCAGGCCGGGGGATTGCTCCTCCTCCCACTAATGCATACAGCGAAGCGCTGTGATGAGGAGCTCTGAATGGCCTTCTGCGCCACTGATGATGGAGGTTTCGGCTGCTGACCAGGCTATTAATCGCTGCGCACTCCAGTGCTTCCTGGTCGTCTAAGGGCGGCATAATGCCGGGCAGGCGGGTCGCTAGCATGGTTTTCCCTGTGCCGGGCGGTCCAAGCAGTAACAGGTTATGCCCGCCAGCGGCAGTGATCTCCAGGGCGCGACGTCCTTGTTCCTGACCGATGATTTCGCTGAGGTCCTGGCTTTCCTGTTGCAGCGCCTCAGGTTGAGAATACGCAACGGTGAGTGTCGACTGGTTATGCAGGAAAGCGCAGATCTCGAGCAGATGTTTACCGACGAGCGTTTCCCCTTGTTGGATCAATCCGACATCCTGTTGATTCTCTTCAGCTAACACCATCTGCCTGCCGGCTTGCAAAGCGGCCATCGCTGCTGGAATAGAGGCCTGAACGCCACAGAGCGCGCCGTTGAGTGCTAACTCCCCCAGGAACTCATAGTGCGCCAGTTTCGCGTCAGGAAGCTGCTCTGAGGCCGCGAGAATCGCAATGGCGATGGGAAGGTCGTAGCGCCCACCTTCTTTTGGCAGATCGGCAGGAGCCAAATTGATGGTGACGCGTTTAGCAGGGAAGGTGAATCCGCTATTGATAATGGCACTGCGTACCCGTTCCCGCGCTTCCTTCACCGTGGTTTCAGGCAAGCCAACCAGCGTTAAAGCGGGCAACCCCTTGCTGATATGCACCTCAACCGTTACCAATGGCGCCTGTACGCCGAGCGCCGCGCGAGTGAGAACCTTTGATAAAGACATAACCACTCCTTGTTGTCTTCATCATGCGAGGAGTAAATTCAGATTGCGAATGCGATTAAAAAACATCAGCGCCGGATTCCAGTGAATCGGCGGTTTTTACAATGTTTTCGCCGCAGTTGAGGTCGATATCGCAGAATTAACAGAGAGGTTTCGCAGTGTGCGTAATGAAAATTTTTCACAACTTAAAATAACCTTTAACTTACAAGGCGATAACCCACACCCATTGCTTACGTCATAAAAAAACATTATGAAAATAATTGTCAACGCGTAGATAACTATGGTAACTCTGTAGGTATTACTTCGAACAATCGAAAAAACAGACAACACATGAAAGCCCTTCTACAAGTGATTAGCCTAGTCGTGATTAGCGTGGTGGTGATTATTATCCCACCGTGCGGGGCATCGCTTGGAGAAAGAAAGGCTTAAAAATCAAGCCCGGAATTCCAAAAACCCCCGCACCGAAAGGTCCGGGGGTTTTTTTTCGACCTGGCTAAATATCAGCGAATCAGCGAGGAACAGATTATGAGCAGTAGCATAAAGTTCTGTTGTTCCACCAGGAATACAGGAGAATAACGATGACAGGTGCACAGTGGGTAGTTCAGGCTTTACGCGCGCAGAGTGTCGACACAGTGTTTGGCTATCCTGGCGGCGCAATCATGCCAGTGTACGATGCGCTCTACGATGGCGGCGTGGAACACCTACTGTGTCGTCATGAGCAAGGTGCAGTGATGGCGGCAATTGGTTATGCCCGTGCCACCGGTAAAACTGGCGTGTGTATCGCCACTTCCGGTCCCGGCGCCACTAACCTGATCACCGGTTTAGCCGATGCGTTTATGGATTCCATCCCAGTTGTCGCGATCACCGGTCAGGTTTCATCTGCGTTCATCGGCACCGATGCCTTCCAGGAAATCGACGTTCTCGGCCTGTCATTAGCCTGCACCAAGCACAGTTTCCTGGTTGAATCCCTCGAAGATTTGCCTTCCGTGATGGCCGAAGCCTTTGCCATCGCCCAGTCTGGCCGTCCCGGTCCGGTTCTGGTGGATATCCCGAAAGACATCCAAATTGCTAGTGCCGATTTAACCCCACACCTGTTGCCGGTTGAAGAGGCGATCAGTCATTCGCCAGAGCATATCGCGGAAGCCCGCGCATTAATGGCGCAGTCGCATAAGCCAATGCTGTATATCGGCGGCGGTGTTGGCATGGCACAAGCGGTGCCTGCATTACGTGCCATGGCTGAAGCAACCGGCATCCCAACGGTGTCCACGTTGAAAGGCCTGGGAAGCGCAGACGCCAGCAGCGATCTCTATCTTGGCATGTTGGGTATGCACGGCACCAAAGCTGCCAACCTTGCCGTGCAATCCTGCGATTTACTGATTGCCGTTGGCGCGCGTTTCGACGACCGCGTCACCGGCAAGTTAGACACCTTCGCCCCGCATGCGAACGTCATTCATATCGATATCGATCCGGCCGAGTTGAACAAATTGCGTCGCGCGCACGTTTCGTTGCAAGGTGATTTGAACCAGGTGCTGCCTGCGTTGAGTATGCCGATGCAGATTGAGGGCTGGCGCACCGAAGTTAAAGCGATGAAAGCCGAGTTTGACTGGCGTTACGATCATCCAGGCGAGGCCATTTACGCGCCGCTGCTGCTGAAACAGCTCTCCGATCGTAAAGCAGACAGCGCCGTGGTGACCACCGATGTTGGGCAGCATCAGATGTGGGCTGCGCAGCATATGAGCTTCACCGCGCCAGAAAACTTCATCACCTCCAGCGGCCTCGGCACCATGGGCTTCGGTCTGCCTGCCGCCATCGGTGCGCAGGTTGCTCGCCCGGAAGACACCGTGATCTGCGTGTCAGGTGATGGCTCAATCATGATGAATATCCAGGAACTGGGCACCATCAAGCGCGGTAAGTTGCCGGTGAAAATCCTGCTACTGGATAACCAACGTTTGGGCATGGTGCGCCAGTGGCAGCAGTTGTTCTTTGATGGTCGCTACAGCGAAACCATCCTTACCGATAACCCCGATTTCCTCACGCTAGCCAGCGCCTTTGATATCCCAGGCCAGCACATTAGCCGTAAAGATCAGGTCGACGCCGCGATAGATGCTCTGCTGAACAGTGAAGGTCCTTACTTCCTGCATGTTTCGATTGATGAGCATGAGAACGTCTGGCCATTGGTACCGCCGGGTGCCAGCAACGCAAACATGATGGAGAAAACCGCATGAATCAGCATCAATTGTCTATCGAAGCCCGCTTCCGCCCTGAAATATTGGAGCGCATTTTGCGTGTTGTCCGCCACCGTGGCTTCCAGGTGTGCTCGATGAACATGGCATCTGCGATCAACGCTGAGAACATTAATATCGAGATGACCGTTGCCAGCCAGCGTTCGGTCGATTTACTGTCTTCGCAGTTAAGCAAACTTATGGATGTCGCTTGTGTCGAGATCCAGCAACAGACATCACAACAAATCCGCGCTTAGTCGCCAAAGGAAATAACAATGAGTACGAAGAAAGCAGACTTTATTTGGTTCAACGGGGAGATGGTTAAGTGGGAAGATGCCAAGGTCAGCGTCATGTCTCACGCACTGCACTACGGTACTTCAGTGTTTGAAGGCGTACGTTGCTACGACTCACACAAAGGCCCAGTGGTGTTCCGTCACCGTGAACACATGCAGCGTCTGCACGACTCCGCCAAAATCTATCGTTTTCCTATCGCCGCCTCTGTTGATGAGCTGATGGAAGCGTGCCGCGAAGTGATTCGAGTGAACAAACTGAAAAGTGCTTACATTCGTCCATTGGCGTTTGTTGGCGACGTAGGCCTGGGTGTGAACCCACCAGATGGCTACACCACCGACGTGATCATCGCTGCTTTCCCATGGGGTGCTTACCTGGGTGCTGAAGCACTGGAAAACGGTATCGATGCGATGGTGTCTTCATGGAACCGTGTTGCACCGAATACCCTGCCAACCGCGGCTAAAGCCGGTGGTAACTACCTCTCCTCACTGTTGGTCGGCAGCGAAGCGCGTCGCCACGGTTATCAGGAAGGTATCGCTCTCGACACCAACGGCTATATTTCAGAAGGTGCTGGCGAAAACTTATTCGAAGTGAAAGATGGCATTCTGTTCACGCCGCCGTTCACTTCTTCAGCCCTGCCAGGCATCACCCGTGACGCCATCATCAAGCTGGCGATCGACCTGGGTATCGAAGTGCGTGAGCAAACGCTGTCGCGTGAATCTCTGTATCTGGCTGATGAAGTGTTCATGTCGGGTACTGCGGCAGAAATCACCCCGGTACGTAGCGTTGACGGCATTCAGGTCGGTGCGGGCAAACGCGGTCCAGTGACCACCAAAATTCAGAGCGCATTCTTCGGCCTGTTCACTGGCGAAACCGAAGACAAGTACGGCTGGTTGGATCAAGTTAATCCATAACAAGACAGTTACGCGGGTGCAGCTGCGCCCGCGTCATATTTCAGACTGGAGTAAATAGAGCATGCCTAAGTACCGTTCTGCCACCACCACCCATGGTCGTAACATGGCGGGTGCACGCGCCCTGTGGCGCGCCACAGGAATGACCGACGCCGATTTCGGTAAACCGATTATCGCCGTGGTTAACTCATTCACCCAATTCGTGCCGGGCCACGTGCACTTGCGCGATATGGGCAAGCTGGTGGCTGAGCAAATCGAAGCCGCCGGTGGTGTCGCCAAAGAGTTCAACACCATCGCGGTGGATGACGGTATCGCCATGGGTCATGGCGGCATGCTGTATTCACTGCCTTCGCGCGAGCTGATCGCCGATTCCGTGGAGTACATGGTGAACGCGCACTGCGCCGATGCCATGGTGTGTATCTCTAACTGCGACAAAATCACCCCCGGCATGCTGATGGCGTCACTGCGCCTCAACATCCCGGTGATCTTTGTCTCCGGCGGTCCGATGGAAGCCGGTAAGACCAAACTGTCTGACAAAATCATCAAGCTGGACCTGGTTGATGCGATGATTCAGGGTGCTAACCCGAACGTCAGCAATGAAGATAGCGATAAAATCGAACGCTCTGCGTGCCCAACCTGTGGTTCTTGTTCAGGGATGTTCACTGCGAACTCCATGAACTGTCTGGCCGAAGCGCTGGGTCTGGCACAGCCAGGCAACGGTTCACTGTTGGCGACCCACGCCGACCGTAAAGAGCTGTTCCTCAACGCCGGTAAGCGCATCGTTAGCCTGACCAAAAAGTATTACGAGCAGGATGATGAGCGCGTACTGCCACGCAACATCGCCACCAAAGCGGCATTTGAGAATGCGATGACGCTGGATATCGCCATGGGCGGTTCCACCAACACCGTTCTGCACCTGCTGGCAGCGGCGCAGGAAGGCGAAATCGAATTCAACATGTCAGATATCGACCGCCTGTCGCGCAAAGTACCGCACCTGTGCAAAGTGGCACCGAGTACGCCGAAATATCACATGGAAGATGTGCACCGTGCTGGTGGCGTTGTCGCGATTCTGGGCGAGCTGGATCGTGCCGGGCTGATTGATACCAGTGCGCGCAACGTTCTGCAGCAGAGCATGCGTGAGACCCTGGATCAGTACGACATCATGCTGACCCAAGACGAAGCGGTGAAGAAAATGTTCCGCGCGGGCCCAGCCGGCATCCGTACCACCCAAGCCTTCTCACAAGACTGCCGTTGGGACACACTCGATGATGACCGTAAAGAGGGTTGTATCCGTACTCGTGAGCACGCCTTCTCTCAGGATGGCGGTCTGGCCGTACTGTACGGCAACATCTCTGAAGATGGTTGTATCGTTAAAACCGCCAGCGTTGACGCTGAGCTGCTGACCTTCAAAGGTCCAGCCAAAGTCTACGAAAGCCAGGATGACGCGGTAGATGCGATCCTCGGCGGCAAAGTTGTGGCGGGCGATTGCGTGGTGATCCGTTACGAAGGGCCGAAAGGCGGTCCGGGCATGCAGGAAATGCTCTATCCGACCACCTATCTGAAATCGATGGGTCTGGGTAAAGCCTGTGCGCTGATCACCGATGGTCGTTTCTCTGGTGGTTCTTCGGGTCTTTCAGTGGGTCACATCTCTCCAGAAGCGGCGAGTGGTGGCACCATCGCGCTGATTCAGGATGGCGACATGATCGAGCTGGATATCCCGAACCGTCGTATCCATCTGGATCTGCCAGACAACGAAATCCACGCTCGTCGTGAAAAAGAGTTGGCGCGTGGCGAAGCGGCCTACACCCCGCACAACCGCGAACGTGCGGTTTCGTTCGCGCTGCGTGCTTATGCATCACTCGCGACCAGCGCTGATAAAGGCGCGGTACGCGATAAGTCCAAGCTGGGAGGCTAACAACTGATGGCTGAGTCTCAACCGCTACCCGCGTCGCCTAACGGCGCGGAGTATTTGCGCGCAGTGCTGCGTGCGCCTGTGTACGAAATTGCCCAGGTTACGCCGCTGCAGAAAATGGAAAAAATTTCATCGCGTCTCGGCAACACCATTCTGGTGAAGCGTGAAGATCGCCAGGCAGTGCACAGCTTCAAGCTGCGTGGGGCATATGCGATGATTGCCGGACTGACCGAAGAGCAAAAAGCACGCGGCGTGATTACGGCTTCGGCCGGTAACCACGCACAGGGTGTGGCACTTTCGGGGAGTCGGCTTGGCATCAAATCACTGATTGTGATGCCGGTGGCCACGGCGGACATCAAGGTTGATGCAGTGCGCGCATTTGGCGGTGAGGTTTATCTGTTTGGTGCTAACTTCGACGAGGCAAAAGCCAAAGCCATCGAGCTGGCCGAGCAGCAGGGTTACACCTTTGTGCCACCGTTTGACCACCCGGCAGTCATTGCCGGGCAGGGCACGCTGGCCATGGAACTGCTGCAACAAGATGCGCATATTGATCGCGTATTTGTGCCGGTCGGCGGTGGCGGTCTGGCGGCGGGTGTGGCGGTGCTGATCAAACAGCTGATGCCGCAGATCAAAGTGATCGCGGTGGAGTCGGAAGATTCGGCCTGCCTGAAAGCGGCACTGGATGCTGGCGAGCCGGTGGATCTGGCGCGTGTCGGTTTGTTTGCTGAAGGTGTGGCGGTGAAGCGCATCGGCAGCGAAACCTTCCGTCTGTGCAAAGAGTATCTCGACGACATCATCACCGTGGACAGTGATGCCATCTGCGCGGCGGTGAAAGACCTGTTCGAAGATGTGCGTGCGGTGGCGGAACCTTCGGGCGCGCTGGCACTGGCAGGGATGAAGAAGTACATCCAACAGCACGACATCAAAGGCGAGCGTCTCGCGCATGTCTTGTCGGGTGCCAACGTCAACTTCCACGGTCTGCGCTACGTGTCAGAACGCTGTGAAATTGGTGAACAGCGCGAAGCGTTGCTGGCGGTGACGATTCCAGAACAGCAGGGCAGTTTCCTGCGTTTCTGTCAGACGTTGGGTGGCCGTTCCATCACCGAGTTCAACTATCGCTATGCGGATGCCGATAACGCCTGCATCTTCGTTGGGGTGCGCTTAACGCGCGGTCTGGAAGAGCGCAGTGAGATCATTAGCCAGCTCAGCGAAGGTGGCTACCAGGTGGTGGATCTGTCAGATGATGAGATGGCGAAGCTGCACGTGCGCTACATGGTCGGCGGTCGTCCATCGAAACCGCTGCGCGAGCGCCTGTTTAGCTTTGAGTTCCCGGAAGCACCGGGCGCGCTGCTGAAGTTCCTGCAGACGCTCGGCGCACACTGGAATATCTCGTTGTTCCACTATCGCAGCCACGGTACCGATTTTGGTCGCGTGCTGGTGGCCTTCGAAGCCAACGATCAAGAGCCGGATTTCGAAACCCATCTCACGGCGCTGGGCTACGAATGGCACGATGAAGCGAACAACCCGGCGTTCCGTTTCTTCCTCGCCGGGCAGTAACTACAGCAGGTTCCAGAAAGCACTGATAAGCGGCTCCCCGAGCCGCTTTTTTTGTACGCACACGCCCAGTTCCAGCGGCGCGACCGACTCCACATTCTCCAGCGTCAGTACGCGATTGCGTACCGGCTCCGGGCTGTTCTCCAGCACCACATCCGGCAGCAGCGCGATGCCACATCCCAGCGCTACCATCGATACAATCGCCTCATGGCCAGAAACCGTGGCGTAAATTTGTGGATTGGGAATGCGATGGCGACGGAACCACAAATCAATACCGCGCCGTGCAGGCCCTTGTTCTGGAACGATAAAGGGGATCTGTGACCAGTCGGGATTGTCCTGCGTTGCCTGGCCTCGCACCGGACAAGGCAGCGCCGGGGCGATCAGCACCAGCGGAATAATGCCTAATGGCGTAAAATCTATGCTGGCTGGCAGCGATTCAGGACGACCGGCAATCGCTAAATCCGCTTCGCCCGACTGCACCATCTCAATCGCATCGGCGGCGTCACCGGTGGTGAGTTTGATTTCCACCTGTGGATGTTCTGCACGAAAGCGATCGAGAATTGGAGGCAGATGGCTGTAAGCGGCGGTCACCGAGCAGAACAGGCGCAGCTCGCCGCTCAGTGAAGGGCCGTTCAGATCCATCACGTGGCGCAGTTGTTGATATTGCAATAAGGTTTGCTGAGCAAATTGCTTGAGGCGTTCACCGGCTTCAGTGAGCGTCACGGTGCGGTTATCACGCAGGAACAGCGCGTGACCCACATCTTCTTCAAGGCGCTGAATCTGGCGAGAGAGCGTGGAAGGGCTGACGTGCATAGCACGCGCGGTGCGACCAAAATGACAGCTTTCGGCCAGATGAAGAAAGAGCTTCAGGTCTCGTAAATCCATGCGCGTTTCACCTCAACGTGTTGTTGCAAATTCTGCAATGTGACCTTGCTAATATATCAATTTAAGCAATAGATTTCCTGTCATATGATGGGGTCATTCGCGGCACTGAATACGGTGTCGTTACCGAACAAAAGCAAACACAACATCTAACCGGAGTACCCATGGCTAACTACTTCAACACATTGAATCTGCGCAACCAGTTAGCGCAGTTAGGCAAATGTCGTTTCATGTCACGCGATGAATTCGCGGATGGCGCTAGCTTCCTGAAAGGCAAGAAAGTCGTTATCGTTGGCTGTGGCGCTCAGGGTCTGAACCAGGGTCTGAACATGCGTGACTCCGGTCTGGATATCGCTTATGCACTGCGTGCTGAAGCGATTGCTGAGAAGCGTGCTTCTTTCCGCAAAGCGACCGATAACGGTTTCAAAGTGGGTACTTACGAAGAGCTGATCCCACAGGCGGATCTGGTGGTTAACCTGACGCCAGACAAGCAGCACTCAGCGGTAGTTAAAGCGGTACAGCCTCTGATGAAAGATGGCGCAGCGCTGGGCTACTCACACGGTTTCAACATCGTTGAATCGGGTGAAACCATCCGTAAAGACATCACCGTGGTGATGGTTGCACCTAAGTGCCCAGGTACTGAAGTGCGTGAAGAGTACAAGCGTGGTTTCGGTGTGCCAACCCTGATCGCGGTTCACCCAGAAAACGATCCAAAAGGCGAAGGCCTGGCGATTGCTAAAGCCTGGGCTGCTGCCACCGGCGGCGACCGTGCTGGCGTACTGGAATCTTCCTTCGTTGCAGAAGTGAAATCTGACCTGATGGGCGAGCAGACTATCCTGTGCGGTATGCTGCAGGCCGGTTCACTGCTGTGCTTCGATAAGCTGGTGGCTGAAGGTCACGATGCGGCTTATACCGAAAAACTGATTCAATTCGGCTGGGAAACTATCACCGAGTCACTGAAATTCGGTGGCATCACCCTGATGATGGATCGACTGTCTAACCCGGCGAAAATCCGTGCTTACGCACTGTCTGAGCAGCTGAAAACCATCATGGCTCCGCTGTTCCAGAAGCACATGGATGACATCATCTCGGGCGAATTCTCTTCAGGTATGATGGCTGACTGGGCGAACGACGACAAAAACCTGCTGACCTGGCGTGAAGAGACCGGTGCAACTGCATTCGAGAACGCACCACAGTTCGAAGGTAAAATCGACGAGCAAGAGTACTACGACAAAGGCGTTGTGATGGTTGCGATGGTGAAAGCGGGCGTTGAGCTGGCCTTCGAAACCATGATCGATGCAGGCATCATTGAAGAGTCTGCTTACTACGAATCACTGCACGAGCTGCCGCTGATTGCGAACACCATTGCACGTAAGCGTCTGTATGAAATGAACGTGGTTATCTCTGATACCGCAGAATACGGTAACTACCTGTTCTCCTTCGCGGCAGTTCCACTGCTGAAAGAGTTCATGACCACTCTGCAGCCGGGCGATTTGGGCAAAGCGATTGAAGGCACTCAGGTTGATAACGCGCAGCTGCGTGATGTTAACGAAGCCATACGTCAGCACCCAATCGAAGCTGTTGGCCGTAAACTGCGTGGCTACATGACCGATATGAAACGTATCGCGGTTGCTGGCTAATCCCCGCACGACACCGTTTTCAGCACAAGAAGAACCCCGGCTTGCCGGGGTTTTTTTATGCCTGATCAGATAGGTTTCTCACACTCAGACACGATAAAACACCATTGAGCCGTAACGCATGGCGATCACGCAGTCCGGGGCCGCTTAGGGTCTGGCGTCCTCGCGCCGCTAACGCGGTGCCCTCATGTCATTCGCCCGTATCTCAATTCCGACCCAATAAAAAACCCGGCCTGAGCCGGGTTCATCATATCAATCTGCAACCATCACACCGCTTCGTACAGCGTCTGATGGCGCGTCTCTTTACAGGCAATCAGCGCAATCAGCGTCAGCACGGCCATGGAAGCCAGATAAAAACCGACCGCCTGCAAACCGTAGTTAGCGTTCAACCATGTTGCAATATAAGGCGCAACCGAGGCACCGAGAATTGACGACAGGTTATAGGAGAACGACGCGCCGGTATAACGGACTTCGGTCGGGAACAGCTCTGGCAGCAGCGCACCCATCGGCCCAAAGGTGAGGCCCATAATGCTCAGGCCCAGCAGCAGGAAGCCCATCACCAGAATCTGTGAGCCTGAACCCAGCAGCATCGGGAACATCAGTGCGAAGGCGATGATCAACAAAGTAATGGTGATCATGGTGCGACGACGGCCATAGCGGTCTGCCAGCAGGCCCGCAATCGGTACCATCACACCAAAGCCAATCACCGCCACCATCAGCATCCACAGGAAGCTATTACGGGAAAAGCCTAAGCCCGCTGGCGCCGGTGCAGTGCCGTAACTCATCGAGTACACGGTCATGATGTAGAACAGCGTATAGGTCGCCAGCATGATGAAGGTGCCAAGAATCGTAGCGGTCAGATGCTTGCTCAGCAGCGTACCGATCGGCATTTTGACCTGCTTGTTCTCTTTCTGCACTTTGGCAAACACCGGGCTTTCATGCAGCGAAACGCGCACATACAGGCCAATCAGTACCAGTACAGCAGAAAGGATAAACGGCACACGCCAGCCCCAGTTCATGAACTGCTCATCGGTCAGCAGCCAGGAGAGCAACAGGAAAGTACCGTTGGCGAAGAAGAAGCCAATTGGCGCGCCAAGCTGCGGGAAGGAACCATAGAGCGCACGTTTTTTCGCTGGCGCATTTTCGGTTGCCAACAGAGCGGCGCCGCCCCATTCACCACCAAGACCCAGGCCCTGACCAAAGCGTGCCAGCGCCAGCAGCAGCGGGGCAGCAACGCCAATGGTTTGGTATCCAGGCAGCAGACCGATCAATACGGTAGAGACGCCCATGGTCAGCAGCGATGCCACCAGGGTGGCTTTACGGCCTACACGGTCGCCAAAGTGACCGAATAGCGCAGAACCAATCGGGCGCGCGACGAAGGCGATAGCAAACGTAGCCAGCGACTGTAGCGTTGCCACGGTGGCATCACCCTGCGGGAAGAAAATGTGCGGAAAGACGATGACGGCCGCAGTGGCATAAATATAGAAATCGAAGAATTCGATCGCGGTGCCGACAAGCGATGCCACGACCACTTTTCCGCGTGAGTTTACGGGCGTGTCGTCGTGTTTTTTGTCGAGTGTTTCTGTGATGGAGGCTTGCATGACTGTTTCTTAATTGTAAATGTAGACAGAGAATCTTACGCACCTGTTTTGCGGCATTCAATGATGAAAACCCGCGCCAGAACAGGCATTTTCGGCGAAAAAGTGGATAATTTCTGAGTTGCGGCAATCGGCGGGTGATGGGAACGGGAAGTGTCACTTTTTTGGCGGGAATCTCTGCAAAAGGGCCAAATTAAAGTGACCCTTTAGCGTTTCCTGCTGGTTTTTGCTGGAATAATAGCCAGCAGGAAACATTTTTAGCTGTTGCGGCAAATGTAACAATTTTGCGATGTTAATTGCCCTGATGCGGCTGCGGCATCTCTTTATCATCCTTGTATTTTGCGGTGGCTATCCACGCGGCGCAGAACAGTGTCAGACGGGCAAAGAAGTAAAAGAACGCCATTAATCCCAGCACTGAACCAAAGGCTGCCCCAGAGGGCGAAGTGGCCAGCTTTGGCAGCGTCAGCGTCATCACAAACTTAATCACTTCAAAACCAATCGCCGCCAGCAGCGTGCCGCGAAATAGTGCTTTTTTGCGCGGCTTATGGCGCGGCAGAATCCAGAAAATCCACAGGAACAACAGATAGTTGGCAAAGATGGAAATCGACAGCGCAATGATGGTCATTGCCGGGCGCAGCCACTCGATATCCTCCAATCCCAACGCGTTGACGATGGCATTCTGCGCGGCACCGGCAATGGAGGTCAGCGACAGGGTAATCACCAGCGCCAGCATCAGACCCAGCAACGACACCAAATCACGCGCATATTTCTTCCATAACTTCTCTTGATCGTCCGGCTTACGCTCCCAAACATCACGCGATTGCGCGCGCACCGCCTCGCGCAAATTGCCCATCCAGTTAATGCCAGAGTAGAGCGCCAGCAGCAAACCGGTTAACCCGACCGTCGCGCGCTGCTGAATCGCGGTGTTCACGGTGTTCTTTAGCGTAGTGGCCAGCGTAGGATCGCTGATGCTGTTAACGATTTTGTTGATCAACTCGGTGAGTAAATCCTGATTCGACGCCAGCACAAAACCGACTGCCGCAAAGGAGACCATCAAAATCGGTATCAGAGATAGGAAGGAGAAGTAAGTGATCGCTGCGCCAAACTGGCTGCCGAGGCGATCGTTAAACCGATCCAGCGCGCGCATAAAATGCGCCACCGCCGGAATGGCCTGGAACCAGGCCGCAAAGCGCGACACGTTCTGGATTGAGCCATCCACGGTTTTGTTACCGGTCTTGATATCTATCAGCGGCTTCTTTTCAGCCGTGGGTTCTTGGTTAGGTTTGTCTGTCATAGACGATAATCATCCTGTTCACTACGAAATTAAAATTATAGCCCTTTATGTCACATACTCCTGCAACACCTGACTCAGCCACTCCATAAACACCCGCACGCGACGTGCTACGTTGCGGCGATGTGGGTAAAGCAACGAAATCGGCATCGGCTTGGCGGGGAAGTGATGCAGCACTTCCACTAACTGGCCTGATTCCAGCAGTGGCTGCACGCCAATCGCCGGCACCTGAATAATGCCCAGCCCGGCAATGCAGGCGGCACGATAGGTTTCGGTGCTGTTCACCGTCACCACGCCGCCGGTCTGAACATAGTGGCACTGCTTACCATCAAAGTATTCAAACCCCAAAGAGGGCTGCCCCAGCTGCTGGGTGTAATGCACCATCGCGTGCTGTGCAAGATCTTCGAGGCGCACTGGCATGCCGAAGCGGGAAAGGTAGTCGGGACTGGCGCAGTTAATCAAGGCATGTGATCCGATTTTTCGCGCAATCAGACCCGAATCTTTCAGCTCGCCCACGCGGATCACGCAGTCAAAACCTTCACGAATCACATCCACCTGGCGATCGCTGCTGCTAAGCTCAATTTCGATGCCGGGATAATGCTGCAGAAACTCAGGCAAACGCGGCAGGATAAATCCGGTGGCCATGGCTACCGACATATCGACGCGCAACTTGCCGCTCAGGGTGGCGGGATCGTGCTGGAACAGGCTGTCCATGTCATCGAGCATCGATAACAAATCGAGACAGCGATCGTAATACACCAGCCCATCCTGGGTGAGATGCACACGTCGCGTGGTGCGATGCAGCAGACGTGTGCCCATTTGATTTTCCAGCGCCTGTAACTGGCGCGATACGCTGCCTTTCGGTAGTCCAAGACTTTCAGCTGCACGGGTAAAACTGCCCATTTCTGCCACCCGCACAAAAACCTGCATTGCGTGAATTTTATCCATGTTGTTCACCGATTGTTGTTGTTAGTGAAACAGTGCTGCGTATTCCTCTGCGTTTATAGATCAATTTATAGCGAATATCCTTATCCCGTGTTCAATTTTCCATCTGGAGCGAAACATGAGTCATAAAATTGCATTGATTACCGGCGGTAACCGCGGTTTGGGCAAGAATGGTGCGCTGAAACTGGCGGCCAAAGGCGTGGATATCCTTTTTACCTATCGTGGTCATGCGGAAGAAGCGCAGGCCGTGGTGAAAGAGATTGAAGCATTGGGCGCACGTGCGGTGGCGTTACAGCTGGATGTCGGCGACAGCAGCACCTTCGACAGCTTCGTGGCGCAGGTGAAAGAGACACTGCAAAAAACCTGGCAGCGCGACAACTTTGATTATTTAGTGAACAACGCCGGTCACGGTCACTACAAGCTGTTTGCAGAAACCACGGAAGAAGAATTTGATGCGCTGATCAATGTGCATTTCAAAGGGCCTTACTTCCTGACGCAGAAGCTGCTGCCGTTGATCGTTGATGGTGGTCGCATCCTGAACATCTCCAGCGGATTAACGCGCATGACGTTGCCGGGATCAGGCACCTATGCCTCGGTGAAAGGGGCGATGGAAGTGCTGACGCGCTATCAGGCCAAAGAGCTGGGTGAGCGCCGCATTCGCGTCAATATTCTGGCACCGGGTGCGATTGAAACTGACTTCGGCGGTGGACGCGTGCGCGATACCAAAGATCTCAACGATCACATTGCCTCGGTGACATCGCTGGGCCGTGTGGGTCAACCGGATGATATTGGTGACGCGATCAGTGCCATCCTGAGCGAAGAAACCGGCTGGATCACCGCGCAGCGTATTGAAGCTTCAGGTGGGCAAGCGTTGTAATCATGCACGCGGAGTGACGCAGCGTTCATGCACGATAAATCGCGGCGCTACGCCATCCTTTGGATGGCCGTAGCGGCGCAATTTATTGCGCGTATTTTAGATCTCAATCGTCCCGTCAATCACGGTCACCGTCTGGCCGCCAATCCAGATGCTCTCACCACTAAAACTCACCTGAATCCGTCCTTCACGCTGAATGGCGCTGCCCTGACGTGCGCGATAATCCTCAGTTTTCCCCTGCGCCGCAAAGTAACGTGCCAGACAGGCGTTGGCGCTCCCGGTTACCGGATCTTCGGTCAGGCTGCCGTTCTCAACCAGCAGCGCGCGCACTTCGTATTGCTCGCCGCAATCCTCTGGCAGCGGGCCAAACAGCGCAGTCCCATTGACGTCGGCATGCTTTTGCAAGCGCAGCAGATCCGCCGCGCTGGCCTGCACATCCAGCACCGCCTGCGCGCTGTTCATCGGAATCAGCAGCCAGCGAATGCCCATATCGACAATGGTCGGCGTTTGGTGGGTGTCAAAGGCCTCGCTGTTCAATGCGCTGCTCATCAACGCGTCATCAAATGGCGTCAGCGTGACGTTGGGGGCCGCGAAGGCCAGCGCGCCATCCTCGCTAATGCGCACATCCACCAGGCCGACGCCGCACTCTTGCACAATCTTGCCCGGCGTTTTCACTTGCCAGCCCGCTTCCAGCAAGGCGTGAGCTGTGCCCAACGTCGGATGCCCGGCAAACGGCAATTCCCCTTCGGTGGTAAAAATACGCACCCGGTAATCGGCTGCGGTATCCTGTGTTGGCAGGACAAAGGTGGTTTCCGACAAATTGGTCCAGCGGGCAATAGCAGCCAGCTGGGCGTCACTTAATCCCTCTGCATCCATGATCACTGCCAGCGGATTACCTTTAAACGCTGATGAGGTAAACACATCCACCTGCTTAAACGCGACTTTCATTTTCACTCCTTGCTGGTTGAGGCACTCTGACATCCTGATTTACATCCTGCAGATTGCTAATGTCAGTCAACAGGACTATGAATAGGTTAAGAATTCTGGAATCGGAGTCCGCTATGTTAAAAGTTCTTGGTCGTACTTCTTCAATCAACGTGCGCAAAGTTCTGTGGTTGTGTTCAGAACTGGATCTCGCGTATGAGCTCGAACCCTGGGGTGAAGACCCGCAATCGCTGCACTCGGCGGAATTCATGGCGCTAAACCCGAATGCCATGGTGCCGGTGATCATCGAAGATGACTTCGTGATGTGGGAATCCAACGCCATTCTGCGCTATCTCGCCAACAGCAATGGCGGCGACTGGCTCTATCCTGAAAACCCACGAGCGCGTGCACCGGTGGATCAGTGGATGGACTGGCAAGCCACCGAACTCAATACTTCCTGGCGCTATGCGTTTATGTCACTGGTGCGCAACTCGCCCGCCCATCAGGATCCGCGTTTGCTGGCCGCCGCGATTAAAGGCTGGACGCACACCATGAATATTCTTGACCAGCATCTGCAAAAAACCGGGCGCTACGTCGCAGGACGCAATTTCTCGCTGGCAGACATTCCTGTGGGGCTTGCAGTCAATCGCTGGTTTGAAACCCCGCTGGAGCACCCTGAATTTCCCGCCGTACAACTCTATTACGAGCGTCTGACCGAGCGTGAGGGCTACACCACCTGGGGCCGCAACGGCAAACCCTGATCCTGTCCCGGTGCCAGGCCTGTGATTTCGCAGGCTAGCGCGCCGGTGCGTTTCAGCGCCCACGTATAACGTTCATCAAACGGGTAACAGCAGGAGAGGCGCAGCGCGTGTTTATAACGGTCGCTCAGCGAGTAGAGCGCTCCCGGCGTCACGCAAATCTGCTCCTGCAATAACCGATGGAACATCTCCACGGTATCCACTTTCCCTGGCAACTCCACCCAAAACACAAAACCTCCTTTGGGCAGGGTGGCGCGTGTCCCCTGCGGAAAATGGCGCGCCATGATGCCGCGCGCCGCATCGAGATTGGCGGCATAGCGGCGGCGCAGCGAGCGCAGATGATGATCGTATCCGCCGCTGGCGAGGAATTCGGCGAGGGTTTCACACAGCAACCGCGATTCAGACATCGAAGAGACCGCTTTCAAACGGGCGATGGTCTGATGGAAACGACCGGCCGCGGTCCAGCCCACGCGGAAATCCGGCGCCACGGTTTTGGTAAAGCTGGTGCAGTAAATCACCCAGCCCTCGCTATCAAAGGCTTTCACCGGCGGCGAGAGTGGCCAGTCAAACTGCAGCTCGTCATACAGCCCATCTTCCAGCATTGGAATATGGTAAGTATTCACTAACTTTGCCAGCCGCTTCTTATTTTCCAGTGGCATCACATAGCCAAGAGGATTCTGCGCGCCGGGCATGGCGATCAGCGCCTGAATACGCTTCTCCTGCAGCAGCATCTCCAGCGCATCCAGCGACAGTCCTTGCTGAGGATCGGTGGGGATTTCCAGCGCTTTCAGTCCCAGTGACGCCAGCAGGGGGAACAGGAAGAAGTAAGTGGGAGATTCCAGCCCAATGCAGTCGCCAGGCTTGGTCACCGCCCGCAGCGCCAGCTGTAACGCTTCCATGCAGCCGTGGGTGAGGGTGATCTCTTGCGCGGTCAGATTGATACCGGTGTGCAGACTGCGACGTGCAATCTCCTCCAGTAAGCGCTCACTACCCGGCGGGAGCGCATAGCGCCCGACGATGTCGGGATTGTGCCGTAAAATGCCCGAGGTAATTCGGCCTAAGCGCGCTGCCGGATAAAAGGTGCCATCCTGCGGACAGGCCAAAGAGATATTTGTGTAATCGGCATTATTCTGCGCGGCAAACACCTGCTCAATCAGTTCCAGCTTCTGCGTGCTGGGGTCGTTGATTTTCGCGGGCAGCGGTTTGACCGGACGCGTCACGGCTGGCATCACGCCACGCACGTAATAGCCCGATTGCGGACGCGCTTCAATCAGGCCGCGATCTTCAAGGATTTGCCAGGCATTAAGCACCGTATTGACGCTAACCTGATGCGATTGTGCCACGCGGCGGATGGCGGGCAGCCGTTTTCCCGGTTTCAGCGTGCCCTGATGAATCGACTCGGCAAAGCTATCTGCCAGCTGCTGATACAGCGTTTGACCGGATGAAAGGGGAAGGGACACAAAAGCCTCCGCGTGCGATGGGTACAATTTAAATTAATGTTAACTGTATCCATTACAATAGTGGTTTTGTGTCTCTGTTTCCATCACCCGGTACGCATTAGCATGATGTTAATTTTGGACCATCAGGAAGCGCATCATGCTCGACCCTTCATTCTTCAGCTACGTCACGGTGATGTCGATCACCCCCGGCCCGAACAACCTGCTGCTCGCCACATCGGGCGTCAATTTTGGTTTCAAGCGCACCTTGCCGATGCTGTTTGGCATTCTGGTGGGCTGTGCGATACAGATGCTGTTGGCAAGCATGGCGTTGGATGTATTGCTGCACTGGATGGCATCCATTCGTTTACCACTCACGGTGGTGGGATGCAGTTACTTACTCTGGCTGTCATGGAAAATCTTTCGTGCCGCAGCGCCAGAAGCGCGTGAGCGTCCGCGCCCGATGACGCTAGTGGGCGGCATCTGTTTTCAGGCGGTGAATCCCAAAGCCTGGCTGATGGTGACTAACGTGGCGCTGATGTACGCCAACAGCAACGGCGTCATCACAGTATTGCTAGGATTTGCCGCATTGAACTTACCTTGCATCCTGATCTGGGCCGCGATGGGGGATCGTCTGCGCAGTCATCTGCAGGTGGCGTGGAAACGTCAGGCGTTTAACAGTTTGATGGCAATGTCGCTGGTGGCCACCACGGCCTGGATGCTGTACGACGCAGTGCTGCTGAGCTGAAATGAAGTGCACCCATAAAAAAGGCCGCTTGCGCGGCCTTATCATTATTCACGGCAATCAGGATTGCCTGGTTACTTCCCCACCACGTGCGCCGTCTCGCGGGCTTCGTCGTTCGCCGCGTCTGGCGTAACGATCGGTGCGTAGTCGAGTTGCAGTACGCGGCTGGTTTCCGCCAGAATCTTCTCGGTCAGCGCTACGTCACCGTTCATCTTACGGCCCCAGGTTGGGATCACCGCGCGGATTTTGGTCTGCCACTCAGGTGAACGCATCTGCTCTGGGAAGGCTTTCGCCATCAGCTCCAGCATAATCGGCGCTGCAGTAGATGCCCCCGGCGAAGCGCCGAGCAGGGCTGAAATCGAACCATCTTCAGAGGTCACGACTTCCGTGCCTAAACGCAGTACGCCGCCCTCTTTCTCATCGTTCTTGATGATCTGCACGCGCTGGCCAGCAGTGACTAAACGCCAGTCTTCCTGTTTCGCCTGCGGCACATAAGCACGCAGCGCTTCCATTCGATCGTCATCGCTTTGCAGCACCTGATCGACCAGATATTTCACCAGGTCAAAACTCTTCAGGCCGACCTGCATCATCGGCAACAGGTTGCTGCCGTTCATCGCGCCGAACATATCCAGCAGCGAGCCCTGTTTCAGGAATTTGGTCGAGAAGGTGGCGAATGGGCCAAACAGCAGCACCTGCTTGCCATCCAGCACACGCGTATCCACGTGCGGTACCGACATCGGCGGCGCGCCCACGCTGGCTTTACCGTACACTTTCGCCATGTGCTGCTGCACCACTTCTGGATTCTCGGTCACGAGGAAGGAACCGCCCACCGGGAAACCGGCGTAGCCTTTCACTTCCGGGATGCCGGATTTTTGCAGCAGTGGCAACGCCGCACCGCCCGCACCGATAAACAGCTGGCGCGTGGTCAGCAGGCGATTTTCACCGCTGGCCAGATTGTGTAGCGTCACTTGCCAGCGGCCATCGCTCAGGCGCTTGATATCACGCACTTCCTGACGCAGACGCAGGCGGAAATTGGCTTTCTTCTGTAAAGAGGCAATCAGTTGACGCGTCACTTCACCGAAGTTGACGTCGGTGCCCATTTCGGTCCAGGTGGCCGCCACTTTCTGTTTGCTGTCACGGCCATTCATCACCAGCGGAATCCACTGGGTGATCTGGTCGCGATCTTCTGAATAGTTCATGCCACGGAACAGGGTACTTTTTTGCAGCGCCTGGAAACGTTTGCGCAGGAACTCAACGTTATCGTCGCCCCAGACGAAGCTCATGTGCGGCGTACTGTGGATAAAGCTTTTTGGATTGCGCAGGTTGCCTTTCTGAACGTGGTACGCCCAGAACTGACGAGAAATCTGGAACGATTCGTTGATCGCCACCGCTTTTGCAATGTCGATGCTGCCATCCGCCTTCTGCGGCGTATAGTTCAGCTCGGCCAACGCAGCGTGACCGGTCCCGGCATTATTCCAGCCATTGGAGGATTCCACCGCGACATCGTCGAGGCGTTCCACCATCTCAATCGACCAGTCCGGCTCCAGATCCTGCAGCCATGCGCCAAGGGTGGCACTCATCACGCCTGCGCCGATCAGCAGTACGTCGACATCCTTTCGTTCCTGAAGGTTTGCGCTATCCATACCAGCGGCGGCGAGCGCCAGGTTTACCGCAGTAGTACTCATGAGGCGACATCTCCTCTCTCTGTTGACCTGAAGTTCAACAGGTTCGCAGGCGAAACAGCCACGCTTCTTTCGAGCGCGTCGCGCTATTTCTCAAAGGTTAAGACTCAGGTTTAAGTCAGGGGACGATAACGGTTAACTGCACGTTATGCATATGCATTTGAATATAACATTCTCGTATCGGAATTAAACGTTTGTTTATTTTTTAAAGGCCGAAATGATTCAGCATAAGAATTAATCAGCTCGACCCCGTTGTCATAAGGGATTTTTATCCCTTAATCAGAGGGTTATGGTAATGCAGTTGTTGCGATATTGTGAGAGGAATGCACAGGGTAATGTTCGGAGAGTGAGCGGCATCACACTTTAAGTGTATGATTAATATCAATTTGTAGTGGATTGATTTTTTATGCGGTTTTTATGTTGCGTGATATTTCGCCAGATCGTGTAAAACTAATGTTACATTTCTGTGAGTATTAATTTTTCGCCGCGTCAGACAGTGGTCAGAGGAAAAAAGCATTACGCGGCGGTGGGGATCACTGCTTAGCGAGGCGACGCCATGCAAAGCGGATGACAAAAAATTCAATCGCGCCCAGCAGCAGGAACCACAGGCAAAACACGATAGTGTAGAGCTGATTCAGGTCCTGCAAATGCAGCATCTCCTGAATCCGTCTGGATAATTCCAGGCCGAATTGCGGCGCGGGCAATAGCAGCGCGGAGAGAAAGCCCAGCAGCAGGATTCCGCCAGGGATAATCAGCGTTTCAAACGGGTTTTTCATCGCAGGTTTCCTATCAATTAGCGCGGGCATTAGCGCATAAAAGCGTGCTGGCGTGCAATCCCTGTGCCGGGTCACCCTAAGAAAATTCTTCTATTCCATCCACTTAGCGTCATAAATAGCGCAAGTTAAGAGTTATAGCCTTTGCTATACTTAAATCCATGATTTTACTGTCTTTTTTTTGGTGATTTTGCGTGCTAGACTGCGCGCACTTTTTCATTACTGAACAATAGATGCGGAAAATCGCTCGCTTGAAGGCATTTTTCGCGGCATTGATTGAAAACCCATGACATTTATCGCAACTCTGATTCTGGCCTTTGGTATGTCGATGGACGCTTTCGCCGCAGCACTGGGCAAAGGCGCGTCGCTGCATCGCCCGAACTTCAAAGAAGCGCTGCGCACCGGCCTGATCTTTGGTGTGATTGAAATGCTGACGCCGCTGATTGGCTGGGCGATTGGCCTGGCGGCCAGTCGCTACATCATGGCATGGGATCACTGGGTGGCCTTTGCCCTGTTAACCGTTCTTGGCGGCCGCATGATGATGGAAGGTTTCCGTCAGACGGCGGATGAACCCTGCGAAGCACCACAGCGTCATGGCTTTATGGTCTTAGCATTGACCGCGGTGGCTACCAGTCTTGATGCGCTGGCGGTGGGCGTCGGCCTGGCATTCCTGCAGGTGAATATTGTGCTTACCGCGCTGACCATTGGTGCCGCTACCACCATCATGGCCACGACTGGCGTGATGGTGGGTCGCTTTATCGGTCCGGTGATGGGTAAATGGGCGGAAGTGCTGGGTGGACTGGTACTGATCAGCATCGGCTGCACCATCCTTAATCAACATCTCAACCTCTTCGGCTAATTCAGGCATCTGCCAAACCCCTCATTTTGTGATCTGGCTCAAAAATAATTGCGTGAAAAACGCGCGTTAGTTATACTTTTCGCGTATTTCTTCAACAATTTTTGAGCCAGGTATCCAATGAAACGTTTTTTCCGCTACGTGTTTCGTGCATATGTTGAGACTTTCAAGCACGTCCCACCAGGCGCACTGCATTAATCGCATTTATACCCTCGATAATCGCGGTCAGGGATCGACCTGTGGTTATCAATGATTTTCTTATCTCCCCCGCTCAATAACGCCTCGAATTTTCTCTCTATCAATGGCTTAGTACCCTTAACCATCAGTTTTGGATCTGGCTATAGCCTGATGTTATACCCCGCTACCAAACAAGCATTCGTCACCTCTTAACCCGCATGGAATAGTTGATTCAGACCCTCTAACCCGTCTGAAACGAGAAACATCATGCTGATCCCTCAACCCTATTTATTGTTCCTTGGCGATGTCACCGATCCACTGGCCGCTAAAACGGCGCGCGGCATTCACGTCTGGCGCCCTGAGCAGTGCGTCGGCGAAATTAAACTGCCGGGCTGTACTGTCAGCTTAGGTCTGGACGTACTCGATATCGCCACGGCAAAAGAACGTGGCGCAAAAACGCTGGTACTGGGCACCGCCAATGCCGGTGGTTATCTGCCGGAGCACTGGCTCGATACCGTTAAAGGTGCGATCAAAGCAGGCATGAACGTGGCGAGCGGCTTGCACCATCGCCTGGTGGATGAGCCAGAGCTGGTGGCGTTAGCCCAGGAGTTTGGCGTTGAGCTGTTTGACCTGCGCCATATGCGTCCAAAACTGAATGTTGGCAGCGGTAAAAAGCGTACAGGTAAGCGTGTACTTACTGTCGGTACGGACTGCTCAGTCGGCAAGATGTACACCTCGCTGGCGCTGGAAGCGGCAATGCGTGAACGCGGCATGAAGGCGGATTTCCGCGCCACCGGACAAACCGGCATTCTGGTTGCTGGTGAAGGCATCGCGATTGATGCGGTGATTGCCGATTTCATCGCCGGTGCTGTAGAAGCCCTGTCACCCGCCAATGATGCCGACCACTGGGATATCGTTGAAGGTCAGGGCTCGCTGTTCCATCCTTCTTATGCGGGCGTCAGCATGGGTCTGATTCACGGTGCGCAGCCGCACTGGCTGGTGATGTGTCACGAAATGGGCCGTCCGCACATGCGTCATTTACCGCATCAGCCGATGGTGAGTTTGAAAGATTGCGTGGAGGCCAACCTGCGCGCGGCCGATGTCACCAGCGATAATGTGCAACTGGCCGGTTTTGCCATCAACACCTCCAACTACAGCGAAGAAGAAGCTCGCGCCTATTGTGCGGAAGTTAGCGCTGAATTCGGCGTGCCGGCCACCGATCCGGTGCGTTTTGGTATCGCGGATATCGCCGCCCTGCTGCAGGAGCGTGGCTAAGATGCGGCGCATGCAGATTGAAGTGCTGGAGCTGCCGCTGGCGCGTCCTTTCGCTATTTCGCGTGGCACGCGTACCGCCGTCACTGTCATTCGCGTCACGCTGGAGCAGAACGGCTTTATTGGTCGTGGCGAGTGCACGCCGACACCGCGTTACGATGAAACACCAGATAGCGTCGAGGCGCAGCTGGAAGCGATGCGTAAGGATGTCGAAGCGGGCTTAAGCCGAATCGATCTGCAAAGCCGTTTATCTGCCGGTTCAGCGCGTAATGCGCTGGACTGTGCGCTGTGGCGCCTTGATGCCGCGCTGGCGAAGCAGACACTGTGGCAGCAGTGCGAACGCACTGCACCGCCTTCGGTGATCACGGCGGAGACCTTAAGCCTCGACTCCATCGAAAACATGGCAGCTGCCGCCGCTGACGCGGTATCGCGTGGTGCCATCCTGCTGAAAATCAAACTGAATCGTGACGAGATTTTAGAGAAAGTGGCGGCCATCAGAAAGGCTGCGCCACGTGCCACCTTGATCATTGACGCCAACGAAGCCTGGTCGGGCGTCGATCTGCAAAGCCTGCTTATCGCGCTGCAAGCGTACAACATCGCCATGGTTGAACAGCCGCTGCCTGCCGGACAAGACCAGGATCTGCAACGGTTTAACCACCCGATCCCGGTGTGCGCCGATGAGAGTTGCCACACGCGTGAAGACATCGCCGAGCTGCGTAATCGCTACGAGATGATCAACATCAAGCTGGATAAGTGCGGCGGCCTGACCGAAGCCTTAGCGATGGTCGAAGAAGCGCAAAAGCTGGATATGCGTCTGATGGTCGGCTGCATGCTGGGCTCCTCACTCGCAATGGAAGCTGCGCTGCCGGTGGCGATTGCTGCAGAACACGTGGATCTCGATGGCCCCATCTGGCTGGCCGCCGATAGCTCACCCTTCCTTTCCTACGCTCAAGGCCGAATCTGGCTGTAACCGCAAGAGGCAACGATGACGGACACTTTACTTACTCCCAACGCCGCCAGCGTTGCCGGTCCCGCGCCGGTACTCGCGATACAGGATCTTAGCGTCTCGTTTCGCGGCCGCAGCGGCGTAAATCAGGCACTGAAAGGCATCAGTTTTGCCATTTATCCCGGTGAAGTCGTCGCCGTTGTCGGTGAAAGCGGCTCGGGCAAATCGGTCACTTCGCTGGCGGTGATGGGCCTGCTGGCCGCTTCAGGCCGTATCGATCGCGGCAGCATGCAGTTCCGCGATCGTCAGGGTAAAGCCCACACGCTGGAAACGCTGGATGAAACCCAACGCCGCACCTTGCGCGGGCGCGAAATGGCGATGATTTTTCAGGAGCCGATGACCTCGCTCAACCCGGTACTGCGGGTGGGCGATCAGTTGACGGAAGCACTGCGTGATCATCAGATGTGCGACAAAGCCGCTGCGGATGCGCGTGCGCGGGCACTGCTGCGCCAGGTGCGCATCGCCGATGTCGATCGCGTGATGAAAAGCTACCCGCACTCGCTGTCGGGCGGCATGCGCCAGCGCGTGATGATTGCGCAGGCGCTGGCGTGCGATCCACAGCTGCTGATTGCCGACGAACCCACTACCGCGCTGGACGTCACCGTGCAGGCGCGCATTCTGCACATCCTGCGCGACCTGCAACGCGAGAAGCAGATGGCAGTGCTGTTTATCACCCATGACATGGGCGTGGTGGCGGAAATTGCCGACCGCGTGGTGGTGATGCTGCGCGGCGAAGTCGTGGAACAGGGTACGGTCGCGGACATCTTCAACGCGCCACAGCATCCTTATACCAAAGCGCTGCTTGCTGCTGTGCCGAAACTGGGCGACATGCGTGAACAATCCTGGCCGCAGCGTTTTCCACTGTTGGGCGCCACTCAGCCCGCCGATAGCGGTGAGCAGCGCACCGCCCGTTATGACGAAACGCCATTGCTGGATGTGCGCGGTTTAAAAGTCTATTACCCGATTCGCAGTGGCATCTTTTCAGCCCTGACCCATCAAGTGCATGCGGTGGAGCAGATCGACTTCAGCCTGTGGCCGGGTGAAACCCTGGCGATTGTGGGTGAGAGCGGCTGCGGCAAATCCACTACCGGCCGCGCGCTGATGCGCCTGATCAAGAGTCAGTCTGACAGCATTCATTTCCAGGGCAATGAAATCGCTAATCTGAAAGAGGCGGAGTTTCAACCGCTGCGCCGCGAAATCCAGATGGTATTTCAGGATCCCTACGCCTCTTTAAACCCGCGTCTGACCGTGGGCTTCACCATTGCCGAGCCGCTGCTGTTGCACGGTCTGGTGAAATCGCTGGAAGAAGCCACGCCGCAGGTTGAGGCCTTGCTGAAAAGCGTTGGTCTGTTGCCCGAACATGCCACGCGTTATCCCCATGAGTTTTCCGGCGGCCAGCGCCAGCGTATTGCGATTGCCCGCGCCATGGCCTTGAAACCGAAAGTCATCATCGCCGATGAGGCCGTCTCGGCACTGGATGTCTCGATCCAGGCGCAGGTGGTGAACCTGATGATGGACCTGCAAAAGCAGACTGGCGTCGCGTGGATTTTCATCTCACATGACATGGCGGTGGTGGAGCGTATCGCTAACCGCGTGGCGGTGATGTATCTCGGCCAGATTGTCGAGCTTGGCCCGCGCCAGTCGGTGTTCAATCAGCCGCAACATCCCTATACCCAACGTCTGCTGGCCTCGGTGCCGGTGGCCGATCCACAGAACCGTCAGACCCGTACTTTCGAAGATAGCGAAATTCCTTCGCCGCTGCGCAAGTTGGGCGAAACGGTCACCAAACCCCGTTATCGCCAGGTTGCACCGCAACACTGGGTCGCTGACGACATTGCATCGCGCTAACGCTCAATACCAGGAGATTTCATGAAAACCCTTTTTCGCCGTTCGTCACTGGCTTTTGGCTTGACCCTCGCGCTGGCTGCCGCCGCGCAGGCGCAGGATCTGCGTATTTCGATGTATGCCGATATCACCGGTCTCGATCCACACGATACCTCGGATAACGTCAGCTATTCGGTGCAGAGCGGTATCTTTGAACGCCTGTTCCAGTTCGATGCGCAGATGAAGCTGCAACCCTGGCTGGCGACCGGTTATACCAATAACGACAACGCCACCGAATTTACCCTGACGCTGCGTAAAGGCGTCACTTTCCAGGACGGCACGCCGTTTGATGCTGAAGCGGTCAAGGCCAACCTCGATCGCCTCGCCGATCAGACCAAAGGCCTGAAGCGCAACAGCCTGTATAAGATGATTGCCAACGTCACGGTGCTGGCGCCGGATCAGGTGAAAATTGACCTTAACCAATCCTTTGGTGCTTTCATCAACACCCTGGCACACCCGTCAGCAGTGATGTGGAGCCCGGCGATCCTCAAACAATACCCAGAGGAAGCGCAGCTGCGCCTGCATCCAGTTGGCACCGGTCCGTTCAAGTTTGTTGACTGGCAACCGGGCAAGGCCGTTTCACTGGTGAAGTACGATGGCTACTGGCAGAAAGGCTGGCCGAAGGTGGATAAAGTGACCTTCTCGCCAAGTCCGGAAGATGCCACGCGCGTTGCCGCATTGAAATCAGGACAGGTGGATGCGATCTGGCCGCTGCCGTCGGATCTGATCGCGACTGTACAGAGCGACAGCAAATTAGCGATCCAACGCGATCCGAGTATTTATCTCTACTACATGGCGATCAACACCCAGCACAAACCATTGGCGGATGTGCGCGTGCGTCAGGCGATCAACTACGCCATCGACCGCAATCTGTGGCTGAAAGTGGCGTTTGCTGGCATGGGTAAACCCGCTTCGTCCGCGATGCCGGAAGGGGTGCAGTTCTACCAGAAACAGAGCGAACCGAATTATCACTACGCCCCGGATGAAGCCAAAGCCTTGTTGAAAGCTGCCGGCTATCCGAACGGTCTGGATCTGAAACTGTGGACCACCAACACCACCGCCAGCGTGCGCGCGGCGCAGGTGCTGAAAGCCCAGCTGGCAACGGTGGGCATTCGCGCCACAGTGACGCCAATGGATTCCGGTACGCGCAACGCCAAACTGTGGGGCGTTAAGGATCCTAAAGCAGCCGAATTCGACCTCTATTACGGCGGCTGGTCAACCTCGACCGGTGATGCGGACTGGGCGCTGCGCCCGCTGTATGCCACCGAATCCTGGGTACCGACCTCGTATAACGTTTCGTACTTCAGCAATCCGGAAGTGGATAAAGCCATTGCTGGTGGGTTAGCCACCGCCGATCCGGCTAAGCGCGGTGAAGCCTATGCGGAAGCCCAGAAAATGCTGTGGAAAGATGCGCCCGTCGCCTTCCTCGGCACGCCAGATAACCTGGTAGGCAAGCGCAGCAACCTGACCGGCGTATCGATGCTGGCAGATGGCAACTTCCTCTACACCCAGGCGGCATTTAAGTAAGGCAGGGCGTTAATCCCTCACCCTAACCCTCTCCTGCAAACGGGAGAGGGCGTCCCCAATTTAAAGGAAGCGCATGTTCGCATACATCATTCGTCGGCTGCTGGAGATGATCCCTGTCCTGCTGGTGGTCTCGCTGCTGGTGTTCGGCTTTATTAAGCTGCTACCCGGCGATCCGGCGCGCATTTACGCCGGTCCAGACGCGCCGATTGAAGCGGTCGAAGCCGCGCGCCAGCATCTTGGACTCAACGATCCGCTGCCGCAGCAATACGTTAACTGGATCGGTGGGCTGCTGCGTGGCGATCTCGGCGTCACTTACCGCACGCAACAGCCGGTGCTGCAGGTGATCAAGCAAGGCTTTATGCCAACCCTGTGGCTGGCGTTGGCGGGCTTCGCCTGGTCAGTGATTCTCGGTCTGTTCCTCGGTGTGCTGGCGGCGCTGAAGCGTGGTAAATGGCAGGACTGGACATTGATGAGCGTCGCCGTCGGTGGCATCTCGATGCCGACCTTCTGGCTTGGCCTGCTGCTGATCCAGTTCGTCGCTATGCCGTTTGGCCTGTTCTCAGTGAGTGGCTTCAACAAAGCCAGCGACATTATTCTACCCGCCATTACGTTGGGTTCCTCGGTGGCCGCCGTGATGGCACGCTTCACTCGTTCCGCCTTCCTCGAAGTAGCGCAGGAAGATTACGTGCGCACCGCCAAAGCCAAAGGGCTGCGCAATCGGCTGGTGACGTGGAAGCACGTGATGCGTAATGCCCTGATCCCGGTGATCACCATGCTCGGCTTGCAGTTCGGTTTTCTACTGGGCGGATCGATCGTGGTGGAGAGCGTCTTCAACTGGCCGGGATTAGGCTGGCTGTTGATCGAGTCGATCAAAGCGCAAGATCAGCCGGTGATTCAGGCGCTGGTGATGTTGTTCGTGTTTGAATTTATTGTGATTAACCTGCTGGTGGATCTGCTGTACGCCGTGGTCAATCCAGCCATTCGCCTGCGACAGGAGTCGTGATGAGTACAGAATCTCTCTCTGCCGCAACACCACAAACCATCCGCTCGCCGTGGCGCGATTTCCTGCACGCCTTTGTGCGTAATCCGCTGGCGCTGGTCTCCGGCGGCTTTGTACTGCTGCTGGTGATTGTGGCGATCTTCGCGCCCTGGCTGGCACCATGGGACCCGATGGCACCGGACTGGATGGCCTTATCATCACCTCCTTCAGCGGCACACTGGATGGGTACTGATGATCTGGGACGCGACCTGTTGAGCCGCATCATCTACGGTGCACGCATCTCGCTTTACGTCGGCGTGCTGTCGGTGACGCTGGGCATGGTGGTGGGCGTGCTGCTCGGCTTGCTGGCGGGCTATTACGGTCGCTGGATTGACATGCTGATCATGCGCGGTTCCGACGTGCTGTTTGCCTTTCCCGGCATGCTGCTGGCGATTGCAGTGGTGGCGATTCTCGGTCCGGGACTGAATAACGTGATTATCGCCGTGGCGGTGTTCAGCGTGCCGGTCTTTGCCCGCATCGTGCGCGCCTCGACGCTGTCGCTCAAACAGGCTGCGTATGTCGAAGCGGTGCGCTGCGCCGGTGCGCCCGATCGCGTGATCCTGCTGCGCCACATTCTGCCCGGCACGCTCTCCAATGTGATTGTCTATTTCACCATGCGTATCGGCACCAGTATTCTAACGGCAGCGGGCCTCAGCTTTATTGGCCTGGGCCCGGAACCGGATGTGCCAGAGTGGGGGAATATCCTGGCGATGAGCCGCAGCATGATGATGGGCGGTTTATGGCACGTCAGCGTGTTCCCCGGCCTGGCAATTTTCATTACTGTGCTGGCGTTTAACCTGCTGGGTGATGCGCTGCGCGATACGCTCGATCCCAAACTGAAGAGCTAAACATGGATTTTCAACAACTGCAGCGCGATCTGCTGCTGCAACGCTGGCGCACTGAACGCCAGCTCGGGCAACCACGCAGTGCTTGTGGTGCCACCAATCGCATCAGCGATGTGCCCGGCGTGCGCGTCGGTCATCACACGCTGGCAGACGGTGAGAGACAAACCGGTGTGACGGCGATTGTGCCGCCGGGCGATAACCTGTTTCTCAAGCCGTTACCCTGCGGCGCGGCGGTCTTTAATGGCTTTGCCAAGCCCGTCGGGTTGGTGCAAATCGAAGAGTTGGGCGTGCTGCAAACGCCGATCTTGCTCAGCAACACACTGGCAGTCGGCACGCTGTTTACCACACTGGTGCGTGACGCCATCAGCCGTAACCCGGAGTTGGGTCGCAGTTTGCCGACCGTCAATCCGCTGGCGCTGGAGTGCAACGACGGCTGGCTGAATGACATTCAGGCGCTGGCCGTTACCGAAGCCATGGCGCAGAATGCGCTCGATTCGGCGCAGGCCGATTTCGCCCGTGGCAGCGTCGGTGCCGGACGTGGCATGAGCTGCTTCAGTTTGAAAGGCGGGATTGGCAGCGCATCGCGTTCAATTCCGTCACTGAATGCGACGTTGGGCGTGCTGGTGCTGGCTAACTTTGGGGCACTGAATGCGTTAACGCTGGATGGTGTGCGACTTGGTGACATGATTGGGCCGCTGCTGCCAGAATTGGCACCGCAGCGCGATGCCGGCTCCATCATCATTATCATGGCCACCGATGCGCCGCTGGATGCGCGCCAGCTTAAGCGTATCGCTAAACGCGCCGGTGCCGGATTAGGCCGTTTAGGCAGTTATTGGGGACATGGATCAGGCGATATTGCCGTGGCCTTCTCCACGCAAACGCAGCCAAACCCGCCGGAAGATGCGGCACTGGAACCGCTGCTTGCCGCCGCCGCTGATGCCACTGAACACGCGGTGCTGGATGCGCTATTAAGCGCCGAAGCGGTCACCGGTTTTCGCGGCCATCATCGCCCGTCACTGACGCAGGTGCTGGATGAATTGGCCAAACCGTAGGGCCGCCATTTTTTTGGCGCCTCTCACAGCAGCGCCTGTGTTCAGCTTGAATGCCGCCTCTGACGTTAAGTTAACCGTAGTGTCGCCATTTGGCGCCTCTTACAGCAGCGTCTGAGGTCAGCTTAAAAGCGGCCTGTGACGCACTGTTCCCTGTAGGGTCGCCATTTATGGCGACCGTGTTCCAACCCGCACGGAATTTGCCTGACTTATGAAAATATTCATCTCTGCTGACATTGAAGGTATCGCGGGCGTGATGCGTCCGGAACAGTGCTCCCCCGGCCATGCGGAATACCAGCTGGCACGTGGACTGATGGAGCAGGAGGTCAACGCCGCTATCGACGGCGCGTTTGCCGGCGGAGCCACCGAAGTGGTGGTGGCCGACAGCCATGCACAAATGACCAACCTGCGCGCAGAAAACATCGATCCGCGTGCGCGCATGGTGCAAGGCAAGCCGCGTGGCTTGTCGATGGTGGAAGGCATTGAGCAGCAGCCCTTCGATGGCCTGTTCTTTATCGGCTATCACAGCGCGGCGGGCGAACCCGGCGTGCTGGCACACACCATTAACGGCCGTGCTTTTTGGCGCATCCATATCAACGGCAAAGTGATGGGCGAAAGCGACATCTACGCTGCCGCCGCCGCCGAACAGGGCACACCGCTCTGGCTGGTGAGCGGGGATGATCAACTGCAAGGCTGGATCACCGAACACTATCCGTCAGTGGATTACGTCTGTGTGAAACGCGCGATTTCCCACACCTGCGCGGAGTCCATTAGCCCGCAAGCCGCACAAAACGCCATTCGTGCCGCCGCCACCGCGGCGGTACAGCGTGCGCGCCAGGTCAGTACCACGCGTTTGACCGCACCTTATGAGATGCAGTTACAAGCCAGCAAACCGGTGCTGGCGGATTTGTTCAGTCTGATTCCCGGTGTAACGCGCATTGATGCGGTGACCGTGGGTTATCGCGCCGAGCAGATGGGCACATTGATCAGCCTGCTAAGTGCATTCTCCTATCTGGCGAGTACGCAGTCGTAATGTTGGTGCGCATGAAGGCGCACCCTACAGATGCTCGCAGGGTTGTCATGACAGCGCACCAAACTGATGCTCGCAAGGTTGCCAGGACTGCGCGCCTAACGGATGTTTGCAGGGTTGCCATGGATGGCAATCAATAGATCAGCAATCACGTATCAACGCTTAGGCACATTATTGGCAGGTCGTACCGCATTTCCTGCTGGCTTTTGGTAACCTGCGCGCAATTTATATATAACAACGAGGCAGTCATGCAGCTCTGCAGTTTTTATCTTATTGACCAGGAAAGAAAAAGTTACGGAATCGTGCGGGAAGAAGGCGTGATTGACGTCGGTTCGCGCCTCGGCGCGGAGTGCCCGGACCTGAAATCTTTGTTACAACGCGGCGCAGTCAGCGACCTGGAAGCCTTTAGCTCACTGCCGGCTGATCACCCGTTCAGCGCAATTCGCTTTCTTCCGGTAGTGGAAAATCCTGGAAAAGTGTTCTGTGTCGGCATGAACTACGCGGACAAGCGTAAAGAGTTTGCCGAGACTATCGAAGCGCCGACGCTGTTCGTCCGTTTCGCGGATTCCCTGGCGGGGCATGAGCAGCCGCTGTTGAAACCGGCCACCACCCAGGAATTTGATTACGAAGGCGAACTGGCCGTCATCATCGGTAAGCCGGCCTATCAGGTTAAAGCGGCCGATGCGCTGCAACACGTTGCCGGTTACAGCTGCTTTATGGATGCCACCGTACGTGACATGCAGTTCACCTGGTTTACCGCCGGAAAAAACTGGCAGCAGACTGGCGGTTTTGGTCCATGGATGACCACCTCAGATGAGATCCCCGATCCGCAGCAGTTGGCGATCAAAACCTGGCTGAATCAGCGTGAAGTGCAGAACGACACCACCGCCAGCATGGTGCATCCGGTGGCGAAAATCATCGAATACATTTCAGCGTTTAGCCCGCTGTCAGCAGGCGATGTGATCATCACCGGTTCACCGGGCGGCGTTGGAAAAAAACGCACGCCACCGCTGTTTATGTTCCCCGGCGATGTGATTGAAGTCGAGATCGAAAAGATTGGTCGTCTGCGCCACACAGTGGTTTAAAGAAAAGAGGCTGCCATTTATAAAAATGGCAGCTTTGACTGATGTGTTGAATTGACCAGACGACCGCTTAGCGCGTAAATCTCACCACGCGGCTGCGATTGAGCAGCAGCCGCAGCGAGTCACCTTCGCGCGCTATCACAAAGCGTTTTTCCCAGGGTCCATCCTGCGCGGTGGCGAGCACGCGATCGTTGCCCAGCGATTGCAAGCTGGCATGAATCGCTGCCGGACCGATGCCCATTACCAGGCGATCGCCCTCAATCACCATTTCGCTGCGCCAGGCATGTGCGAACCAGCGGCCTTGCAGATGCTCAAGGCTGGCGCTGTCCGCCTGTACTGGAACAAAACGGCGCGGCGCATGACCAATCTCACCGACAATCGCTGCACCTTCATGGCGCAGTTTGATCGGGAAGGTGCTGGAAAGCGACACTGCATCGCCATGAGGATCGGCGCGCCACAGCGTTTCACCGGCACCCAGCCAGGTCGCGGTCACACCCTGAATCTCCAGCCAGTCGGCGGCGTTTTCTGCCACGTATAAGCCCGGCGTCAGGTCGTGCCCTTTTTCCGGCAGCGTGCGATTCAGCAGCGCTGCCATCACCCGCAGTGCACTTTCTGAGGTCGCCACATCTTCGCGGTTGGCAACAATCGCCACGCCCAGCTTCAGCTCCGGATGCAGCAGGAAATAGCTTTTATAACCCGCATGCGAACCGCCGTGACCGAACAGCGTCTGGCTGCCCAGCGTGGAACTGGTGATACCCAGCCCGTAGCCGCTGGTACGGCCGTCATTGAGATGGCGTGGCGCGCTCAGGCGTTGCAGCACGCCCGCGCCGGGTCCGCTGTCCGCCAGCAGACTTTGCAGCCAGCGCGTCAGATGATTGACGCTGCCGGTCACGCTGCCCGAGGCGGAAAGGTGTAATCCAGCGCTGGAGAGCTGCCACTGCGCGCCGTTTTGCCAGTAACCCGGCACCAGTCCCGGCACGATATCGAACCAGGTTTCCGGCGCGACCAAACTGATATCCAGCGGCTCGCAGATATATTGCTGCAGCAGATCGTTGAACAGCACACCTTTGGCTTTCAGCGCCTCTTCCACCAGGCGGTAGCCGGTATTGGTGTATGAAATCTCGCTGCCGGGCGGATAGCTGAGATCGCCTTCCTGTGCGACAAAATCCAGCAGATCAGCAGCGCTGGTGGCGTTGTACACCGACAAGCCGAGCAGCGACAGGGTTTCACGCACGTCGGGCAAGCCGCTGCTCATGTCCAGCGCCTGGCCGACGGTGATCTGGCCGTTGGCGCCTGTAAGCTGCGGCAGATGCTGCACCAGCTTATCGTTGAGTTGCAGGTAGCGACGGCCCGGCCCGGTGACCAGCGCGGCAAACAGATGCTTGGTTATCGAGGCAAAACGCACCACGCTGTCGGCGCCGAAGGGGGTCTGTTGCGCCAGATCGGCCAGACCGGCGCAGTGTGTTGAGTGAATATGATGGGCATCAAACAGGACTATCGCACCACCCGGTGCGCCGGGCTGCTGCCAGCCTTGTGTTATCTGCTGCGCCACCTCGGCGGCCTGTTGCCAGTTCGCGGTCATACTGGTTCCTCCAGCGTCATGCTGAGATCGAAAAGTGGTGCGATATCAGCAGACTGTTGCCCGTTCGCGGTCATGCCGGTTCCTCCAGCGTCATGCTGAGATCAAACAGTTGAGCGGTATGCGGATGCTGGATGCGGCGCGCGCGTAAATCCTCCGCGCTCAATTGCTCCACCATCTCACCGTGCTGCATCACCCCAATGCGCTGGCATAGATGGGTCACCACCGCGAGGTTATGCGTCACCATAATGTAGGTGAGTTTGCGCTCAGTGCGTAGATCGCTGAGTAAATTCAGGATTTCCGCCTGCACCGACACATCCAGCGCCGACGTGGGCTCATCCAGCAGCAGCACTTCTGGCTCGGCAATCAACGCGCGGGCAATCGCCACGCGCTGACGCTGACCGCCCGAAAGCTGATGCGGATAACGGAAACGCACAGCGGCCGGTAAGCCGACCTCGCTCAGCGCCTGGCTGATGCGCTGTTCCGCGCGATCGAGCTGATGCACCAGCAGCGGCTCATGCAGGATGCGGTCGATGGTTTGACGCGGATGCAGCGAACCAAACGGATCCTGAAACACCATCTGCACCTGGCGATAGAACGCGCGGCTGCGTTTAGCGCCCAGTTCCATGCCGCCAAATTTCATGCTGCCTTGCCAATCGGCATTGAGTCCGGCGAGGGCGCGCAGAATGGTGGATTTGCCCGAACCACTTTCGCCGACCATGCCAAAGCTTTCGCCGTTGGCGACCGCGAAGCTGACGCCTTTCACTACCTGATGCGCACCAAAGGCGATGCGCAGGTTATCAATTTCAATCATGAAGCTGCCTGTAAATTCTGTGCGTTCGTTGAACGGTACGCATCCAGCGGGCGTAGAGTTGGACAACCGCGTTGAGGGGCATTGCGCTATTCCCGCCACGCCGCATCGCGCTGTAATACCGGTAAACGCTCGCGCGGATGTTTTAACGAAGGCAAACAGGCCAGTAAGCCGCGCGTATACGGATGCTGAGCCTGCTGTAACTGCCCGGCGTCCAGCAATTCGACAATGCGCCCGGCGTACATCACCGCCACGCGATCGCAAAAGTGCGACACCAAAGGCAGATCGTGGCTGATCAGGATCAACCCCATCCCGCGCGCGGAAACCAGATCGTCAATCAGCTTGAGGATCTCTGCCTGTACCGTGGCATCCAGCGCGCTGGTGGGCTCATCGGCGATCAGCAGTTCCGGATCCGGTGCCAGCATCATGGCAATCATCACGCGCTGGCCCATCCCGCCGGAAACTTCATGCGGATAGCGTTTAGCCACGGCGGCAGCATCACGAATTTTCACCTGCTCCAGCAGATCAATCGCCGCCAGCATTGCCGCTTTACGGCTGCCGCCTTTGTGCTCGCGCCAGGCTTCGGCGATCTGCTGGCCAATGGTCATCACTGGATTGAGTGAATATTTTGGGTCCTGCAGGATGAAGCCCACGCGTTTGCCGCGAATCTGACGCAGCACTTTTTCACTGGCGCCGCGCAGATCGATACCGTCAAAACGCAATACGTCGGCGGTCACCTCCGCATTGCCCGGCAGTAATTGCATCAAACAGCGTGCGGTCAGCGACTTGCCCGATCCGCTTTCGCCAACAATGGCGAACTTCTCGCGGCCAACGCTAAAACTGACGCCGCGCACCGCTTCAAAGGTTTCTGTGCGACTGCGAAAGGCAATACGCAGGTTTTCAATTTCCACCAGCATTTAGCGCTCCTTAGGATCCAGCACGTCGCGCAGACCGTCGCCGAGAAAGTTAAACGCCAGTGAGGTCAGGAAAATGGCGATACACGGCATCAGCGGCACCCACCATTCGCTGAACAGGAAGCGGCGCGCGGTGGCAATCATGGTGCCCCATTCGGGCGAGGGCGGCTGCGCGCCCATCCCCAGGAAGCCAAGGCTGGCGGCGGTGATGATGATGGAACTCATATCCAGCGTGACGCGCACAATCAGGCTCGGCACGCACAGTGGCATGATGTGGCGCAGGATAATACGTAATGGCGATGCGCCAGTAAGTCGGCTGGCGGCGATAAAATCGCTGTGGCGGAACTGCATGGTTTCGGCACGCGCCAGACGCGCGTACGGCGGCCAGGCGGTTAAGGCAATCGCCAGAATCGCGCTCTCCACGCCGGGTTTCAGCGCGGCCACAAACGCCAGCGCCAGAATCAAACGCGGGAAGGCGAGGAAGATGTCGGTGATACGCATCAGCGTCTTATCCACAATCCCACCGGCATAGCCCGCGATACAGCCAATCAGCAGGCCGAGCGGGGCGGTGAGCAGTACCACGGCGATCACCATGCCAAGCGTGGTGCGTCCGCCATAGATAATGCGCGTCCAGACATCGCGGCCGAGTTCATCAGTGCCGAGCCAGTGTGCGACAGAAGGAGCCGCCAGACGGTTTTCCAGATGCTGTGTGCCAGGGTCAAACGGCGTCAGCCACGGGGCAAACAGCGCCAGCAACAGCATGACGGCGATGACCGCTAATCCTGCCATTGCCAGCGGGTTGCTGCGCAGGCTGAGCCACAAACGATAGCGTCGGCCCCACACCGCCTGACGGCGATTGGCTGGCGTATCGTCCAGCAGCCAGTCACGAGAGAAGAAGATCATTTTACGCGTGGGTCCCAAAGTCGATAAAGAAGGTCAGCCAGCAGATTGAGCAGCACGTATACGGTGCCGACCAGCAGCGTGGCACCCACTACCGGGTTCATGTCGGCGTTCATCAGCGAGGTGGTGAGATACTGGCCGAGGCCGGGCCATGAGAAGACGTTTTCGGTGACCACCGCGCCCTCCAGCAATCCGGCGTAGGTCAGCGCCAGCACCGTCACCAGCTGCACTGCCACGGTCGGAAAGGCATGCCGCCAGATCACCCGGCGCGATGACAGCCCTTTCGCACGCGCAGTGATCACAAATTCACCGCTCAAGGCATTGAGCATAAAGGTGCGCGTCATACGTGTGATGTAGGCCATGCTGAAGTAGGCAAGGATCAAGACCGGCTGCGCCATGTGTGCCAGCGCATCCCAGAAGGCATCCGTTTCACCGGCGAGCAATGAGTCGATGGTAAGAAAGCCGGTGATCTGCGGCACCATATCCTGCCAGATGATGTCCTGCCGCCCTGGGCCGGGCGCAATGCCGAGCACGGCGTAGAACACCAGCAGGCTCAGCAGCGCCAGCACAAACACCGGTAGTGAGTGCCCAGCGAGGCACACCACGCGAATGGTCTGATCGACCCAAGTGCTTTGGCGCACGGCGGCCCAGACACCCAGCGGAATACCGACCAGCGCGGCGATAATAATCGCGGCAGTCGCCAGTTCCATGGTCGCCGGGAAGAAGCGCGCAATATCGGTGGTCACCGGATTTGAGGTGAGAATCGATTTACCCAAATCGCCATGGAGTAATTGGTTGAGATAGTGGCCGAACTGAATGTAGAGGGGCTGATCCAGCCCCATTTCCAGGCGCACGCGATCCACCACGGACTGCGGTGCGTTATCGCCCACCGCCGCCAGCACCGGATCGGTAGGCATCACCCGGCCGATAAAGAAGGTCAGTACAGAAAGACCAAACAGCGTCAGCACCAGGCTACCCAGGGTGCTGACGATTTTCTTCAGTAAAGGCATCAGGCTTTTTTCACCTGATCGTATGGCCACTGCTCCAGTACCGTCATGTGCACATCTGAGATGTTTTTGCCGCAGGCGACATTCTTGGTTTTCTGCATCATGTAGATGAACGGACTTTTCTCGCGGCCCAGCTGCTGAATCTGCTGATAGAGTGCAATACGTTTCGCCGGATCCGGCTCGTGCAGTGCCTGTTCAGTCAGTTTGTTGAACTCTTCATCTGACCAGCTGCAGCGCCATGCCAGCGTGCGGCTGCGGGCATTTTCGCTGTTGTCGGTATTCACGCAGAAGGCTTCGGTGTTGGAGTTCGGATCGAAATAGTCCGCGCCCCACACGGTCAGTGCCAACTGATGCTGACGCGCACGCATCTTGGTCAACACCTGGCGGTTTTCGGCGGCAATCAATGACACTTTGATGCCAATCGCGCCCAACTGGGTCTGGATCGCCTGAGCGATATCGGGATACGGCTGCATTGAGTAGTGATCGAGGGTGATCTCAAATCCATCGGGATAACCCGCTTCCGCCAGCAGCGACTTAGCTTTCGCCACATCTTTGTGGAACGGCGTGTCGTCAAGCGCTGCCGGGAAGCCGCTCGGCAGGAAGCTTTGATGGGTAATAAAGCTCATCGACAGGATGTTTTTCTGGATGCTGTCGTAATCCAGCGCCCACTTCAGAGCTTGCCACACCTGCGGCTTTTTCAGGTATTCATTGTTGGTGTTGCACGACATCAGCATGATGGCTGACAGCGACTGATTCATCAGCGACACGTTGCTGTCGTTCTTCACCTGCAACAACTGCTCGGTAGTGAGATCGTAGGCCGCATCCACGTCGCCTTTCTTCACCATCAGCGCCTGAGCGGCCGGGTCGGTGATGTGCTTCAGGATCACGCGCTTAATTTTGCTCTTGTCGGCATACAGCGGGCTCAGTTCCAGGATCACCGTTTCACTGGCTTTCCAGGTACGCAGGGTGAAGGCACCCGAACCGGCGCTGTGCTGTTTCAGCCACGCATTACCGAAGTCGTTGTTCTGTTGGTTGGCTTCACAGGCCTTCTTCGACACGATGCTGCCAACGGTGGCGGAGAGGCAATACAGCAGGAAGGTTTCAGCCGCTGGTGCACCGAGTTTCATCTCCACGGTATGCGCATCTTTCGCCGTGACCATCTGCGTCACATTGTCTTTAGTGAAGCCGAACTGGTTGATGATAAAGGCCGGGCTTTTATCCAGCTTGACGATACGTTCAATCGAATAGGCGACATCTTCTGCGGTGAGCGCTGTGCCATCGGCGAATTTGGCTGCCGGATCGAGATGGAAGGTGTAGGTGCTGTTATCGCTGCTCACATCCCAGCTCTTCGCCAGCTGGCCAATCACTTTATCGGCTTTCTGCGGGTCCGGCGTGACCAGGCGCTGATACATGTTGCCGCAAATCTGGCCGCCGGTGGCTTCAAAGCTTTCATGGGGGTCAAGGCTGGTAATGTTGTCCAGCTGCATCGCCATCACGAACATACTCGGTGGCGTATCAGCGAAGGCGGTGTTGAGACTCAGATAGGAAAAAGCAGGGACGGCGGCGCATCCTGCGAGAAAACGTCTTCTGGTTACCATGACAACTCCAAGTTATTGATTATTAAAATTAAATTTAGTTATTTTGCTGTTTTTTGTCTTGACTTTCCCGCTGTGCGAGAGGATTAATAATGGGATTAAGTCATTTGTTTCATGCGTGAAGCCTTGCCTCTTTTTGGTGCAATTTGCCCCGCCAGCAGGCAGAACTTGCGCTTTCTCCCGAATATGGAACCGACACAACATGTCTGAAATCATCAACATTCCGGTCTTTGACGGTCATAACGATGTGCTCAATAAACTCTGGCAACACCATCAACCCAACGCGGTGCAGGCCTTCCTGCAGGGCACTGGACGCGGTCAGATGGACCTGCCGCGTATCCGTCAAGGAAATATGGTAGGTGGGATATTTGCCACCTGGGTGCCGTCTCACCCTCTGATTGCAAGAAGTGCGCCAGACCTCTCAGATTTTCCTCAGGAAATTATTGGCGCTGCGCGTGATGCCACTTTTTCGATGCTGGCGTTGCTGCTGCGCATCGAACAGGCCTCAGAGGGCCAAGTGAAAATTTGCCGCAGCGTGCGCGATATTCGCGACTGCATGGCCAGGGGCATGCTGGCGGTGGTGATGCACGTGGAAGGGGCGGAAGCGCTGGATACCAACGGCGAGCTACTGGATATCCTGTATGCCAGCGGTCTTCGTACGCTGGGGCCACTGTGGAGCCGCCCGAATCAATTTGGTGAGGGTGTACCGTTCCTGTATCCGTCATCGCCGGATGTCGGCAACGGCTTAACCGCAGCGGGTAAACAGCTGGTGCGTGACTGTAATCAGCGCCGCATCATGGTTGACCTGTCGCACATGGATGAGAAGGGCTTCTGGCATACGGCCGAGATCAGCGATGCACCGCTGGTGGCCAGCCACTCCAATGCTCATGTGATTAGCGCCCAGTCGCGCAATCTCACCGATCGCCAACTGGCGGCCATCAAGGAAACCCACGGCTTTGTCGGCGTGAATTTCGCCGTGCCGTTCCTGCGTGAAGATGGCGATCGTCATGCGTCTACCACTGTGGATGCCATCGTGCAGCACGTGGAATACCTGCTGGAAAAAGTAGGGGAAGATGGCGTGGGCTTTGGCTCGGATCTGGATGGTGCCACCATGCCAGGCGACATGAAAGATGTGGCCGGTTTCCCACTGGTGGTGAACGCGCTGGCGGCACGTGGTTATTCGCGCGAACTGTTGGAAAAAATTTGCCACGGCAATTGGCTGCGCGTGCTTGAAGCGACCTGGGGCGAGTAATTATGCGATTGCGACACATTGAGGTTTTTCAGGCGATAGTGCAGACCGGCAGCATCAGTGCGGCGGCGCGATTGCTCAATGTGTCGCAGCCAAATGTCAGCCGCGTCTTAACGCACGCCGAGCAGCAGTTGGGATTTGCCCTGTTTGAACGGCGTGCGCAGGGGATGGTGGTCACGGCCGAAGGTCGGCGTTTACTGCCCGAAGTGGAAGATCTCTACCGGCGTTTACACTCCATCACCCAACTTACCGAGCAGTTGCGGCGCGGCGAGGGGCAAACGGTGCGTGTGGGAGCTGCACACGCTTTTGGTCAGATGGTATTAGCGCCCGCACTGGTCAACTGGCGACAGCAGGCTGCGTCGGTGAGTGTGGAGTTAGTGACCGAACACTTCAGCACGCTGTGTCAGATGATCATGGATAACCAGCTCGATTTCGCGCTGGTGTTTGGTCAGCAGGTCGATGCCGATCTGCTGGCGGAACCGCTGTTTCAATCGTCGATGGTGGCGCTACTGCCGCAGCATCACACTCATAACGAACCCGCCACGCTGGAGTGGTTGTGTGCCAACAACCTGTTGATGATGCAGAACCAAGACCCACTTGGGCGCGTGCTGCACCGTGCGTTGCGTGACAAAGGGCTGGACCCGGCGGTGTCGTTGTCGATCAAAACCTATTCGGTGATTGCTGATATGGTGCTGGCAGGCGGCGGTGTGGGCGTGGTGGATCTGTTTACCGCCTGCCGCTATGCCGACCAGCTAAAACTGCTGCCGGTGGCACAACCGCTGCCGTTTGAAGTGATGCTGATCAGCCGCCGCGATCAGCCACTATCGCAATCCACCTTGCAGTTGAAACAGGTGATTCGCAATAAGCTGTGGGAAATCGCGCGGCAGTGTGAAACGCGGTTTTTTACCCTGTAAATGACGGCGAGCTGGCTACGAACCGGCTGCGAACTGATTGCGCAATAAATTGCGCCGCTACAAAAAACATGAGCTCTGCCGTAGCGGCGCGATTCATCGCGCTACAAAGATATGCACCCTGCCGTAGCGATGCGATTTATCGCGCTATTGACGACTTACACTCCATCCGTAATCGGTTTACGCACCAGCAGTAGATAAGCCAGCGCACCCACCACGGTGACGCCTGCACAAATCATCAGCGCCAGGCTAAACGACTTGGTGGTATCCAGCACCCAACCGGTGATCACCGGCGCAAACGAGGCAAACACAAAGCTGGCGAAGTTCTGGATGCTGCCCACCGATGCCGTCATACGTGCGGTAACGTTAGCGTGAATCAAGCCCCAGCAAGATGTCCCGGCAAAGTGAATGCAGAACAGCGCCATGCCAATCAGCGTCACTGCACTGGTGGTGTCTGTTGCACGGGTGACGAAAGTGGTGAAGGCTGCAGACAGCAGCATGCCGCTGACAATCGATACCTTACGCACTTTCACTGCATCCATTCCACGACGCACCAAGGCATCTACCACATAGCCGTTCAGCAACATGCCCGCTGCGCCAAACAGGAATGGAATCGCCGCCAGCAACCCGGTGCTTTTCAGATCCAGATGATAGGTCGATTGCAGATAACCCGGCAGCCAGGCAATGTAGAGCCACGCGGTGTAGTTGATGCCGCTGAAGCCAATCATCATGCCCCACATGGTGCGCTGCTTGAACAAACCGCGCCACTCGGCAAAGCTCAGCGGCTCTTTGCGTGATGCCACGCTGCCCGCTTGCAGATAGTGAATCTCTTCACCGCTCAGCTGGCTGTTGTCGCGGTTGCGGTACATCACATACCAGCCAATGGCGAGGAACATACCCAGCACGCCGATGGTGACGAACATGCCGCGCCAGCCCATTACCAGCATCATCGCTGCCAGAATCGGTGGCGCAATCGACAGGCCAATCATCGACGCGGCGTTAAACATCCCCATCGGCATGCCGCGATCTTTGATGTTGAACCAGTCGTTAATTACTTTAACGCCGCACGGGTTCATCGGCGCTTCACCAATCCCCAACCCGATACGCACCAGCACAAACTGCGTGAAGTTATGCACCAGACCGGCAGCGGCCTGGAACAGTGACCAGACAAACATGCCAAGCGCCAGCATGATGCGCGGTCCTTTGCGATCCAGCAGTGCACCACATGGCAGCTGCGCTAAGCCGTAAGCCAGCGAGAACGCAGACAGCAACACGCCGATCTCGGTGGCCGATAAGCCCAGCTCGCCGCGAATGGTCATGTTGGCCACCGACAGTGAACTGCGATCGAGATAGTTGATAATGGCCGCAAACAGCAGCAGCAACATGGCGGTAACCTGAATCTTCTTAATGCGCGGTGAGCGCACCACATCGCCGCGTGCCGGGACAAAGTCTTGTCCATCGACGGCGGATGTTGGCGCGGCGTCACGGCCACGTGCAGATGTATTTTCCATTGCAACCTCCCAGGTATGGGGTCTTATCGTTATCGAGGGTTGGGGTCCTGCGGCAGCGAAACGGTGCTGCCACAACAGATTGCTTTGGAGACTAGAAGTAAACCGGTTGGGATGTTGCGAGGATGTTTCAGATTCGTGCGGGCGCTTAAGAATTGTGGTTTTTAATCGGTTTTTAATTGTACTGGCGAATGCAGCGGATCATCGATGACATCGCCGTGCCAAGATGGTTATGCAACGCGCACAAAGCTTCGACGTCCCGGCGGCTGATTAGCGCAGTCAGAATCGCCATATGTTCCTCCAGTGCCACGATGTTACGCTGTTTTAAATCTGTTTCATCCCATTGATAATGCGAATGAAAAATCATGGAGATGATCTCCAGTGACTGATTGAAGAACGGATTATTAGCCGCTGACAGAATCAGCGTATGCATCTCTTTATCCAGCGCGGCAAAGTGGCGATAGTTACTGGCGATGGTGTCGCGCATGGCACGGTGGCGATCCAGCAGGTCGCGCGCCTGAATCCAGCGCTCATCACTGGAGGGGAGGTTGAGAAAGCGGGTAAGTGCATGTGTTTCCAGCATTTCACGCAGTTCGAACAGATTTTCAGCGTAGGGCTGATCAAACTTTTTCATGCGCCAGTGACCCCGCTTTACCGGTTCCAGCAGGTCGTAACGCATAAACCGCAGCAGGAACTCGCGCACCACAACCGGACTGGCCTTGACCTGTTGTGCCAGCTGCAACTCACTAAAACTGTCGCCGGGCATCAGCTGTCGCTGGTTAATCAGATTAAAAAACGCCTGTTCAAACAGACGCGCTTGTTGATCGATCGGCGGCGTTAACGCGCTAAAACCATCCTCTTCGCTGGGATCGCGCACGATAACGTAAGTTTCTTCAACTTTATCCAGTACGCCGCGCTCATGCAGATGCTGCAGGGTATGGCGCACGGTGGTGCGGCTGATATTGAACATTTCCGCCAGCGCGGCTTGCGGTGGCAGCGGAGAGCGGATGTGGCGTTTAGCGATGCCTTCCAGCATTTGATTGATCACGTTCTGGCGTAAATTCAGGCTTCGGCTCATGCGCTTCTCCGGTTTTTTATTTATTAAAAACCACACAAAGCCCAAAAAAAGGGCGCTGCCTCACACTTCAGCATGTGCAAACGGCGCGGGTGGCTGATTTTCGCCAAAACTGCGACATCAGCACAGGAGAAGCCCATGACAACAATGAAAACCCTGGTGGTTGCCGAGCCGCGCAATATGGTGTGGCAGCAGCGTGAGAAACCGACTCCGGCCGAACAGGAGGTTGTGATTAAACCGATTGCCGCCGGGATTTGCGGCACCGATATTCATGCCTGGGCGGGCAATCAGCCGTTCTTTAGCTATCCACGCGTTCTGGGCCATGAGCTGTGTGGCGAAGTGGTGGAGCTGGGCTGTCGGGTAACGGATTTCAAAGTAGGGCAGCGCGTGGCGCTGATTCCCTATGTTTCCTGCCAGCAGTGCGATGCCTGTCTGAGTGGTAAAACTAACTGCTGCGAGAATATTTCGGTAATTGGCGTACATCAGGATGGTGGCTTCTGCGAGTTCCTCAGCGTACCCGCCAGCAACCTGTTAGCTGTTGATGATGTGGCGCCGGAAGCGGCGGCACTGATCGAGCCTTTTGCGATCAGTGCGCATGCGGTACGTCGTGCGGCGGTGGCAGCGGATGAGCAGGTGCTGGTGGTCGGTGCCGGACCGATTGGTTTAGGTGTAGCCGCGATTGCGGCGGCCGCAGGCGCGCAGGTGGTGGTGGCCGATACCAGTGAACCGCGACGTGCGCATGTCGCAGAAAAGCTGGGGCTCGCGACTCTCAACCCGATGGCAGAAGATTTCGACACCACGCTACGTGCAGAGTTTGGTGGACGTCTGGCGGCGAAGGTGATTGACGCGACCGGCAACCCGGCGGCGATGAACGGTGCGGTGAAGCTGATTCGTCATGGCGGCACCATCGTGTTTGTCGGCCTGCACAAAGGGGATTTGGTGATCCCGGATATCGAGTTCCATAAACGCGAAACCACCTTGATGGGCAGTCGCAATGCCACACACGAAGATTTCGCAAAAGTCGGCGAGTTGATGGCTTCGGGTCAGCTTCGTGCCGATATCATGCTGAATCGTCATTATGACTTTTCTACTTTGGCGGAGACCTTTGAGTCAGAGGTGATCAACAATCGTGAGCTGATTAAAGGTGTGATTCATTTTTCGAGGTAGTCGGTGCGTATCACTGCGCGCGAATGCGGGCCTGAGCGCCTCTGCTGCTGCCGGGCCGTACTCGCGTATCACTGCGCGCGCATGCGGGCCTGAGCACCTCTGCTGCTGCCGGACCGTCCTCGTGCCGCTGACGCGGTGCCTTCGGCTTCCACGTCGTGCCTATGGACCGTTCGGGTAAGGCCGTCCTGGCCAACCCGAACTGCCAGTCGCATCCCTGCGCCTGGCTCCTGGCCCAACGTAAAAGCCTCAGCGCTGCGGATAGCCCTTGCAGCAGCAGAGGCGCTCTGGCCTCAGCCATCGTGCCGTTTTTAACAGTATGCACTGAAGCTGAAGAGCGTGCTGGGGCTGTTCAGGGGAAGAGGCGCGCTCTGGCCTCAACCATAGTGTCCTTTTAAAAGACTGCGTTATCACCCGGCGCTTAACTGGCAAGCATTACGCCCTTGATAGCGACCACCGATCTCATGCCCGCAGTGCGGCAAAAAAGTGTTCCCTGACCGCTTCGGCATCCACGCCGAGGCACAAGCGCTGTGTGCGTAATCCGGCAAACGGGTCTTCACGTGAGGCGAGGGCGCTGAGACGTCTCACTGTCTGACCACGGCTGATGCCTTCCGTTATCACGCGTACAGGCGCTTCGGTGACTTCAAACGCCTGTGGTAACGCGAGCCAGGAGAGCGTGAGCGTGTCATGCAGCGCCATGCCATCAAACCCTTCCTTTTGCAGACTGTACGCCAGATACGGACGGCATATCGCGCTGAGTACAGGCTGATTTAACTGCCGCACTTCATCGCCCGTAATCAGCACCTTGTGCGTCACATCCAGCGGTAATACCACCACCGGCAGCGCCGAGGCCAGCACTTGATCGGCGGCATGCGGATCTTTCCAGATATTGAATTCGGCAAACGGCGAGACGTTGCCGGAATGGCCGTCGGTGCCAAATGCGCCGCCCATTATTACCAGCTCTTTCACCAATGGAATGATATCCGGCGCCTGGTTGATGGCGCTGGCGATATTGGTCAGCGGGCCAATCGCTACAATCGTGATGGTATGCGGCTGTGCGCGCACGCTATCAATAATGAACTGCACTGCGCTGGGGGCTGCTTCGCTGTGTGAGTTCTCGAACGCATCCCCTAATCCATCCAGGCCGTGCAGCGTAGCGGGCGCAGAAGGGGCTAATGCTAACGGACGGGAGCAACCGCGATATACCGGTACCTCAATCCCCATCTTCTCGCAGAACAGCCGGGCATTTTTCACCGCCTGCCCGACCGCCACATTGCCAAACACCGTGGTAATCCCCAGCAACCGCTGCGTCCGCGCCGCATACGTCAGCGCAAAGGCATCATCCACGCCAATATCAGTATCAAAAATCAGGGTACGCATCGGGATCTCCTCTCTTATGTTGTTCTCCACGTTAAAACATAATCGTGTGCAAAGGTAAGCCAATCGTTGACCGATATTGTCACCCCCGCTACGCCAGCGTATTATCATGCCGCTAAGGTGATGGCGTGCCACCTTCCCCAACCGCCGTTCTGGAAACAGACGGCTGATGACGCCTGACAACACTCGTATCCCTGCGCGGGAGACGGCGGTGTGTCAGGTGTTTTCTGTCCTGCCGCGGCCCTGCGCGTAACTCATTTCAGGAGCTCCAAAAGTATGTTGAAGTCGTTACTGGCTGTGATGCTCGGTGGTGCCGTGGGCTGTTCACTGCGCTGGCTTATTTCTCTGCGGTTCAACGCGCTATTTCCCAATCTGCCACCGGGCACTTTAATGGTGAATCTGGTCGGTGGTTTTATCATCGGTGCAGCGTTGGCGTTTTTTGTCCGCAATCCGCATATTGACCCTTTCTGGAAACTGCTGATTGTCACTGGCTTATGCGGCGGTTTAACCACCTTCTCTACCTTTTCAGCGGAAATTGTCGGCTTGCTGCAAACCGGTAAATACCTCTGGGCGATGTCGAGCGTGATGGTGCATGTGATTGGTTCACTGCTGATGACCTTCGCCGGCTTTGCAGTGGTGAATCTGCTGGGATAAAAGCCCTGCGCATCACGGGCTTGAAATAACTCCTAAGAGGTAGATACTGGTCGGTGTTCTGTTTGCGTGACAAGCAGAACCTGTCACCGATTTATCCGGACGATTAGGGAGCCCGTTGATGCGAAGTAACCCCAAATTCCTTAACCTGGTGTTGTTAAACGGTGAACCTGAACAGAAACTGCGCGCGGCCCGTGCCGCCGGTTTCGATCAGGTCGAAATCTGGCGGGATGATGTTGAGGCTGCCACAGCGCAGCTGGCTCAACAGTTAAATCTTGGCTTTACCAATTTGCAGGTGCTGCGTGATTTTACCGGTGCGCCGGATCGTGAACGTCTGCAAAAGCGTGAAGAGCTGCGGCAGTTTATCCAGATTGCGCAGTCTATCGGTTGCAACACCATTCAGGCACCAGCCACCACGCGTGAAGATTGCGTGGCGGAGCGCATCGATGAAGATCTGCGTTGGATGGCCTCGGAAGCCGCGCGCTATAACATGCGCATCATGTACGAACCCATGGCGTGGTGCAGCGTTGATAATACGCTGCCGCTGGCGTGGGAACGATTGCAGCGTCTGGACCAGCCGAATATCGGACTGGTGGTCGATCTGTTCCACATCTGTGCCTTGGGTGGGGACGCCTCACAGCTCGATGGCATTCCTGCCGATCGTATCTATGAAGTGCAACTGTGCGATATGGCGGAGATGCCGCCGCAAGAGAAGGGCGCGCTAAGTGATTATGCGCGCCATCAGCGGTTGTTGCCCGGCGACGGCATTATCGAAGTGGAACGCTTTGTCGATAAGCTGAAAAGCGCCAGCTATCGTGGCCCGGTCGGCATTGAAGTGTTTAACGATGGATTAAAAGCGCAGCCACCCGAAGTGGCTGCGCAACAAGCCTGGAAAGCGTTAAATCGCTACTGGCCTTAATCCTGCAAGCACTGGGCGATAAAGGCGGCCGCTTGCATCGCACCCTGTGAAGAAATGGTATGACCGGTGGCGGCTTCAAAGCGCGCTTCCACCGTCACGCCTGCCGCTTGCAGGCGCTGTGCTGCTGACTCACTCTCGCTATACGGAATCACACCATCCGCTTTACCGTGAATCAGCAAAGCAGGCGTGTGCGAAGCCGGGGTTAATGCACCGTCAAACGACAATCGTCCGGAAAACGCCACCACGCCCGCCAGCGGATGACGGCCCTGTGCCAGTGCATCCAGCGCCATGATCGAGCCCTGAGAAAAGCCTACCAGAATCACTTTATCCCACGCATCCGCCAAGCCGTGTTGCGCCATCAACTGTTGCAGTGTCTCATCAAACGCTGCGCGGGCTTCACGCACCCGCGCCGGACGATTTTCTGGGGTAATGCCCGTCAGGCTAAACCACTGATAGCCCATTGCATGTTCAAACGGATAGGGCGCATTCGGCGAGGCAAAAGCCACATCCGGCAGCAGGCTGGCCCAATGCTGGCCGAGTCCTGCCAGATCGTCGCCATTACTGCCCACACCATGTAAAAAAATCACCAACGCTTTTGCCATCATCCTGCTCCTTAAAGTCCGTAATCCGCCATATCCGGGCCTACTGGCACAATCCCGTTCGGGTTCAGCGCCTTAATCGAATAGTAGCCCTGCTTGATATGGTCGATGTTCACTGTCTGACGCACACCCGAAACCGCCAGCATACTCTTCAGATAGCGATCGAGCAGCGGATAGTCGCGCAGGCGGCGCAGGTTACATTTGAACAGACCATGATAAGCAACGTCAAAACGCACCAGCGTCACGAACAACCGAATATCGGCCTCGGTCAGGCGCTCGCCCAGCAGGAAAGTACGGCCATCTTTCAGACGCAGTTCCAGTTCGTCCAGTTGGCTGAACACATCGTTAAAGGCCTGCTGATAGCTCACCTGCGTGGTGGCAAAGCCGGTACGATACACGCCGTTGTTGAGACGTGGATAGATCGATGCGTTGATCGCGTCGATCTCAGCGCGCAGATCTTCTGGATACAGATCGAGGCTGTTGTTTGCCAGATCGCCAAACCCGCTGTTCAGCATACGCAGGATGTCAGCAGATTCGTTGTTCACTATGGTCTGTGTCTTTTTATCCCACAGTACCGGCACCGTGGCGCGGCCGGTAAAGTCAGCATCGGCGCGGGTATATAACTCATGGATGTATTCGGCTTTGTTGAGCCAGTCCCGATCAGCACCCGGATAGTCACCGAAGTGCCAGCCCTGCGCACCCAGCTGCGGCTCGACCACCGAGACGCTGATGACGTTTTCCAGCCCTTTCAGGCTGCGCGCCACCAGCGTGCGTGAAGCCCATGGGCAGATCAGTGCCACATACAGATGATAGCGGTCCGGCTCGGCGGCAAATTCGCTGGAGCCGTCTGCGGTGATCCAGTGGCGAAAACTGGACGTCTGGCGGACAAATCCGCCCTGTTTATCGGTGGCTTGAACCGGGTGCCACTCTGCGCTCCACTTACCGTTAACCAACATATGCTCGACTCCTCTCTGGTGATGGAGTGAGCATACCGCGTTGCTGGTTGGGTGATAATCCGGGCAAAATGGCTTTCATTGCTTCCAGATTGGAAGGAATCAGCCGGGAGGATGTTGCTGGAAATGATCGGCTAGGAAATCAATCAGTAAGCGGGTTTTCTGCGCCAGATGGCGGGCGGGTGGATAGAGTGCAAACAGGCCCATCGGCGGCGTGGCGAAGTTATCCAGTAGCGAGACGATCTCGCCGCGTTGTAGCGCTGGTGCGGCAATAAAACCCGGTAAACGTGCGATACCCAATCCGGCGATTGCTGCTTGTAAACAGGCTTCGGTATTGGAGAAACACAGGCGGCCGCGAATCGGCATGGAAACGCTGTCGCCACAGGGCGTCACAAACGGCCAGTGCCAGGGATCGCGGAAATTGGTGTCGCTGATACACTGATGTGCAGCCAGATCGCGCCAGTGCTGCGGCGTGCCTTGTTGCAGCAGATAGCCCGGCGAAGCCGCTACGCGAATCGGCACATCGCCCAAACGACGTGCAATCAGGCTACTGTCATCTAATTTGCCAATGCGAATCGCCATATCGAAGCCTTCATCGACAATGTTCACTGCACGATCGGAGAAGTTAACGTCCAGTTCAATCACCGGATAGTGACGCGCAAATGCGACCAATACGCTGGCGAGCACCGCCGTACCAAAGGTACCAGGTGCACTGATTTTTAAGCGGCCCGTTGGCGTGGTGGCATTTTCGCGTACCGTGGCATCCAGCGTGTCGAAAGCATCCAGCAGGGTTTTCACCCGCTCATAATAGGCGCGACCCACTTCAGTGGCTGAGAGTGCACGCGTGCTGCGCTTGAACAACTGCACGCCGAGTTCCTGCTCCAGCCGGGAAACCAGCTTGGAGGCCTGCCCGCTGCTGGTGCCCAGTCGCTCGGCCGCCCCGGCAAAGCTGCCTACTTCCAGCACCGCGACAAACATGCGGTCACAATCGAGACGATCCATGGCGGTTCCTGAACAGCGAAAAAGGTGAGTATACACATTCGTTGTCGAGGCACGGTAAATCGTGCTGCTATCACTGATTGCCAAATGCGACAATATGTCGCACAATCACCTCTGTTGTACGTCTGGCAATGACGTATCAATGGAACCACTCTCACAACAACGTATCGGGTGACGACAATAAGAGGTTTAAATATGGCAACCAGCGTCCGCTTAGACGATGATTTTGTTGAAGATGTGAAAACACATGCAGAAGCCATGAGCCGCAGCGTGCCTAAGCAGATTGAGCATTGGGCGAAGATTGGTCGCATCGCAGAGGATAACCCCGATCTGACGTTCTCCTTCATCAACGAAATCTTACTGGCTAAAGCAGAAATGGATAACGGCAAGGTCAAAAAATATGTGCGCAGAAAAGACCGGACAGGAAGTTGAGATTTATCAGACCCGCCGTTTTGAGAAGGCTTTTAACCGCCTGACGGAACAGGATCAGGAGGGTGTTGATCAAGAGATTGACCGCATTATTGCTAACCCAGAGATCGGTGAACGCAAAAAGGGCGACCTGAGCTATCTCTGGGTGCACAAGTTTTACCTGAGCAAGCAGCAATATCTGTTGGGTTACAGCTGGGTCGATCAGAGACTGGAAATCTATCTTCTGAGCCTCGGTACACACGAAAATTATTATGACGACCAGAAGCAACATCGTAAAAACGACCTGAAACTCATCGGCTAACAGAGTCGCTTCCTTAAGCGGTGGAAGCGTCCTTTCCAATCCAAACCCCTCCGGCGTGATTCATGCCAATAGATGGTCGATGCACATTCAGTGCGCCCCCTCTTTTCCCCTGCGACAAAACCTGTTGAACTAGCTGTTCGCCTTAAGCTGGCCGGGAGCCATGCATGTCTTTGCTTCACCTGTCGTCGCTGGCGGAGATTTCCGCCCTCGAATGGGATGCGCTGTTACCTGACGATCAACCGTTTTTACGCCATGCCTTTCTGCTCACGCTGGAAGAGAGCGGCAGCGTGCGGCCGGAAAACGGCTGGCAGCCGGATCACCTGTTGTGGCGTGAAAAGGGCGTGCTGAGCGCCGCGCTGCCGGGCTATCGCAAACGCAATTCGCAAGGTGAATACGTCTTTGATCACGCGTGGGCTGATGCCTGTCACCGCGCCGGCATTCCATACTATCCAAAGTGGCTGGGGGCGATTCCGTTCAGCCCGGTTACGGGTGCGCGTTTATTGGGCGAGCAAGCCGCCATCAGCCAGCTGCTCGCAGCGTTGCCCGATGAACTGCTGCAAAACGGCCTGAGCGGCGCACATATCAATTTCACCACGCCGTTTGCCAACGATGTGATGGAGCAGCAGCCCGACTGGCTGGCGCGTCTCGGCATCCAGTATCACTGGCACAACAAAGGCTACCGCGATTTTCAGGATTTCCTCGACACGCTGATGTCACGCAAACGCAAACAGCTGCGTAAAGAGCGCGAACAGGTGGCGAGCAGTGGCTTTGAGTTCAATTGGTATCGTGGTGACGAACTCAGCGAAGATCAGTGGGATTTCGTCTACACCTGCTACGCCAACACCTATGCGGTGCGCGGGCAGCGTCCTTATCTCACGCGGCAGTTCTTCAGCCTGCTGGCCGAACGCATGCCGCGATCGATTCGCGTGGTGATCGCCACGCTGCAGGGGCATCCGGCGGCCATGGCTTTCTATCTGGTGGATGGCAACTCGCTGTACGGGCGTTACTGGGGCTGCCTGGCGGAGTTCGATCGCCTGCACTTTGAAACCTGCTTCTATCAGGGCATGGATTTTGCGATTGCCGAGGGATTACAGCGTTTTGATGCGGGAGCGCAAGGCGAGCACAAACTGGTGCGCGGCTTCGAACCGCAGATCACCCACTCATGGCACTACCTGTGTCATCCGGGATTGCGCGAAGCCGTAGAAGAGTATTTAGTGCAGGAGCGGGCAGGGATCCGCGCCTATGCCATTGAAGCGCGCGAAGCCCTGCCATATCGACGCGGCGATTAATCTTCGCCGACAAAGCCACCGGTCTGATGCTGCCACAGGCGCGCGTAAAGCCCGTTGTGCGCCAGCAGTTCGCGGTGGTTGCCCATCTCAACAATCTCACCTTTATCCAGCACCACCAGTCGGTCCATTTTGGCGATAGTGGAAAGGCGGTGCGCGATGGCAATCACCGTTTTGCCCTGCATCAGCGTTTCCAGGCTCTCCTGAATCGCCGCTTCGACTTCGGAATCGAGGGCGGAAGTGGCCTCATCCATGATCAGAATCGGCGCATCTTTCAGTAGCACACGGGCAATGGCGATACGCTGGCGCTGGCCGCCGGAGAGTTTCACCCCGCGCTCACCCACATGTGCATCCAGCCCGGTGCGGCCCTGTGGATCGGACAGCAGCGGAATGAACTCATCGGCGCGGGCGCGGATAATCGCCGCCTGCAGCTCGTCTTCGGTGGCGTTTGGGCGCCCATACAGCAGGTTTTCTCGAATCGAACGGTGCAGCAGCGACGTGTCTTGAGTGATCATGCCGATCTGGCCGCGCAGGCTCTCCTGCGTGACTTCGGCGATGTTGTGATCGTCAATCAGGATGCGCCCGCCGTTGATGTCATACAGCCGCAGCAGCAGATTCACCAGCGTTGATTTACCCGCGCCGGATGGCCCAATCAGGCCGATTTTTTCGCCCGGTTTGATATTCAGGTTGAGGCGATTGATCACCTGGCGGCTGCCGCCGTAATCAAAGCGCACATCTTCAAAGCGGATCTGACCCTGCGTTACCTGCAGGTTTTTCGCCTGCGGCTCATCCTGTACGCTGAGCGGCTGCGCGATGGTGTTTAATCCATCCTGCACCATGCCGATATTTTCAAAGATGCCGTTCACCACCCACATGATCCAGCCGGACATGTTCACCAGGCGGATCACCAGACCGGTGGCCAACGCAATCGCACCGACGCTAATCAGCGACTGGCTCCACAGCCACAATGCCAGGCCAGAAGTGCTGACAATCAGCAGACCATTCAGCGTCGACAGCGTGATATCCATGGTGGTGACCATGCGGCTGGCGTGCTGGGTTTTGTCGGTCTGCTCCTGAATCGCTTCGCGCGCGTAGCGTTTTTCCAGATCGTTGTGCGCGAACAGTTTGATGGTGGCGATGTTGGTATAGCCATCGACGATAGTGCCCATCAGTTTGGAACGCGCTTCGGAAGAGACCACCGAACGTTGCTTCACGCGCGGCACAAAGAAGCTCAGAGAGACGCTATACGCCACAATCCAGATAATCAGTGGAATCATCAGGCGCCAGTCGGCCTCGGCAAACAGCACCAGCGAAGTCACCGCGTAAATCACCACATGCCAGATGGCATCCACCAGCTGCACCGCGGAATCGCGCAGGGAGTTGCCGGTCTGCATGATGCGCTGGGCGATGCGTCCGGCGAAATCGTTCTGGAAGAAGTTCAGGCTCTGGCGCAGTACGTAGTTGTGATGCTGCCAGCGGATCATGCTGGTCATGCTCGGGTTGATACTCTGATGCACCAGCATATCGTGCAGCGCGATAATCACCGGCCGCAGAATCAGCGCGACAAACCCCATCCATAGCAGCACCTGCCAGTTGTCGGTGAACAGCGTGGCGGGCGTCGAGTGATTGACCAGATCGATGATGCGGCTGAGATAGCTAAACAGCGCCACTTCAATCAGCGCCTGCGCTAATCCCACAATCAGCAGCGCAACAAAGCTCGGCCATACCTGACGCAGATAATAGAGGTAAAACGGCCAGACGCTGGAAGGGGGAGAATCGGTTGGTGCATCCTGGAAAATATTGATAAAACGTTCAAAACGACGATACAACATAAAGTCACTCTTCCGTTTGGTAAGAGTTAACAGCTTAGCAAATTCCCCGTAAACCCTCGCCCAATCGGGCGGGGATATAAGGGAGAGCTAATAAGGCGTTTTCTGCGAGGCTACGTAAACCTTCAATGTTTCAATTGTAGCGCCGCCAGCACTACAGGCGAAACAGGAGCGTGACCAGAGCACCTCGCTATTACTCGCCTTGCGTAAGTGTGTATTCAGAATGCGCACACGGCGGCTACTGATCGACTTCAAATTATTCACCAGCACACGGATAGACAGTTTCGGCGGGTACGCTATCAAAACGTGAACGTGATCCGCTTTCCCGTCCATTTCCAACATCTCAATTTCCCGCTTCTCCGCGGCGCTTGAAACGCTTCCCGTATCTATCTGCTGGATCATCATGCCGTCGAAAATATTTCGTCGGTATTTCGTCGTCAATATCAGATGCACGACCCGTTTACTGATGCTATGGCGGCGTGAGAGCTAACCCGCAAATGTCTGGTTATGTATAGCCCATTGAACACGCATTCTGCCGCGCGTAAAGTGAGCGACAATTCGCTGTGGACCTGAAAATGAAGAGAGCAACCAAAGTACGCATTTATCCCACCGCAGAACAAGCCGCATTCTTAAATGCGCAGTTCGGCGCGGTGCGCTTTGCCTACAATAAAGCCCTTCATATCAGCCGCCATATGTACCAGCATCACGGCATTTCCCTCAAGCCAGTACGTGACATAAAGCCGTTGCTGGCCGTGGCGAAGAAGTCACGTCGCTATGGCTGGCTCAAAGAATATGACTCGCTGGCGCTTCAGCAAGCGGTCATCAATCTGGACCGGGCATTTGCTAACTTCTTTCAGAAACGGGCCGGATTCCCCACATTCAAAAGCAAACATGGCAAGCAATCCAGCTACCATCCCAACGGGAAAGTGTTAACTGACGCTATCCAGTTGCCAAAACTGAAGCCTGTCCGGGCGAAGGTGCACCGGGAGATTGTCGGCAAGGTTTCCAGCATCACGATCACCCGCAACGCGGCGGGCAAATACTATGCCTCGATACTCGCAGATGATGGACAAGAGGCAGCAGCAAAGCCGACTTACATCACTACCGTAGCGGGCTATGATCTGGGGCTATCGCACTACCTGATCGATAGTGACGGCGGCAAGGTGGCGAATCCACGCCATCTGGTCAACGCATACCGCCGCTTGCGCCGTGACAACAAGGCACTATCCCGTAAGAAAATGGGCAGCAAAAACCGCCGCAAGGCTCGCTTACGCCTTGCCGCCCAACACGAACGGGTAGCCAATGCCCGCGCTGATTTCCAGCACAAACTTTCCAGACGCATTATCGACGAAAACCAAGCGGTGATTGTGGAAACACTGAAATCGGCAAACATGATGAAAAACTGTCGACTTGCCCGTCATATCGGGGATGCGGCATGGTCTGGATTTGTGGCTAAACTCGCCTACAAAGCGGCGTCGGCAGGGGTTCACCTGGTCAAACTGGATCAGTGGTTCGCCAGCTCAAAAACGTGCCATTGTTGCGGTCACAAAATGACGGAAATGCCGCTAAAGGTGCGCGAATGGAAATGCCCCGGCTGTAGTGCCGATCATGACCGCGATATAAACGCGGCGGTCAACATACAGCACAAGGACATAACAGAATTAATGGCGGCGGGTCACGTCGTCAAAGCCCATGGAGGCTTGCATAATTCTGGCTCTGTGCCAGTTGCAGCCTGAGAAGTGGGAAGCCTCGCCGTTTACGGCGGGGAGCAGTCACTGCAAGTGAAAGGGATTACCGACATGGATCTGATCATTCGCGGTCGCGAACCGGCCGATGCGGCCGCTTATCAACGCCTTTACAGCCACCCCGACGTGTATCGCTGGACCACGCAGCTGCCGTTTCCCAGCGTGCAAACCTGGCAGAAAAAATTCGAAAACATGGACGCGGCGGGCTATATCGGTTTCGTGGCCGAGATTGATGGGCAGATGGTGGGCGAGCTGACGCTGTTTGTCGAACAGCGCCCGCGTACGCGTCACAGCATCAGTTTTGGTATCAGCGTCGATCCAGCGTTTGGCGGGCGGGGTATCGGTGAGAAACTGATTCGCAACGCCATCGACTATGCCTTTAACTGGCTCGGTGTGGTGCGTATTGAGCTGGAAGCGTTTCATGACAACGCGCGTGCGATACGGTTGTACCAGCGCCTCGGCTTTGAGCAAGAGGGCGTGAAGCGTAAAGCCTGCCTGCGTGAGGGGGAGTATCACGACATCGTGGTCATGGCGAAACTGCGGGAGTAATCGTGGATTGCGCAATACATTGCGCCGTCGCAGGACGGCGCGGTTTATCGCGCGGTATTGGCCTTAATTACTGACTCTTCTCCACGTACTTCTGCATATTCTCTTTGGTCACCAGTTCAAACGGGATCCACACGTGTGAATCCACTTTCTCGCCTTTCATCAGCTTCTGCGCCACATCCACTGAGGCTTTGCCCTGACCAATCGCATCCTGGAACACGGTGACCTGCATTTTGTCCTGCGCCATGGCTTTCAGGCCATCCGGCGTGGCATCAATACCGCCTACCAGAATTTTCTTGTTGCTCTTCGCCAGCGCCATCGCGGCACCGATTGCCATTTCATCGTTGTTAGCGGCAACGATATCAATCGCTTCGCCGTTGCCAATCCAGTTGAGCATCAAATCCATGCCTTCGTTACGTGCATAGTTCGCTGGCTGCTTCTGCACCACTTTCATGCCCGGATATTTCGCCACCACCTGCTCGACATCTTTGGTGCGTTGCAGTGCGCCTGCGTCGGTCAGATTGCCGATCATGATTGCTACATTGCCTTTGTAGTTGGCCATTTTCGCCAGCGCTTCCATTTGCAAGGTACCCGATTCGCGCTCGTCTGAACCGACAAACACCACGCCGGACGGCAGCGATTTATCGCCTGGTGTGCGGTTCACATATACCAGCGGGATTTTCGCCTGCTGCGCCAGTTTGGTCAGCTGCGGCGTGCTGGCGGAATCCACCGGATCGACGATGATGGCGTCGACGCCCGCGCCGATAAAGCTCTGCACCTGATCGGTCTGACGGCCAACGTCGCCGCGCGCATCTTCAAATTGCACATCGAGCCCGCGCGCTTTGGCCTCTTTATCAATCGACTGGCGAATAATGGTTAAAAAGTTCTGATCGAAATACGCCATTGATACGCCGATCTTTTCTGCCAACGCCGAGGCAGAGCTGGACAGCAGGCCAAGCAACAGTATCGCCTTGAGGGTTTTCATCGCGGACTCCAGGGTAAGTTTGTTATTAGAATGAATGTTTCAATGAGAGTTAAAATGGCTCAATGAAATCATTTTCAGACTACGAGGCGGTAAGGACCCTGACAATCAACATGTATGGATTTTGCAGCTAAGCGCACACTTTGCTCGCGGGTGCATCATGCTGGCGGCCTCCTATGACGAGCGGGCAAATGATGGTTTGCAGCCTCATAGTGATGTTGCGAAGGTTTTTCTCAGAGCTGGCGCACATTCCGGCGTAAAAGCATCGGCTTATTTAAGGTTCTGTGCAGCGCCGCACCCTACTTTGTGGCAGATGCCAAAACCAGCGCAAAAAAGCCGCGCGGATTCCTCCATTCGCACAATGACCACTCCATATCTGGCTCTCTATAGTTGCTGAACAGTGAAATTTAAGCGGTATTCCTGAACATCATCGCTTCGGAGCAGGACGCTCCTTCATCAAGGGGTTCAGCCATGTTACTAAGCAAAAACCGCAATGAGAACAGTCATGTGCGTATCTGGATCCTCTGTCTGATCCTGTTTCTATCCGTGGTGGCCTATGCCGACCGTTCGATCCTGTCGATCTCCGGATCGGCGATCAAAGAGGAGTTCGGTTTATCAGCGATCCAGCTTGGCCTGATCCTCTCGGCATTCAGTTGGGCCTATGTGATCGGCCAGATCCCCGGCGGGATTTTCCTTGACCGCTTCGGTACGAAAAAAGTCTATGGCGTGACGCTGGCGCTTTGGTCGGTTTCGACCATTTTAATGGGTTTTATTGGCGAGTTTTCCAACGGCATGACCATGGCGCTGACGCTGATGTTTGCGCTGCGCTTTGCCCTCGGACTGATTGAAGCACCGAGCTTTCCGGCCAACGCGCGTGCGGTGATCATGTGGTTCCCCGGTGCCGAACGCGGTCGTGCCTCATCGCTGTTTGCCTCGGCGCAGTACTTCGCCGTTGCCATTTTCTCGCCGCTGTCCGGCTGGCTGGTATCCCGCTTCGGCTGGGAGTGGCCGTTCTTTGTGCTGGGCGGTATTGGCGTGCTGGCGGTGTTTGTGTGGGGTTGGTATATGCGCAGCCCGAAACAGCATCCGCATGTGTCAGCCGCAGAGCTGAAATACATTGAGGAGGGCGGTGCACTGGTGGATATCGATTCAGCGCAAACGCTCAAAGCACGTCCACCCTTGAGCAAAGCGATGTTTAAAACCTTGCTCAGCAATCGCATGCTGTGGTGCGCCTATATCGGGCAATACTGCATCATTGCGCTCAGCTACTTCTTTATCACCTGGTTCCCGATTTACCTGGTGCAGGCACGCGGCATGAACATCATGGAAGCGGGCTTTGCCACCATCGCTCCGGCGCTGTTTGGCTTCCTGGGCGGCATCAGCGGCGGTTACATCTCTGACAAGTTGCTGGCTAACGGCTGGAGCCTGTCGTGGGCGCGTAAAACGCCGTATATCGTCGGCATGCTGATGGCCGCCTCGCTGATTCTGGCTGCGGTGATCCCGACCAATGCCGGCATTATTGCCATTATGTCGTTTGCCTTCTTCGGGAAAGGCGTGGCGGCGGGCGCGGGTACCTGGACGATTGTCAGTGATACCGCACCGAAAGAAGCAGTAGGTCTGGCGGGCGCGATCTTCAATGGCATCGGCAATATGGCCGGATTTATCACGCCACTGCTGTTCGGCATCATCGTCGGTTTGACCGGCAGCTACAGTATTGGATTGGTGTTCGTTGGCGCGCATTGCATCGTCGCGGCGCTGCTGTTCCTGCTGGTGATGGGCCCGATTGAACGCGTCGGTGACGAGCAGGATTCGTCTGCAACATCCTTCGAAAATCAGGGGAAACAAGATGGGATTAAAGCCGTTTAACGTATTGCTAAAAGGGCCGCTGTTACCGCAGCGGCTGCAGGATAATCTCGACGCGCACTTCTCTACTTCGCGGCTGTGGCAGCAGGATGATCAGGCCGCGTGGCTGGCCGAGCACGGTGCCAGTATTGATGCGCTGGTGACCAGCGGCAATGCGTTGATGGGGGCGAATGCGGAGCTACTGGCGCAGTTGCCCAATCTAAAGGTGATTTGCAGTAACGGTGTGGGCTATGACGCGATAGACATTGCTGCCGCCGAAGCGCGTGGCATCGTGGTGACCAACACGCCAGGCGTTTTAAACAGCTGCGTGGCGGATACCGGCATGGCGCTGCTGCTGGATGTGGCGCGCCACATCAGCGCATCGGATCGTTATGTGCGCGCCGGTAACTGGCAAGCGAAAGGGCGCTATCCGTTGACCACCAAAGTAGGCGGTAAAGTGTGCGGGATTGTCGGGCTGGGCGGGATTGGTAAGGAGCTGGCGAAGCGCGCGCAGGCGTTTGATATGGATGTGCATTTTTACAACCCGCGTTCACGCCCGGATGTGCCTTACACGCGCCACGATTCGCTGTTATCACTGGCAAAGCAGGCTGATTTTTTGGTGCTGACCATTCCTGGCGGTGCCGCCACACATCATCTGGTGAATGCTGAAGTGCTGCGTGCGCTGGGGCCAAAGGGCTTTTTAATCAACATTGCGCGCGGCAGTGTGGTGGATGAGCAGGCGTTGATTGCGGCGCTCGAAGCCGGTGAGATTGCGGGTGCCGGTCTGGATGTGTTCGAGCATGAGCCGGCGGTGCCTGCTGCGTTACTGCAGCGTGATGATGTGGTGATCACCCCGCATCTCGCCAGCAGCACCCATGAAACCATGGCGGCGATGGCAGATTTGGTGTTTGAAAACCTGCTGGCGTTTTCGCAGGGCGAAGCGGTGTTAACGCGGGTGGTGTAGTTTCTGTCTCATGATAAATCGCGCCGTCACCAATGCCATCAGGCAAACGTAGCGGTGCAAATTCATTGCGCTAATCCAAATCACTTCCCCTCCCACAGATCGCACAAATCACACCTGAAGATTATTTGCTCAGCTGCCGATACCTCTCCTTACCATCCACTGATATTAAGGAGAGATATCGTGATAAAGCTGATTACCGTTGACGAACTGCGGCAAGGAATGTTCATCCACAAACTGGAGGTTTGGTGGCTCAAGGACAAACGCATTCGCAACCAAATGCTGATCACCGATAAACGCCAGATCGCGATGATCCGCAACGAAGGGATCCAGCAAATCTGGATCGATCTCGATAAGTCGGTGCAGGCACCTGCGAAGCCTGCGCCGAAGAAAGCCATTCCGCAAACCCCATTTTTCCAGGAACTGGACCAGGCACAAACCATCTTCAATCAGGGCAAGCCACAGGTGCTGGCGATGTTCAACGAGGCGCGTATGGGTCAGGGGCTGGACCTCAACTATACGATGGACCTGGTGGACGATATTGCCGGATCGATTACCCGTGAACCCACTGCGCTGCTCAGCGTGGCGCGGCTGAAAAATCACGACGATTACACCTATTTGCACTCCATGGCGGTGTGCGGGTTGATGATCTCGCTGGGCAAAAAAATGGGGCTCGATGAACACCAGCAGCGGCGCGTGGGCATGGGCGGTTTGCTGCATGATGTCGGTAAATCGGCGGTGCCGCTGGAGATCCTCAACAAACCCGGCAAGCTCACCGACGAGGAGTTCACCATCATGCGCGAGCATCCGATTATCGGTGCACAGATGCTAATGGAGGCTGATGCAGGGGAAGACCTGTTAGATATTGCGCTGCATCACCACGAAAAAGTCGATGGCAGCGGTTACCCCCATAAACTGAAAGGCGAAGAGATTTCGCTGTTTTCTCGTATGGCCGCGGTATGCGATGTCTATGATGCCGTGACCTCCAATCGTCCGTATCGCAAGGGATGGACCCCCGCCGAAGCGATGCACAATATGCTGAGCTGGCGCGGTCACTTCGACAATACGCTATTGCACGCCTTTGTGCGCACCATTGGCATTTATCCGGTGGGATCGCTGGTACGACTCGCGTCTGGGCGTGTGGCGCTGGTGGTGCAGGCCGGTGAAAAATCGCTGTTAAAACCCAAAGTGCATGTGTTCTGGTCGCTGCACGCTCAGCGTGAGGTGAAACCGGAAGAGCTGGATCTCGGGGATTCGTTCTGCACCGACAGTATCACGGGGGCCGAAGACAATAGCCTGTGGCAGAACATCGACCTCAATCGTATCTGGGCACTGGAAACCGCCTAATTCGACTGCATTTTTATACTTTCTTTACGCCGGATTCCCGCCTTTTTACCCCTTCTTTATGCCGCGCCGCGCATGCTTGCAGCACTACCAAATCCTCTGGAGGTTGCTGTGAGCGTGGGCGTGATTGCCGGCATCGTGCTGGTGTTTATCTTGTTGGGCTACCTGATCTATGCCCTGCTTAATGCGGAGGCATTCTGATGGCTGCGAATGCGTTTTTACTGATTGCGGTCTATCTGCTGGTGCTAATGGTGCTGGCACAACCGCTCGGGCGTTTTCTTGCGGTGTTAGTGGCCGACAAGCCGCTGTTGCCGCGTACCGAGCGGGCGCTGTGGCGGCTGGCCGGTGTGGAGAGTGGCGCGATGCGCTGGCCGCACTATCTGCTGGCGATCCTGCTGTTCAACGCGCTGGGGTTCTTATTATTGCTGGCGATTTTGATGTCGCAGGGGTCGCTGCCGCTCAACCCGCAACACCTGCCTAATCTAAGCTGGGATCTGGCGCTCAACACCGCCGTCAGCTTTGTCACCAACACCAACTGGCAGGCTTACGCGGGCGAAAGCACGGTGAGCTATTTTAGCCAGATGGCGGGCCTCACGGTGCAAAACTTCCTGTCGGCGGCGACCGGTATTGCGGTGGCCTTTGCGCTGATCCGTGGTTTTGCCAATCGCTCACTGGATACGCTGGGCAACGCCTGGCGCGACCTGACACGCATCACGGTGTATGTGCTGCTGCCGATCAGCCTGCTAATAGCGCTGTTCTTTGTTTATCAGGGCAGCATCCAGACGTTTGAGCCTTATCACGCACTCACCACGCTGGAAGGGGCGAAGCAAACGCTGCCACTCGGTCCGGTGGCTTCGCAGGAAGCGATCAAAATGCTCGGCACCAACGGCGGGGGCTTCTTTAACGTCAACTCCGCCCATCCGTTTGAAAACCCGACCGCGCTGACCAACTTCGTGCAGATGCTGAGTATCTTTCTGATCCCGGCCGCGCTGTGCTTCACCTTCGGTCAGCATCTGGGCGACCGCCGTCAGGGCCACATGCTGCTGTGGGCGATGACCATCATGTTTGTGCTGGCGGTGGTTACCGTGATGTGGGCAGAACTGCGCGGTAACCCGCACTTCCTGGCACTCGGTGCAGACAGCGCCATCAACATGGAAGGCAAAGAGACGCGCTTTGGCATCCTCAACTCCAGCCTGTTTGCGGTGATCACCACTGCTGCCTCGTGCGGTGCGGTGAATGCCATGCATGACTCCTTTACTGCCCTCGGCGGCATGGTGCCGATGTGGCTGATGCAGCTGGGTGAAGTGGTGTTTGGCGGCGTCGGTGCCGGATTGTACGGCATGCTGCTGTTCGTGCTGCTCGGGGTGTTTATCGCCGGTCTGATGATTGGTCGCACACCGGAATACATGGGTAAAAAAATCGACGTGTGGGAGATGAAAATGACCGCACTGGCGATTCTGGTGACGCCCACTCTGGTGCTGCTCGGGACCGCGCTGGCGATGATGACCGATGCGGGGCGCGCGGGTATGGCGAATCCTGGCATCCACGGCTTTAGCGAAGTGCTGTATGCCGTCTCGTCGGCGGCCAATAACAACGGCAGTGCTTTTGCCGGTTTGAGCGCCAACACCCCGTTCTGGAACCTGTTGCTGGCCTTCTGCATGTTGGTGGGACGCTTCGGCATCATCATTCCGGTGATGGCGATCGCTGGCTCACTGGCGGCGAAGAAAATCCAGCCGGTGGGCAACGGTACGTTACCGACCCACGGTCCACTGTTTATCGCGCTGCTGATTGGCACCGTATTGCTGGTGGGGGCACTGACCTTTATCCCCGCGCTGGCACTCGGCCCGGTGGCGGAACATCTGCAATTAATTCAGGGATAACGGAATCATGAGTCGTCAACAACTGGCGCTGTTTGATGCAGCGCTGACGAAAACCGCGGTGCTGGATGCGGTGAAGAAACTCGATCCGCGCGTGCAGTTTCGCAACCCGGTAATGTTCCTGGTGTGGCTCGGCAGCGTGCTGACCTCGCTGCTGGCCATCGGCATGCTGACAGGCCACCTGAGCGGTAACGCCGGGTTTACCGCCGGGGTCGCCATCTGGCTGTGGTTCACCGTGCTGTTTGCCAACTTCGCCGAAGCGCTGGCGGAAGGGCGCAGCAAGGCGCAGGCCAACAGCCTGAAAGGCATCAGTAAAACCAGTGATGCGAAAAAGCTGGCTGAGCCACGTCATGGCGCGCAGTGGCAGCCGGTAGCGGCAGACACCTTGCGTAAAGGCGATGTGGTGCTGGTGGAAGCGGGTGACATCATCCCGTGTGACGGCGAAGTGCTGGAAGGCGGCGCGTCAGTGGATGAGAGTGCGATTACCGGCGAATCGGCTCCGGTGATCCGCGAATCAGGCGGCGATTTTTCATCTGTGACGGGCGGTACGCGCATTCTTTCCGACTGGCTGGTGATTCAGTGCAGCGTCAATCCGGGCGAAACCTTCCTCGATCGCATGATTGCCATGGTCGAGGGCGCCAAACGCCGCAAAACACCGAACGAGATCGCGCTGACCATTCTGCTGGTGTCGCTGACCATCGTGTTCCTGCTGGCGACGGCCACCCTGTGGCCGTTCTCGGCCTACGGCGGCACGCCGGTGAGCGTAACGGTGCTGGTGGCGCTGCTGGTGTGTCTGATTCCGACCACTATCGGCGGCTTGCTGTCGGCGATTGGCGTGGCGGGGATGAGCCGCATGCTCGGTGCAAACGTCATCGCCACCAGCGGTCGTGCGGTGGAAGCAGCGGGTGATGTCGATGTGCTGATGCTGGATAAGACCGGCACCATCACGCTGGGTAACCGCCAGGCGACGCAGTTTATGCCTGCGCCCGGCGTCACCGAGCAGCAGTTGGCGGATGCGGCGCAGCTGGCCTCGCTGGCGGATGAAACCCCGGAAGGGCGCAGCATCGTGGTGCTGGCGAAGCAAAAATTTAACCTGCGCGAACGCGATCTCAGCAGCATGGGCGCGAGTTTTATTCCGTTTTCGGCACAAACGCGCATGAGCGGCGTCAACGTGCAGGATCGTTTGATTCGTAAAGGGGCGGTTGACGCCGTTCGCCGCCATATCGAAGCCAATAACGGCCGTTTCCCGGCAGAAGTGAACGCCAGTGTGGAAGAAGTGGCGCGCGCGGGTGGCACACCACTGGTGGTGGCCGAAGGCGCACAGGTGCTGGGCGTGGTGGCGCTAAAAGATATCGTCAAAGGCGGCATCAAAGAGCGTTTTGCCGAGCTGCGCAAAATGGGCATCAAGACGGTGATGATTACCGGCGATAACCCACTGACGGCGGCGGCCATCGCGGCAGAAGCGGGCGTGGATGATTTCCTCTCGGAAGCGACACCGGAAGCCAAGCTGGCACTGATTCGTCAGTATCAGGCGGAAGGGCGTTTAGTGGCGATGACCGGCGACGGCACCAACGATGCGCCCGCGCTGGCACAGGCAGATGTGGCGGTGGCGATGAACTCGGGCACGCAGGCGGCGAAAGAGGCCGGGAACATGGTCGACCTCGACTCCAATCCGACCAAACTGCTGGAAGTGGTGCACATCGGTAAACAGATGCTGATGACGCGCGGTTCGCTGACCACCTTCAGTATCGCCAATGATGTGGCGAAGTACTTTGCCATCATCCCGGCGGCGTTTGCGGCCACCTATCCGCAGCTCAATATGCTGAACGTGATGCATCTGCACTCACCGAACTCAGCGATTCTATCGGCGGTCATTTTCAACGCGCTGGTGATTGTGTTCCTGATCCCGCTGGCGCTAAAAGGCGTGAGCTACCGTCCGATGAGTGCTGCTGCGCTGTTGCGCCGCAACCTGTGGATTTACGGTGTCGGCGGATTAGTGGTGCCGTTTATTGGTATTAAAGCCATCGACCTGCTGCTGACGCTGTTTGGCTTGGTTTAAGGAGAAGAGAAATGAGTCAGTTACGTCCGGCTATTGTATTGTTAATACTGCTGACGCTGTTAACCGGCGCGGTCTATCCGCTGCTGACCACCGGCTTAGCGCAGTGGTGGTTTCCGTCACAGGCCAACGGTTCGTTGATTGAGCAGGATGGCGCGGAGCGCGGTTCCGATTTGATTGGTCAGGTATTTACGCAGCCCGGCCATTTCTGGGGCCGTCCATCAGCGACCGGCGATGCGCCCTACAACGCGTTGGCCTCCAGCGGCAGCAACCTGGCGGCGAGCAATCCGGCACTGGATAAAGCGGTGGCCGAGCGCGTGGCTGCCCTGCGCACCGCTAATCCACAGGCTCCAACTGCGGTGCCGGTTGAGTTGGTGACCGCATCGGCGAGTGGGCTCGATCCGGATATTTCGCCGGAAGCGGCACTGTGGCAGGCACCGCGTATCGCGGCAGCGCGTAATATGGCGCTGAAAGATGTGGAAGCGCTGATTGCCCGTAATACCGAGCGTCCGCTGCTGCCGTTTATCGGTGAAGAGACGGTGAACGTGCTGCGTCTGAATATGGCGCTGGATGCGCTACAGGGATAATTGATTGATAGCGCGATTTATCGCGCTTTTCACGACGGATAACTGATGAACGACGAAATCACCCGCCCCGATCCCGATGCGCTGCTGCTGAATCACAGCGACAGCCATCGCGGTAAGCTGAAAATCTACTTTGGCGCCTGTGCGGGCGTGGGGAAAACCTTCGCCATGTTGCAGGAGGCACAGCGTTTACGTGCGCAAGGCCTCGATGTGCTGGCGGGGGTGGTGGAAACCCATGGACGTGAAGAAACCGCTGCGCTGCTCAACGGCCTGGCGGTTTTGCCACGTCGCGCCACAGGGCGTTCACGGCACGCTGAATTCGACCTCGATGCGGCACTGGCGCGTCATCCGGCGGTAATTCTGATGGACGAACTGGCGCACACCAACGTACAGGGTTCGCGCCATCCCAAGCGCTGGCAGGACATCGAGGAGTTGCTGGAAGCGGGCATCGACGTGATCACCACCGTCAACGTGCAGCATCTGGAAAGCCTCAATGATGTGGTCGGCGGCGTGACCGGCATTCAGGTGCGCGAAACCGTACCCGATCCGTTTTTCGATAGCGCCGATGAGGTGGTGCTGGTGGATCTGCCACCGGACGATCTGCGCCAGCGGCTAAAAGAGGGCAAAGTCTACGTCGGCGATCGTGCTGAACGTGCGATTGAAAACTTCTTCCGCAAAGGCAACCTGTTTGCCCTGCGCGAACTGGCGCTGCGCCGTACCGCGGACCGCGTGGACGATCAGATGCGTGCCTGGCGCGACCAGCAGGGCCGCGACAAAGTCTGGCACACACGTGACGCCATTTTATTGTGCATCGGCGACGACACCGGCAGTGAAAAACTGGTGCGCACCGCCGCGCGTTTAGCCGCGCGTCTCGGCAGCGAGTGGCACGCAGTGTACGTGGAAACGCCGCGTCTGAATCGCCTGCCGGAAGCACGTCGTCGTGCCATTTTACGCACGCTGCAACTGGCCCAAGAGCTGGGTGCGGAAACCGCCACCCTGTCCGATCCCGATGAAGCCCGCGCCGTGCTGCGTTACGCGCGCGAGCATAATCTCGGCAAAATCGTCACCGGTCGTCAGCCGCAACGGCGCTGGCGGCGCGACAGTTTTGCCCAGCGTTTGGGCCAGCTTGGCCCAGACCTCGATTTGCTGGTGGTGGCACTGGACGAACCGGTGCGCGACGCGCCGCATCCGATGGGCGGTAAACAGGCCAACAGTGATAAGTGGCGGCTGCATCTGCGCGGCTGCCTGATGGCGATTGCGCTGTGTATTCTGGTGACGATCGTAGGTCGCTGGCTACTGGTGGAGTTCGATCCGGCCAACGGCGTGATGATTTATCTGTTAGCCGTGGTGTTAGTCGCGCTGCGCTTTGGCCGCTGGCCCTCGGTGTTTGCCACGGTGATCAACATCCTGGCTTTTGACCTGTTCTTTGTCGCCCCGACCGGCACTGTGGCGGTATCGGATTTGCAGTATCTGGTGACCTTCGCGGTGATGCTGGCGGTAGGGGTGATCGTCGGGAACCTGACAGCAGGCGTGCGTTATCAGGCTAAAGTCGCGCGCTATCGTGAACAGCGTGCGCGGCATTTGTATGAGATGGCAAAATCGCTCGGCAGCGCGCTCACGCCGCAGGATATCGCCGCCACCAGCCAGCGCGTGATTGATGTCACCTTGCAGGCACGCAGCCAGCTGCTGCTGCCGGATGATCAGGGTGAGTTACAGGCGGTGGGTGAGAGCAGTATTGGTACGCCGCCCGATCTCGGCATCGCCAAATGGAGCTTTAGCAAAGCACAACCCGCCGGTGCAGGCACCGATACCTTGCCAGCGGTGCCGTATCAAATTCTGCCGTTGAAAAGCGGAAATCACTGCCGGGGTTTATTGGTGGTTGAGCCTGAGAATCTGCGCCAACTGATGATTCCCGAACAGCAGCGTCTGGTGGAAACCTTCACGGTGTTGATCGCCAACGCACTGGAGCGCATGGCGCTGTCACAGAGTGAAGCGGCCTCACGGCTGGCGGCTGAGCGTGAACAGCTGCGTAACGCACTGTTATCCGCGTTGTCGCATGACCTGCGCACGCCGCTGACGGTGCTGTTCGGTCAGGCGGAAATGCTGATGCTGGATTTGGCCGGCGATAACTCAAAATATGTCGGCCAGGCGAACCAGATTCGGGAACAGACATTAAGCACCATTCGGCTGGTGAGCAATATGCTGGATATGGCGCGTATTCAGTCTGGCGGACTGAATCTGCGCGAGGAGTGGGTGGCGCTGGATGAAGTGATTGGCGGGGCGCTGAGCAGTATGGGCCCCTCATTGAAAGGACACGATTTTGCACTCGATTTGCCGCCGGAACTGGTGCTGATCAAAGGCGATAGCGCGATGCTGGAGCGGGTGTTTACCAATCTGATTGAGAACAGCCTCAAATATGCCGGAAACGCCGCGCAGCACGGTATTCGCGCCTGGCGTGATAAAGAGCGGCTGGAGATTGCCGTCTGGGACAACGGTCCAGGGATCGCCGAAGAGAATATGACGCGCATTTTCGACAAGTTTGCGCGCGGCGATAAGGAGTCGGCGGTGCCGGGTGTCGGGCTCGGTCTGGCGATCAGTAAAACCATTATTGAATCCCATCGCGGGCGCATCTGGGCAGAAAACCGACCGCAAGGCGGCGCGGAGTTTCGCTTGTCGCTGCCGCTGCCGGTAGCGCCTGAAATTTCTGAAGAAGCGCTGAAATAACTTCACACAAGTTCGGTTATACTCGCCCACTTGTCTGTTGATTAATGGGAAATTATGGAACGTTTTATCGAGAACCTGATGTATTCATCGCGCTGGTTGCTGGCTCCGGTTTACATTGGACTTTCGCTGGGGCTGCTGGCGCTGACCGTTAAATTTTTCCAGGAAATTTTTCACCTGTTGCCCAACATTTTCAGCATCGCCGAGAACGATCTGATTCTGCTGCTGCTGTCGCTGGTGGACATGACGCTGGTCGGCGGTTTGCTGGTGATGGTGATGCTCTCCGGCTATGAGAACTTTGTTTCTAAGCTGGATATTGATGAGAATAAAGAGAAGCTGAGCTGGCTGGGCAAGATGGATTCCGGCTCGCTGAAGAACAAAGTCGCGGCCTCGATTGTGGCGATTTCATCGATTCACCTGCTGCGCATCTTCATGGACGCGCGCAACGTCGAGAACAGCAAGCTGATGTGGTACGTGATTATCCACCTGACCTTTGTGCTGTCGGCCTTTGTGATGGGCTGGCTGGATAATATGTCGAAGGTCGAGAAGAAGTAGTTTCGTGTACGAGGTGCGCCATTATGGCGCCCTGGACCCTCACCGCACCGGCTGTGTGCCCGCCAGTTTCGGCATCACCTCTCTGATCATCGCGAAAAACTGTCGCAACCTGGCGGGATAATAGCTGGCCCACGGATAGGTCAGCCACACCGGCAGCGGCGGCGCTTGCCACTCGGGCACCAGCTGAATCAAATCCCCTTTTGCTAAGTCCTCCTGTACTACCCACGACGACACAATCGCCGCACCCATGCCCGCCAGCGCGGCTTTGCGGATGGCGTATAAGCTGTCGCTGGCGAGGCGAGGCGCAATCGGCAGATTCATCGGCTGCCCATCACTCAAGCGCTGTAGTGCAAGCTCATTGCGGTAAAAGCTGGTCAGCGCCAGCCATGGCAGGTCGGTCAGTTGGCTGACATCCTCAATCGGCGCATGCTGTGCCAGCAGTGAAGGTGCGGCCACCACAAAGCGCGGCACTTCGGCCAGCAGAATCGCCACCAGCGAGGGATCGTTCACTGCACCCACCTGAATCGCGCAATCGACATTTTCGCTGATAAAGTCCGGCGTGCGATCATTGAGCATCCACTCCACCGTCAGACGCGGGTAACGCTGCAGGTAATCCACCAGCGGATCGATCAACTGGTCCTGGCCAAACGCATGGGGCGCACGCACGCGCAGTGTGCCAATCGGATCGTCACTGGACCCCGTTAGTTCATCTTCCAGCGCATGCCAGGTCGCCAGCAACTGCCGCGCCTGCGCATAACAACGCTCGCCGTCATCGGTGAGTTTCAATGCATGAGTCGTGCGCAGAATCAGCTTCAGTCCTAACCGCTGTTCCAGTGCCTGCAACCGGCGGCTGATGGTGGGTTGTGTCGTGCCCAACTGCGCAGCGGCGGCTGACAGCGATCCACTTTCGACAATACGAATAAAGGTCTGCATCAGTTCAATGCGGTCAATACTGGTTGGATTGCTCATACGCACCGTACATAACAGTTCTGTGTTTGACGAGTCTACCGCGTATGGCCGCGACGCGCTTTAATAAGCGCACTTTCACGGGGGAATTCACTATGTCAGCCATTTCGCAATCTACTGCATTGCCAGCTGAAAAACTGCCAGCGCCGCTGGTGTTCACGCTTGCTGCAGGTGCCGGGCTTAGCGTGGCATCGATTTACTACAGTCAGCCGATGCTGGATATCATCAGCAAACAATTTAACGTCGGTATCGGCAGTGTTGGTATGGTGCCGATGCTGACCCAGGCGGGATATGCACTCGGTATTCTGCTGCTGGCACCGCTCGGTGACCGCCATGACCGCCGCACCATTATCCTGATTAAAGGACTGATGCTGGTCGCCGCGCTGTTGCTGTGTGGCTTCTCGGGCGGCATCAACGCGTTACTGATCGCCAGCTTTGTCACCGGCTTAACCGCGACCGTGGCACAGGACATCGTGCCTGCTTCGGCGGCACTCGCGCCAGAACGCAGTCGCGGTAAAACAGTGGGCACGGTGATGACCGGCTTGCTGGTCGGTATTCTGCTGTCACGCGTGGTGAGCGGCGTGGTGGCGGAATATCTGGGCTGGCGCACCATGTACATGGTGGCGGCGGTGGCCGTGCTGTTGATTAGCCTCGCGCTGTGGCGTGTGTTGCCGCGCTTCAAACCGGGCACCTCTGTCAGCTATCCACGTCTGCTGCTGTCGCTGGCGCACCTGTGGCAACATCACCAGACGCTACGTCGTGCCGCACTGGCGCAGGGCTTGCTGTCGGTGGGTTTCAGTGCCTTCTGGTCAACGCTGGCCCTGATGCTAAGTGAGCGCTTCCATTTTGACAGTGCAGTAGCAGGGGCGTTTGGTCTGGCGGGTGCGGCTGGGGCCCTGGCGGCACCGCTGGCGGGAAGCGTGGCGGATCGCATCGGCCCTGCACGTGTCACCCAGTATGGTGCCACGCTGGTGATGGTGTCATTTGCGCTGATGTTCCTGCTGCCACTGTTACCGGTTCCGGCTCAGATTGGCCTGATCATCATCAGCACCATCGGCTTCGATTTGGGCGTGCAGGCCACGCTGGTGGCGCATCAGACGCTGGTCTACAGTCTGGCACCAGAAGCGCGTAGCCGACTGAATGCGTTGATGTTTACCGTGGTGTTTATTGGCATGGCGACCGGTGCGGCACTTGGAAGCCTGGCGCTGGCCCACTTCGGCTGGACCGGCGTGGTGACGCTCTCCACACTCGCCGCTGCGCTTGCCCTGATGATCCGTCTGGCGAGCCGCCATCTGAAAAACTGATTGAGTATCTTGTGCCAGGCTTAAGGGAGAATGTTATTTAAAAACGGAGCGTTATGAACTTCCTGGCCTGGACCGCCGCCACCGGTGGTCTGTTACTTCTTATGTCACTGGCCTCCGGATGGATCCATCGTGGGCCAGTGACTTCGTTTGGGCTCTACCTGCTTGCGGGCATTTTGTGCGGCCCGTGGGTCTTCAATCTGCTGCAAATCGACATCCTCGGGCACGCCAACCTTGCGGCCCACCTCACTGAAATCGCCATGGCCGCCTCGCTGTTTATCACCGGACTTAAGTTACGTCTCCCGCTCAACGCACATGCCTGGCGTGTCGGCGTGCGATTGGCCTTTCCCGCGATGCTGCTTACCGTAGGCGGCATGACGCTGCTGGTGCATTGGATGACCGGCTTCGATTGGGCGATATCGCTGGCATTTGGTGCCATCGTGGCACCCACCGACCCGGTGCTGGCGAGTCTGATTTCCGTTAACGATGCGCGTGATGATGACGCGTTGCGCGTGGCGCTCTCCAGCGAAGCGGGAATGAACGATGGTTCGGCGCTACCGCTGTTGATGCTGGCGTTACTGCTGATGCAATCTGGCTCACTGGATATCGGCCATCTGAGTGAATGGGTGTTGAAAGATGGATTGTGGGCCATTGGTGGCGGGCTAGCGATTGGGTATCTAATGGGTCGCGTCATTGGCCATCTGGCAACCCATCTGCGCAGCGCGCATCAGGACACAGCGCCCAATGATTTTCTCGCGCTGGCGCTCATCGCGCTCAGTTATGCGGCGGCGCAGTCGCTGGAGGCCTCGGGCTTCCTGGCGACTTTTGCGGCTGGCGTGGGATTACGTCGTGCAGAACTGCGCGTGGTGAAGCACTATCCGCAGGAAGCGTTGTCAGAAGAGGAGCAATACCTGCCCGCAGAAGCCCGCGTCAATCCCAACCAACGGCTGGCACACGGTGGCAGCGGTATGGTGAAATCAGTGGGCCTGGTGGTCGGCGATGCGTTGTCATTTGGTGATACCATCGAGCGGTTGCTGGCCGCCGCGATGATGGTGGTGCTGGGAGTCACACTGGCGCAGCACTGGAATCTCACCGGCATTGGCCTCGCGCTGCTGCTGTTTGTGGTCGTGCGTCCGCTGGCGGTGTGGATCACCACCTGGCGCTGTGAGATACCGCTCATGCGCCGTCTGCTCATTGGCTGGCTGGGGATTCGCGGCATCGGCAGTATCAATTACATTGCTTATGCCTGGGTGCACGGCATGCGTGGCCCGCAGGCAGAGCAAATGGTGGATATGGCGTTGACGTTAGTGGTGTGCAGCATCGTGCTGCACGGCATCACGGTGACGCCGTTATTAAACTGGCGTGCCGCCCGTCAGGCGGCACGTGCGCAACATAATCAAAAGTGATTTTCTGGAAATTACTGGAGTCTGTTATGAAAGCCATATTAATCGCCCTCGTTGGGCTCTCGCTTTCCGCCCCTCTCTTCGCCGCTGACGGTGATAACACCAGTGAAGAGAATGTGTATGCCAGCCAGTTGTGCCATCTGGTGAGCACGGAAAAAAAGACCAGCGATCTGGATACCTATACCGCGAAGATGAAGTCTCAGCTGGCTGCCAGCCAGTCTTCTTCGGCGATGGATAAGCCTGAATTCAATGAAGAAACGGCGCAGGAAGTGATCAGCGCCTGGATGGAACTGGGCGAGGATGAACGCGCGCAGCTGCGCCATAATCAGCAGCAGTGCGAGCAAACTGTGATGACCCAATTCCAGCAACAGGATTAAATCCCCGTCATACTTCGAACTGTAGCGGCATTGGCTGCGTCTGCTCGCCCCAGTCACTTACTGCAGTAAGCTCCTGGGGACTCACGCACTTGCCGCCTTGCTACAGCTCGAATTATTTAGGGGATTTCAGCGTCTAACCAATTACGTGATCTCGAGTGTTCGCTTTCATGTAGCGGAAAAATTTGGCGGATTCACTATAAAATAAGCGCCTTTATAGGCGCTTTTTCTATGGATCTTTTGTACAAAATGCGTACATAATCGCCAGCGTTGAAAGTTGACACGTATCACATAACGAGACGCAGCCCACAAGGCTGACATGTTTATTTCAATACTGGCTACTGGGCATGAAACTTACACGGCGTCACTTTTTGTTGGCAACCGGGGCAACCGTCCTCTCAATGACCACAGGCAAACTGTTTGCCCGTGATGACATTATCCCATTGTGGCCAGACGATCCGCCGGGCGGCGGTGGGCCGTCTGGGCTGTTGAAAGTCAGTATGAACGGCTCCTGGACCAACATCGTTTCTCCGGCGATTCAACGATTTCGCCCCGAGAATCCCAACGGCGAAGCGGTGATCGTGGCGGCTGGCGGCGGCTATCGTTTTATCGGCATGGGACGTGAAGCCTGGCCTGTAGCGCGCTGGTTAAATGCCAACGGTTACACCGTGTATGTACTGAGTTACCGCTTGCCGGGAGAAAAGTGGCAGGCGGGCAATCTCGCGCCGCTGCAGGATGCGCAGCGCGCCATTCGTCTGGTGCGTTCTATGGAGAGTAAAGTGCATCTGCTCGGCTTCTCCGCTGGCGGACATCTGCTTGGCATGGCGGCCGCACGTCCTGATTTCGAAACCTATCCGGCGCAGGACCCGCTCGATCAAATCCGACCTACGGCCGATAGCGTTGGCCTGATTTATCCGGTGATCACCCTCGAAGCGCCGTATCAGAACACCAAGACGCACCTGATGATGGTAGGCGATCACGCCACACCCACTCAGGAAGCGAACTGGTCAGTGCAGAATTATGTCACCCGACAATATCCACCGACGTTCCTGGCGCAGGCGGAAGATGATCACACCTCCAATCCCCATAACACTGAAATGATGCGCGATGCCTGCCGTCGGATGCAGGTGCCAGTGGAGTTGATTGAGCTGAGCAGCGGTGGGCATGGCTTTGGTCTGGGGAAAGCGGGTACGCCTGCTGCGCTCTGGGATCAGGCGTATGTGCGCTGGCTGGATCTGCACAGTTAATCGGGCAAAAAAAAGTATTATCCGAAGAGACGGACCACAAAAGTGTTAGCTATGTGGTCGGTCTGAGCTGTTAGCCATATGCCCGGCTGTGTTGTTATGCGCGCCAGGCAAATGGACGCTTTACGTCAGATTAAAATGCTCATCCGGCTGGCGCGGTTCCGGCAACGGGAAATCATTGTTCATCGCCTTCAAATTACGTTCGATATTCACGCACAGCGCATCCAGTGGCAGATGGTTGGGCGCAGTGCCGAACGGATCTTCCAGCTCTTCCGCCAGTGACTCCAGCGATAGGAAGGTGTACGAGATAAACACCGACACCAGCGGCGTCATCAGATGCAAATCCGCCACCAGCGCAAACGGTAGCAGGGTACAGAACAGGTACACGGTGCGATGCAGAATCAGGCTGTAGGCAAACGGAATCGGCGTGCTGGCAAGGCGATCGCAGCCGCCCAGATAAGCCGACAGATGATTGAGATTGTCATCGATACTCTGCCAGACAATATCCGACACCAGACCCTCATCGCGCCGCTGCGCCAGCCATTCGCCCATGCATAACAACGTCTGTGAGGTCGGCATCGGATGGCTCAATACGGCACTATGCCACTTCTCCGGCAGCAAGCGCGCCAGATCGGCCTGCGCATCGGTTTTACGCAGCCGATGTTTCATTGCCCAGCTAAATGCCAGCTGCAGCCCTACAAACTCCTGCACTTGCGCTTCACTGATGCCGCGAATGCATTTTATCTGGCGCAGCAGTGAGCGCTGCGTGATGTGCATATTGCCCCACAGCGTACGTGCTTCAATAAATCGCGCATAGCTGGCGTTATTGCGGAAGCCAAGAAAGATGGCAATCGACACACCAATCAGGCTGAACGGTGCAGTCGTGAGGTGAATGCCGAAAGTGGAGTACCACGGATAGCCGATAATGGCGATCACCGACATCAGCAGGTTGAGCGACAGGCGAAACACAATGCTAACCAGCACCGAGCCGTGCCAATCAAACAACCTGATGAACCAGTGTTGACGAGGACGTACGATCATTTTGCGATGGTGTTTTTTATGATTTTGTTGGCACAGGTTACGCCTGCTGATACACCGGAAGCAATGTGAAAAACAGCGCATTTGAGGCTGAAATTGCTGTGTTGAGTGTTAATTTATCTTTTTAAATCAGTCTTCTAAAAACAGTTTGAACAAGTTGTAAAATTCTTTGCGTTATCTCTTCGCGGCCCCTTTCTCTAAAGTTCATTCCAGCAGCACAACACACAAATTTAAAAACACTTTAGAGGAATACATCATGTCTAAACTCGACCTGCTCGACCCACAGAACTCAACTCTGATCTTTATCGACCACCAGCCACAGATGGCTTTCGGCGTCGCCAATATTGATCGCCAGCAGCTCAAAAATAACACCGTCGCTTTGGCAAAAGCGGGCAAAGTTTTCGACGTGCCGGTGATTTATACCTCTGTAGAAACCGAAAGTTTTAGCGGCTACATCTGGCCAGAACTGCTGGCGGTGCACCCGGAATCGAAGCCGATTGAACGCACCTCGATGAACTCATGGGAAGATGCCAAATTCGTTGAAGCGGTGAAGCAAACCGGCCGTAAGAAGCTGATCATCTCTGCGCTTTGGACGGAAGTGTGCCTGACCTTCCCGGCACTGATGGCGCTGAAAGAGGGCTTTGAAGTGTATGTCGTGACCGATACCTCAGGCGGCACCAGCGTCGATGCCCACGAACGCTCCATTCAGCGCATGGTGCAGGCCGGTGCGGTGCCGGTGACCTGGCAGCAAGTGCTGTTGGAATACCAGCGCGACTGGTCACGCAAAGAAACCTACGATGCGGTGATGGATCTGGTGCGTGAGCACAGCGGCGCATACGGCATGGGCGTGGATTATGCTTACACCATGGTGCACAAAGCACCACAGCGTCAGGCTTGAATTACGACTGGCGCGGCAGACTGATTTTCAACGCATCGATAAACAGCCGCAGCGCCATCGACTGATGCTGGTTGGGCGGGAACCACAAGGCCAGACCTGCCGACTGCACCCGCCAGTCGGCGAGCAGTTCCACTAACTGGCCGGATTGCAGCGCCGCTTCGGCGTAAAGCGACGGTACATAAGCAATGCCCAATCCGCTGATGGCCGCGCGGGTCATCAGCGCGTTATTATCTAAGGTGATCGTGCCCGGTACATCCAGTTCATAGCGTTTCCCCGCATTCTCATACTCCCAGCGATAGCGTTTCCCGCTCGGCAGACGATGGCGAATGCACTGCTGCTGCAACAAATCCTGCGGCTGCTTGATGGGGGCGTGTGCGGCGAGATAGGCCGGTGAAGCCACGGTGATAAAATTCAGCGGGCCGCCCAGCGCAATCGCCACCATATCCTGCGGCACATCTTCAATCAGCCGAATGCCGGCATCAAACCCGGCGGCTGTGATATCCACCAGTTCACCCTGTGCGGCAAAATCGAGCTGAATATTCGGGTAATCAGCGCAAAATCCCGGCACCACTTTTTCCAGCAGGATGCTAATAGCCGCATCGCTGGCACTGATGCGTAAGGTGCCTGCGTGCTGCTGGCGGCGAGCGCTGACATCGTGCAGCACTTCATCCATTTCATTCAGTAGTGGAGCGAGGCGATCGATTAACTGTTGTCCGGCATCAGTGAGCGATACGCTACGGGTCGTGCGCTGAAAAAGCTGTACCCCCAGATTCTGTTCCAGCGTTTTCACCAAATGGCTGAGTGAAGAGCGCTTCAGGCCGAGCATCTCAGCGGCACGGCGGAAGCTGCGCTGCTCGCCCAACGTTTTGATGGCCTGAAGTTCATGCCAGGAAGGTCTTCTCATTGGTGGTATTTCCTCACCAGGTCATGCGCGATTAGGGAGATTATGACCACCAGTAAAGCGATCTATCATCGGGTTTTCAACCGGAGGACGACAAAATGAAAACCTGGTTAATTACCGGTGCCAGCAGTGGGCTGGGCCGCTTAATGAGTGAAGATTTACTGGCACGTGGCGATCGCGTGCTGGCCTGCGTACGTCGCACTGAGGCAATGGCGGAACTGCAAGCACGATACGGTGAGCAGTTACAGGTCATGATGCTGGATTTGGCGAACACCGCCAGCATTGCGCCAGCCATCGCGCAGGCATTTGCCAACGTTGAGTGCGTCGATGTGGTGGTCAGCAATGCCGCCTATGGTCTGTTTGGCGCGGCGGAAGAGCTGAGCGATACGCAGATTGATCGTCAGATCGCCACCAACCTCACCGGCTCCATTCAGCTGATTCGCGCCGTAATTCCATTGTTGCGCCTGCAGGGCGGCGGGCGCATCGCGCAGGTTTCCTCGGAAGGCGGGCAGGTGGCTTATCCCAACTTCAGCCTGTATCACGCCAGCAAGTGGGGCATCGAAGGATTTGTTGAAGCGGTACGCCAGGAAGTTGCCAGCTTTGGCATCGATTTCCTGCTGGTGGAGCCGGGGCCAACCGCCACTAACTTTGGTGCCGGGCTGGATATTGCTGAGGCGCAGGATGTTTATCGGGACACCGCCTCCGGTGAAGTGCGCCGCGCGATTATGTCTGGCGAGTTCGCGATCAAAGGCGATGCCGTAAAATCTGTCACCGCGATGATCGCCACGCTGGATCAACCCGCCATGCCGCTGCGTCTGGCACTGGGCAGCACGGCGTATGACAATATCGAAGCCGCGCTGGAACGACGCCTGGCAGAGCTGCGTTTGCAGAAAGAGATAGCCTATCGTGCGGATGTGTAAAAGCTGTTCGCATAACCGCACGGAGTAACAGGCAGGGAAGCGGCATCGCTGCCAAACTTAGCGCACAAAAGAAGGCATGCACGTTTCGCAGCGGCATGCTTTGTATTGAGCGTTTTGCTAAGGAGAAAGTGGTTATGAAAGCGATGATCCTGAAACAACCCGGCGGTTTAGAGCACTTGCAGCTGGCGGATCTGCCCGATCCCGGTAAACCGGGCGCCGGAGAGATCCGCGTGGCGATCCATGCCACCTCACTTAACTTTCACGATCTGCTGGTGGCTAACGGATCGATCCCCACCGAGCAGGATCGCATTATGATGGCGGACGGTGCGGGCGTGGTGGAAGAAGTGGGTGCAGGCGTCACCGACTTTAAGCCCGGTGATCACGTGGTGTCCTGTTTCTTCCCACAGTGGCAGGATGGGCTACCGTTTGCTCAGGTCGGCAATTTCACCCAAACGCCAGGTGATGGCGCTGATGGGTTTGCCGCCGAAGTGGTGGTGCGTCCGGCGCATCACTTTACCCTCGCACCGCGCGGCTGGCGGCATGCCGAAGCAGCGACGATTACCACATCTGGCCTGACGGCATGGCGCGCACTGGTGGGCGATGCGCAGATTAAATCGGGCGATACCATCGTCACGTTGGGCACCGGCGGCGTGTCGATTACCGCGCTGCAAATTGCCAAAGCGATGGGCGCACGAGTGATTGTCACATCTTCATCGGATGAGAAGCTGGCCAGAGCCAAAGAGCTGGGGGCCGATGCGGGCATCAACTATCGCACCACGCCGGAGTGGGGCAAAGCGGTACAGCAGCTGACTGAGGGCAAAGGTGCGGATGTGGTGATTGAACTGGGCGGGCCGGGCACCATGGCACAGTCGATTGAAGCGGTGCGCGTGGGCGGTCATATCGCGTTAATTGGTGTGCTGACCGGGTTCGAAGGCGTGATACCCACCTCGCTATTGATGGCAAAGCAGGCGCGTATTCAGGGGTTGATTGTCGGCCATCGTCGTCAGCAGCAGGATTTCGTGCGCGCGTTAGAGCAAACGGGTATTCGCCCGGTAATCAGTGACAGTTATGGTGCGCTGAACGATCTGCCTGCGGCCTTCCAGCATCAGCAGTCGGCGGGACACTTCGGCAAAATCACCGTGGAGTGGTAGCAGGGAAGCCTGTTTCCCACGCCGGGAAACAGGCTTATTACATCAGTAGTAATCGCCGTGACGGTAATCCCAGGACGGGAAGATGTCCGACAGCAACGCCATGATTTTATCGACATCAAGGCCTTTGCGAATCAATACCGGGCACGGGGTGATTTTACGCTCGCCGTTTTGCTGTGGAATCAGACGACCTTCGCTATCGACCATCGACACCATTACGCCTTGTTCGTAGCGCACTTTATTTTCGTCGTTAGGCTGAATGGATTTCACGTAGTCATTGGCTTCAATAATTAAATCGGCACGCGATTCAATACGTTCGCCAATTCCTTCAACCAAACCACGGTTACCCTGACCTGATGGGTTGGCTGAACTGGCGAAGGAGAATTTCCCGAGATCTTCCCACAGCGCTTTCGCAATATTTTCGCCTGGGCGACCAAATTTAATCACGAAGCAACTGGTCTGGCGGCCATCCATCATCAGCTCTTTTGAACCGTCAGCCGGAATACGCGCCAGCGCATCTTCGCGCCACGGTAAAATACAGCCCAGCAAAATATCCTGATCCCAATGCTGCTGATAAAGCTGGTCAATTTCCGGCGTCAGTTGAGCCAGTGAACGCAGTTGTTCCAGCGAGCCACACAGTACCACGCCTGGCTTGTTGCGCTTGCGCTGCTTGGCTTCAAACTTACGCTCTAACCCGGCTTTATCGGAGGTCATGATGATGTAACCGACTTTCGTTGGGCTCACAATCATGCCACCGTCCTGGGACAAAATCTCGATGGCTTCAGGTTGTAACCCGCCATTCCACGTTATTTGCTTACCGCTCATGGATCTACCCTATCTGCGTATCAATAGATGACGTACAGGAATATTACCTGCAATGTAATTAAGGAATTAATTAACCGGATAATTCATCGGGATTAATGGGTTTGTGCAAAACCATGCTGGTGATAATAGTACGATAATTAAAGGTGATGCAACTGATGAAAATAACGATAAAAGGAATAGGGTTAATTTAAAATAACACGCGGGAATTGTAGTGTTATTTAAACAAGGCGCTGAATAAGTCTTTCAGCGCCAGGGTTAATTAAAATATCAGAGCGTGTGCCACACCGCGCAGCGCAATGCCGAGGATGATGCCCGGCACGGCGAAACGGAACAGACGCGGGAAACGACTCGACAGGCCAAGGAAGATACCAATCCCCGGTAAATCAAAGGTCTGAATAAACCAACCCGCCGAGGCGTTGATGTTGTGCGCACTGTATAAACCTTTTTCGACCAGCCCGGCTACCACGCCGTAGTAGGCGGTGCCGCCTGCCAGGCATTTTGTCAGTGCAGGCAGAATATACACTTCAGAGATGTTGAATCTGTCCAGCAGCGGAGAAACCAGTCGGGTAAGCATCTCAATCCCGCCGGACTCTTTCAAAATCCCCACCACCGACAGTGAGAGAATCAGCATCGGCAGCGATCCCAGCGCCAGACGAATCGCGTCCGCACCCGCGCTGTTGATGATGGCGATCAGTCCCATTTTGCTTTCATTATTCGCAACGGCTTCATCTTCATTGAGCAGCGCTGCATCCGAGAGCTTGCGCCCAAAGAAATGATAAGTGGTGGCTGCCGCCAGCACCCCGCCGCAGATGGAGATGAGTATCGCGGCACTCCAGTTGAGCCCGGCAGGAATCAACGGATAAAAAGCGTTGGCTTGCCCCATGGCAAACAGCATCGCCAGCGTGGCCGCCATATGGCGATCGGAAGTGCCGCGTTTTTCCATAATCGTTAATGCCGCTAACGGCGCGGCGAAACTGACAAAGTTAAGCTGAATCAGGGCAAATAACGCCAGTCCGGTAATACCTAAAGGTTTTAATAACGGAGTGGAATGACGTACCACAAAATCCAGCACGCCTTTGACTTCCAGATATTTCATGATGAATAACATCACCACCATGATAGGAATAAGCGTGTACAACGCGACATCCACCGAGGCTTTGCCTGCAGACATAATTATACTGATGATATTCATGCGGTTGCCTGAACCTCGAACCACGGCTTAATACCGGTAAACATGTTGCTCCCCTTGCCTTAAAAAACGCATAAAAATGCCAGCGCGAAGGGCGCTAGCTAAGGGATAAATAGTATCCCGGTGGCGTAAACTTGAGTAGTGAAGAAATTAAATTTTATCTTGCAGGAAATGGCAGGGAAAAATAACCGTGCGCCGACGTTTGTGCGGCGCACTGGAATATTATTCGATGTTTATTCGCTTATCTGACGAATATTACGTGCGCTGCTCTGCAATAATTTAAAGGCATCATAACGGTGCTGATGCAGCAGGGAATACGACGGCTCGGGATGCCAGCGCTTTTCATCAGTGGTCATGCTGGCCATCGCCGAGGTGACGTCGGAATATACGTCACTGGCGGCAGCGGCAAGAATCGCTGAACCCAGTAATACCGGCTCAGGGCAGTGGGTGGATTGCACAGGAAGCTGGCAGCTGTCCGCCAGCAACTGGCGTACCAGCGAGTGTTGCCCGGCACCGCCGCTGATGACAATCGACCGCGTGACGATACCCTTGCTGGTTTGCGCCTCAATGATTTGGCGCAGGCCGTAGCCGAGGCTGCACAAGCCGGCGATATACAGTGCGATCAGGCTCGCTTCATCGTTGTCCATACCCAGACCGCAAATCACCGCTCGCGCGTAAGGGTCGCCAAAAGGTGCACGATTACCCGCAAATTCCGGCACGATATGCAGACCTTCGACTAAATCCACCGTTGCTGATTCACTGCGAGCTTGCTGCAAAGCCTGTTCCGCAAGGTACACCGGCAGTGAAAGGCCAGCGGCATCGGCGGCCTGCTGTGCACTCGCGGCGGCTGGATGCATCTCCAGCAGGCGACCTATGGCGGCGCCTGCCGCGCTTTGTCCGCCCTCACTCAACCATAAACCCGGCACCATCGCCGAGTAATACGGACCCCACACACCTGGCACAAACGCGGCTTCACGCGTCGGCGTCATGGTGCAGGACGAGGTGCCAAACACATAGGCGAGTTTATCCTCCGGGCTGCCATCTGCGCCCAGCGTACCGACGCCGCCTGCATGGGCATCGATTAACCCGGCGGCCACGGGCGTGCCAGCAGATAAGCCAAAGTCGGCGGCGGCCTGCGCGGTTAAACCTGTGCCGCACGGTGTGCCTGGCTTGACGATCTGCTGTCCGATACGCGCAAATTTCTCCTGAGCGAATTCCGGCAGGCCAATGGCACTGAAGTAGTCGGCATCCCAGCGCTGCTCATGGGCAAGGTAGTTCCATTTACAGGTGACGGTGCAGGATGAGCGCGCCGTATCGCCTGTCGCGCGCCAGCTGAGGTAATCGGTGAGATCGAAAAAGTGTGCGGCGTTCTGGAACGTCTGCGGGTTGTGGGTTTTCAGCCACAGCAGTTTTGGCATCTCCATCTCCGGTGAGATGCGTCTGCCCACGTAGTCGAGCACCGGATGTTTCGTCGCGTTAATGGCATCGGCCTGCTGCGTGGCGCGGTGATCCATCCACACAATAATATTGCGTTCCGCCTCTCCGTTTGGGCTGACGGGCAACGGTTGCCCCTGTTCATTGATCACCACCAGCGAGCAGGTGGCATCGAAGCCAATGCCAGCCACCGCAGCGGGATCGATAGCGGCAGTGGCCACTGCCTCGCGCACGCAGTGACTGACCGCCTGCCAAATCTCATTGGCGGATTGCTCAACCACATGACCGTGGGCACGGAAGGTGGTGATGGACTGTTTTGCATGGCCTAACAGATTTCCCGCGCGGTCAAACACGCCCGCGCGAGCGCTGGCCGAACCAACATCGACACCAATCAGATATTTTTCGTTACTCATGCTGCTGCACCTCGGCTGGTTACAGGTCAACGCTGTTGGGGAGGATAACAATATCGCGCACCGTGACACCCGGCGAACGTGTCACCATAAACAGCACCGATTCCGCCACTTCAATGGGTTGCATCAGGCTGCCATTGGCCAGCGCGTCCTCCAGTTTCTCCTGCGGCCAGTCATCGAGCAGGGCAGTGACCACCGGACCCGGCAGCACTGCACCGACGCGCACACCATGCTGCGCCACCTGACGACGGGTTGAATGCACAAAAGCCTGCACTGCAAATTTGGATGCGGTGTAGATCGGTTCCCAGACCACGGGCACCACGCCCGCAATCGAACTGGTGAAAATGATGTCACCCGATTTCTGCGCGATCAGATGCGGCAGCACCGAACGCACGCAGCGAAAGGCCGCGCTGGTGTTGAGTTTCAGTACGCGATCCCAGATATCGGGATCGCCTTCCGCCACTGGCCCGCCAATGTAGGCACCGGCGTTGGCGTGGAAAATATCGAGGCGGCCCGCCAGCTTGAGAATGTCGTCGAGAATCCCGTCAACCTGTTTGCCGTCCATCAGGTCAATCTGCAGCGGCAATGCCTGAGAGCCTAGTTCCGCCACCAGCTGCTGCAACTTGTCGCCATCGCGATCGATCAGGACGACTTTAGCCCCGGCCTGCAGCAGCACTTTGCTGCATTCCAGACCGATACCGGAGGCAGCGCCAGTAATGGCGGCAACTTTTCCGTTGAGTGGGTTATGCATGGAGAAGAGGTTCGTGTTCATCTTATAATCCTTTATCAATGGCGTTTTAGGTGGTGCTCAATCGATGAAGCACAACTATCACCCCGACTTTTAACCAGCAACAAAAAGAGCAATAAAGGGATGGGTTCTGTGACGGGGATCGGCAAAAACAAGAAAACCACCATTTATGACCTCGCGGAACTCACGGAAGTTTCGGCAAGCGCGGTGAGCGCGATTTTAAGCGGCAACTGGAAGAAGCGGCGCATCAGTGCCAGCACTGCTGAGAAGGTGAGCCGGATTGCGCAAGAGCAGGGTTATGCGCTGAATCGACAGGCCAGCATGCTGCGAACCACGCGCTCGAAAACCATCGGTATGATCGTGCCTAAATACGACAACCGTTATTTTGGCTCAATCGTGGAAAGTTTTGAGCAGATGGCGCGCGATCGTGGCCTGTTCCCGGTCATTACCTGCACGCAGCGCGATCCTGATTTGGAACTCGAAGCGGCGCGCACCATGCTCTCCTGGCAGGTGGATTACATGGTGGTGACCGGAGCCACCGATCCAGATCGTATCACTGCACTTTGTCAGGCCGCGGGCGTTCCCTCGCTGAATCTTGATCTGCCCGGTTCGCTGGCGCCTTCAGTGATTTCGGATAACTTCAATGGCGCATTGAGCCTGACGCGTAGCCTGCTGGAGAAGTGCCCGCAGCCGCTGATTTTTATCGGAGGGCGTGCCAGCGATCACAACAGTAAAGAGCGCCTGTGCGGCTTTTTGGCGGCACATCAGGAACGAGGCATTTCTGTGCCGGAGGAAAATCTGCTGCTGTGTGGCTACGAGCCAGAAAAAGCGCAAACGGCGTTGAAAAATCACTTTCAGCAGTATGTAACGGGGCAATTTGGCCTGTTTGTGAATTCGACCATTTCGCTGGAAGGGGTGGTGCAGTTTCTGCGTGCTGAGGATCTGTTATCCGATGATAAACACCCGGCGATTGGCTGTTTCGACTGGGACCCGTTCGTCGCGCTGTTGTGTAAAGACATCAGCATGGTGAAACAGGATGTGGCAGGCATGATGGAAACGGTGTTCCGCCTGATGGAGAGCGGTGAGCAGGACGTGGCGGTGGTGGAAGTGCCGGTGTTGCTGATGCAGTAAAAAGGGCGGCAAATGCCGCCCCATTGATCAACGCATGGTGACAAACTCTTCCGCCGCCGTCGGATGAATCGCCACGGTGTTGTCGAAATCTTTCTTGGTAGCGCCCATCTTCAGTGCCACAGCGAAGCCTTGCAGCATCTCATCCATACCGTTACCGATACCGTGAATGCCGACAATCTTCTCTTCCGGGCCAACACACACCAGCTTCATGCGGCACGGCTGGCGATGCTGGGTGACGGCGGTGTACATCGCGGTGAAGGAAGATTTATACACTTTCACCTGGTCGTCGCCGTACTGCTCGCGCGCCTGCGGTTCGGTCAAACCAACGGTACCAATCGGTGGATGGCTGAATACCACGGTCGGCACATTGCTGTAATCCAGGTGCTCGTCGGGTTTGTTGTTGAACAGACGCTCGGAGAGGCGACGACCGGCAGCGACGGCGACGGGGGTCAGTTCCACCGCGCCGGTGTTATCGCCCACCGCATAGATGCCTTTCACGTTGGTGTTCTGGAACTTATCAACGTTGATATAGCCTTTCTCGTTCAGCGCCACGCCGGTCACGGAGAGGTTAAGATTATCGGTAGCCGGTTCGCGACCAATCGCCCATACCAGGCAATCGACGGTTTGCTCATGGCCATTTTCCAGCTGCAGCGTCAGGCTGCCGTCGGCGTTCTTGATCACCGCTTTCGGGATCGACTCGGTATGCAGCGTTGGGCCTTCGGCCTGCATCACTTCCACCAGCGTATCGACAATCAGCGGATCGAAACTGCGCAGTGGCGCATGCTTACGCACAAACAGATGGGTTTCGGCGCCCAGTGCGTTGACCACACCGGCCAGTTCCACCGCGATATACCCTGCGCCGACCACCGCGACACGCTTCGGCAGCGCATCCAGCTCAAAGAAACCGTCAGAGTCGATGCCGTATTCCGCGCCAGGCACTTTTGGATGGCTTGGACGACCGCCTGTGGCGATCAGGATGTGATCGGCCGTGATGGTCTCGCCGTTCACTTCCACGGTGTTGGCATCGATAAAGCGGGCGAAGCCCTTGATCACTTCCACGTTGTTTTTACCTAACACGTTGTCGTAAGAGGTATGGATGCGATCGATATAGGCGCTGCGGTTTTTCACCAGCACTGACCAGTCAAAATGATTCACGGTAGTATCGAAACCGTAGTCCGGGCCGTACAGGTGGATAGCTTCGGCAATCTGTGCCGCATGCCACATCACTTTTTTCGGTACGCAGCCGACGTTGACACAGGTGCCGCCCAGCTCTTTGGCTTCAATCAGCGCGCACTTCTGGCCATGCATCGCGGCACGGTTAATTGAGGCGATACCGCCGCTGCCGCCGCCGATGGCGAGGTAGTCAAAATGTCTGGTCATCCGTTGTGTCCATCTGTTGGAAGAAAATTGGCATAGAGTGTAACGCTGCTTGCGCAAGAGGCGCAAAGGTTCAGCCTATGTTTGTGATAGGGTTAAATCCAGGTTCCGCTTACATGGAAGACATTATGCATCTGACTTTTCTCGGCACTGGCGCGGGTGCGCCGAGCCTGCAACGTAACGTCACGGCGATTGCACTGACGCTGTCGAAACGGGGCGACACCTGGCTGTTCGACTGCGGTGAAGCGACGCAGCATCAGTTTATGCGCTCCGCGCTCAAGCCGAGCAAGCTGGAAAAAATCTTTATTACCCACCTGCACGGTGACCACATCTTTGGCTTGCCGGGCTTGCTCACCAGCCGTTCGATGGCCGGGCTGCTGGAGCCGATGACCATTTACGGTCCAAAAGGCATCAAACAGTTTGTCGAGACGGCGCTCAGTCTCAGTGGTTCTTACACCGGCTTCCCGCTGGAGATCGTCGAAATTGAAGCGGGCGAAGTGCTGGATGATGGTGCGTTCCGCGTCATCGCCTATCCGATGAATCATGTGGTGGAGTGCTATGGCTATCGCATTGAACAGCATGATAAACCGGGCTTCCTCGATGCGCCGCGCCTGAAAGCGGAAGGGGTGCCGCGTGGGCCGTGGTATCAGGATTTGAAAGAGGGTAAACGCATCCGGTTGGAGGATGGGCGCGAAATTAACGGCGCGGCGTATCTCGGCCCGGCGACCAGAGGCAAAGTGGTGGCGATATTCGGTGATACCGGCCCGACCGAAGTGGCACTTGAGCTGGCGGCTGATGCGGATGTGATGGTGCATGAAACCACGCTGGAAGCCGCAATGGCCGAAAAAGCCAATGGTCGCGGCCACTCCACGACGATTCAGGCGGCCGAGGTAGCAAAACTGGCAGGTGCAAAACGCATGATCGCCACGCACTTCAGTTCGCGTTATTTGTCGAGTGATCGAGAGAGACTGCTGGCGGAGTGCCAGTCGGTGTTTGCAGCGACCGAGCTGGCACGGGATTTCGCGGTGTTCGAAATTTAGTGCTGTAACGCCGGATAGGTAAAGAACAGCAGATGCGTCATGTTGAACAGGAAATGGACGCCGGTGGCGACCCACACACGCCCGCTCCAGTGCCACGCCAGGCCGTAAATTAACCCGGCCAGAGTGGCGAAGACCACCAGCATCATGCCGCCAGGGAAGTGCGCCAGACCAAACAGCAGTGCGGTGAGCAACAGTGCCGCTACGCCACCGATTTTCTGGCGCAGGCGCTGTTGCACATAGCCACGGAAGAACGCTTCTTCGGCCAGCGAAACAAAGAACAGATTTGCCAGCATAAAGCTGCCGAGCCAGTCCGGCCAGTGTGGCTCAATCGCCAATCCACCCAGCAGCATCGCGACGTACAGCAGCAGCGGGATCGCCGCCAGTAACAGCAGCCACAGAATCTTGTGCGGCGCAGGAAACTTCTGCGTACGGAACAGCGTGGGCAAGGCAGCCAGCAGCACAAAGGGAATCAGCGCTTTATCAAAGTTGTAGTAAAAGCTGAACGGCACACTGTTGGGGCCAACCTGCATCTCCTCGATCTGACGCGGGTTGTTAAAGCCAGGCAGCAGATGCAGGAACAGGCCACCGGCGATCAACACCAGCAGCGCTTCGCTGATCAGCAACACGGCACGGTTGGTGGGATTTTCCACCCGCACCCACGCCAGCAAAGCGATGGCACCTAAAATGGCGAGAGCAGGCCAGTCCAGCACATCCTGGAACAGGCCCATTATCGTCGCCAATAACAGCAGAAGTACGGCAAGGCGTTTGGCAGGTGACAGCACAGTGAGTGCGCCAGCCAGAATGATCCACATAAAAAGTGTCCTTAGAAGGGCAACGGCAAGGGGCGGCTCAGGAACCACACCCTATAAGCCCGTTATTCTGGAACGATCTGCGTCACGCTGTAGTGACCGGTACCCGCCGGCACCAGCTTCTGATGCAGCCACGGCAGCAGCTCTTCCATCTGCGCTTTCAGCTTCCACGGCGGGTTAATCACGATCATGCCGGAGGCAGTCATGCCGCGTTGATCGCTATCCGGGCGCACGGCCAGTTCGATCTGCAAGATGTTGCGGATGTTGCTGGCTTCCAGGTCTTTAATCATGTGTTTGATTTGCTGGCGCAGCACCACCGGATACCACAGCGCATACACACCGGTAGCAAAGCGTTTGTAGCCTTCCTGAATGCCTTTCACCACATCCTGATAATCGCTTTTCATTTCGTACGGCGGATCGATCAGAATCAGACCACGACGGCTCAGCGGAGGCAGTTTGGCTTTTAACTGCTGATAGCCGTCGCCACGCGCTACGCGTGCACGGGCATCTTTGCTGAATTCGGAACGTAGCAGCGGATAGTCGCTGGAGTGCAGCTCGGTCAGCTCCAGCTTGTCCTCTTCACGCAGCAGATAGCGGGCGATCAGCGGCGAGCCTGGATAGTAGCGCAAGGTGCCATGCGGGTTGAGGTTGCGAACGGCCGTCAGATAAGGCTTCAGCAGTTCTGGCGCGTCCGGCTGCTGCCAGATGCGCGCAATGCCTTCCAGATATTCACCGGTACGCTCGGCGTGCTCTCCGCTCAGCTGGTAACGTCCGGCACCGGCGTGCGTGTCCAGATAGAGAAACGGTTTTTCCTTCTCCATCAGGGCGGTGAGGATCAGGCTTTCAACGGTATGTTTGAGCACGTCGGCATGGTTGCCGGCATGAAAACTGTGGCGATAACTCAGCATAAAAAAGAGGGGTCCGCGGTTGGATCAAAGGAGATAAAAACATCGTGTGTGGCGCGATTATAGCCGCGCTGCGTAAAAATTGCTGACGTTTCGGCGCTCGCGCTTTTTTCTTTACGGGTCCATTCTCAGTAGCATTGATTTTCACGTTAACTGACCGCATGTTAGAAAGATTGCGTCGCGCCATTGCGCGCCACCCCCACTCCATGAAGAAAGGACTGCGCTTATGACCAATCCGTTACTCACCCCTTACACGCTACCCCCGTTTTCCGCGATCAAGCCTGAGCACGTGGTTCCTGCTGTGACTGAAGCGCTGAACAACTGCCGCGCTGAAGTTGAACGCGTTGTAGCACAGGGTGCACCTTACACTTGGGACAATTTAGTGCAGCCACTGGCAGAAGTGGATGACCGTCTGAGCCGTATTTTCTCGCCGGTGAGCCACCTGAATTCGGTGAAGAACAGCCCGGAACTGCGTGAAGCTTATGAGCAGACGCTGCCGCTGCTGTCAGAATACAGCACCTGGGTGGGACAGAACGAAGGCCTGTATCAGGCTTATCGCGATCTGAAACAGGGCGACAGCTATGCCGCGCTGGATATCGCACAGAAGAAAGCGGTGGATAACGCACTGCGTGATTTCGAACTCTCAGGTATCGGTCTCGATAAAGAGAAGCAGAAACGCTACGGCGAAATCGCCGCGCGCCTGTCTGAGCTGGGTTCCACCTACAGCAACAACGTGCTCGACGCCACCATGGGCTGGAGCAAGTTGATCACCGATGAAGCCGATCTGGCGGGCATGCCAGAAAGCGCGCTGGCTGCGGCTAAAGCGCAGGCCGAAGCTAAAGAACAAGAAGGCTGGCTGCTGACGCTGGATATCCCAAGCTATCTGCCAGTCATGACCTATTGCGATAACGCCGCGCTGCGCGAAGAGATGTACCGCGCCTATTCAACGCGTGCCTCTGAGCAGGGCCCGAATGCCGGTAAATGGGATAACGGCCCGATCATGGCCGAAGAGCTGGCGCTGCGTCACGAGCTGGCACAGCTGCTGGGCTTTGACTCCTTCGCGCACAAATCACTGGCGACCAAGATGGCTGAGAACCCGGCTCAGGTGATCGACTTCCTGACCGACCTCGCCAAACGTGCGCGTCCGCAGGGTGAGAAAGAGTTAGCTCAGCTGCGCGCCTTCGCCAAAAAAGAGTGTGGCGTTGACGAGATGAATCCGTGGGATCTCACTTACTACGGCGAGAAGCAGAAACAGCATCTCTACACCATCAGCGATGAGCAACTGCGTCCGTACTTCCCGGAAGAGCGTGCGGTGAGCGGCCTGTTTGAAGTGGTGAAACGCATTTACGGCATCACCGCCAAAGAGCGTAAAGACGTGGATGTGTACCATCCAGATGTGCGCTTCTTCGACCTGTTCGATGAAAGCGGCGAGCTGCGCGGCAGCTTCTACCTCGATCTGTATGCGCGTGAACACAAGCGTGGCGGGGCGTGGATGGACGATTGCGTGGGTCAGATGCGTAAAGCCGATGGCAGTCTGCAGAAGCCGGTGGCGTACCTGACCTGTAACTTCAACCGTCCGGTACAGGGCAAACCCGCGCTGTTTACCCACGATGAAGTCACCACCCTGTTCCATGAGTTTGGTCACGGCCTGCACCACATGCTGACGCGCATCGAAGCGCCGGGCGTGTCGGGTATTAGCGGTGTACCGTGGGATGCAGTCGAGCTGCCAAGCCAGTTTATGGAAAACTGGTGCTGGGAGCCGGACGCGCTGGCGTTTATCTCCGGCCACTACGAGACCGGCGAACCGCTGCCGAAAGACCTGCTGGATAAGATGCTGGCGGCGAAGAACTATCAGGCGGCGCTGTTTATCCTGCGTCAGCTGGAGTTCGGCCTGTTCGATTTCCGTATGCATACCGAGTTCAATCCGGAAAAAGGTGCGCAAATCCTCGAAACCCTGCGTGAAGTGAAGAAACAGGTTGCCGTGGTGCCAAGCCCGGAGTGGGGCCGCTTCCCGCATGCGTTTAGCCACGTCTTCGCCGGCGGTTATGCCGCAGGTTACTACAGCTATCTGTGGGCCGACGTGCTGGCGGCGGATGCCTATTCGCGCTTCGAAGAAGAGGGCATCTTCAACCGTGAAACCGGCCAGTCGTTCCTCGACAACATCCTGACGCGCGGCGGTTCCGAAGAGCCAATGGAGCTGTTCAAACGCTTCCGTGGCCGTGAACCACAGCTGGATGCGATGCTGGAACACTACGGAATTCAGGGATAAGCCTGCTTGTGAAAATCGGTTTAATCGATGAATCAGGCGCCGGAGACGGCGCCTTATTACATCTGGCGCAGCGCTGGGGCTTACAGCATGACGATCAGGCCGTAATGGCCCTGGTGCTGACGCCGGAGCGCCTTGAGCTGCGCAAACTGGATGAGCCTAAACTGGGTGGCATCTTTGTGGATTTTGTCACCGGAGCTATGGCGCATCGCCGCAAGTTTGGCGGTGGGCGCGGCGAGGCGGTGGCGAAAGCGGTGGGCATCAAAGGTGGCTATTTGCCGGACGTGATCGACGCAACGGCAGGATTGGGGCGCGATGCCTTTGTGCTGGCGGCGCTGGGTTGCCGGGTGCGCATGCTGGAACGCCATCCGGTGGTTGCGGCTCTGCTCGATGATGGCTTACGTCGTGGCTATGAAGATGCGGAGATTGGCGGCTGGCTGCGCGAACGTCTGACGCTGCTGCATGTGGTGAGTCAGCAGGCGTTGAGTGATATCACGCCCGCGCCAGATGTGGTGTATCTCGATCCGATGTATCCCCATCGTCAAAAGAGCGCGATGGTGAAGAAGGAGATGCGGGTGTTTCAGTCGCTGGTGGGACCCGATGAGGATGCCGATGCGCTGCTGGAACCCGCTCGTCGTCTGGCGAAGAAGCGCATTGTGGTGAAACGCCCGGATTACGCGCCGCCGTTAGCGGGCGTTGCAACCCAATCGGCCGTGGTCACCAAAAGCCATCGCTTTGATATTTATCCGCCATTGGTATGATTCTGCATGATGGCGTTGCGGCGTAATTTATCGCGCGGGGTTTAAAGACGCGCGATGTATTACGCCGCGACCAAAAAAACAGGGCCATGACTGGCCCTGTTTTTATTCGTCTTCTTCGTCACGCAGCGGCACAATCAGCATATCGATATGCACGGTGTTGATCAGCTGGCGCGCTGATGACATCAGCTTGCTCCAGAAATCCTGGTGGTGACCACAGACCACCAAATCCACATCGTATTTCTTAATCGCATCCACCAGCACCTGGCCGAGATCGCCGCTGCCGCTCAGGGTTTCACTGATCGGATAACCGGCGTTGGTAGAAAGTTCTTTCAGCGCGGTGTGCGTCTCCTCAGAAATGCGTTTCTGCATGTCGCCCAGATTGACGTCAATCAGCCCGGTGTAAAGGTCTGAGTAATTCACATCAACGTGGATCAGCGAGATTTTTGCATCATAAGGACGGGCCAGTGAAACGGCTTTATCAACCAGCAACTGGCTTTCCGGGGAAAGGTCTACTGCAATCAGGATGTGTTTATAAGCCATGATAAAACTCCTTCTCAAGATTCTGGGGCTACCTGAATTCCCGCCGCTCGGCGAGCGAAATCCTTTGCGCGAAACAGCGATGAAGCGCCACCAACCACAATTTATGCCCTGCAGGCGTTCTGTTGTTATGACCTGAGTATAGCCAGAGTTGTTAACAAATGCTGCAATCCACGGCTCGCTTGTGAGGAAGATCAAGCGCTATCGCAATTTTCACTCGCGGTGAACGAAAATCATCGCTGGAAAAAAATTGAACAGATCTCCTACACTGAAAATGAGTGCCACTGCCGTCTGGGTAACGCGCTCGGGTTCGCATAACAACAATGCAATTCGATTCATCTGTGGCTGGTTAATTTCCCGTGGGGCGTCTACAGCATTTCCCCGCTGCCTTCGACGTCATTGCGGCTCCAGCTGGGAGGGGAACATGATCAGCACTATCGCGCTTTTTTGGGCTCTGTGTGTGGTTTGTCTGGTGAATATGGCGCGCTACTTCTCTTCTTTGCGCTCGCTATTGGCTGTGCTGCGCGGTTGCGATCCGCTGCTGTATCAATATGTGGATGGGGCAGGTTTCTTCACGTCTCATGGTCAGCCGAGCAAGCAGGTGCGACTGGTGCGTTATATCTGGGATAAACGCTATCGCGATCATCACGACGACGAATTTATTCGCCGCTGCGAGCGCGTACGCAGGCAGTTTGTCCTGACCAGCGGGCTCTGTTTTTTGGTGGTGGTGAGTCTGGTTGGCCTGGCGATCTGGCATTAAATAGCGGCAATAAAAAAGGGCGATCTGTGTTGAACAGTCGCCCTCTTGTTTGCCGTTAAAGGCTTAGATAATTTTCAGCGCGATCCAGTAGAGCGAACCTGACAGCACAATACAGACCGGCAGGGTGAACACCCACGCCATGGCGATGTTTTTGATCGTACGGCTCTGTAATCCACCGCCATCCACCAGCATGGTACCGGCAACGGATGATGACAGAATATGCGTGGTCGAAACCGGCATTCCGGTATAGCTCGCGATACCAATCGACACAGCCGCAGTGACCTGCGCTGACATGCCTTGCGCATAAGTCATGCCTTTCTTACCGATTTTCTCACCGATGGTGGTCGCCACGCGACGCCAGCCAATCATGGTACCAATGCCCAGCGCTAACGCCACCGCCATGATGATCCAGATCGGCGCGTACTCGACGGTGCCCAGCAAATCGCCCTTCAACTTGTTAAGGAAGCGCTTATCGTCCGGGGTGGTCTCTGGCAGCTTCGCGGCTTTATCGGCCGTGTCCGAGACGCACATCAGCAGGCGACGCATCTGGCTGCGTTGATCAACCGTCAGTTGGTCATAGCTATTCAGATTAGTTAGCAGCACCTGAGCACGGTCAATGGCTTGCAGCGCACGGCTGCTGTCGCAATGGAACTCGTGAGGACCGCCCACCGCTTCTTCCGGTGCAGGCACAACAGGTGGTGCCATCTGGATGATATGCGTGAGTGAATCGCTGTGCTGCTGATAGTACTGTTCCAGGTGATTGACCGCATCGCGAGTTCGCGTGATGTCATAACCTGAGGCATTCATGTTGACCACGAAACCCGCAGGCGCAACACCGATTAGCACTAACATAATCAGGCCAATGCCTTTCTGACCATCGTTCGCACCGTGGGAGTAGCTCACGCCAATCGCCGAAACGATCAAGGCAATACGCGTCCAGAACGGTGGCTTCTTCTTGCCATCGATCTTTTCACGGTCAGCGGGCGTCATGTGGATGCGCGAACGTTTAGGGGTTCCGCTCCAGTAACGACGCAGGATGAAAATCAGCGAGCCCGCAATCACCAGGCCGACAATCGGCGACAGGATCAGTGACAGGAAGATATTAATGACTTTCGGCAGGTTGAGGGCATCAACCACCGAGGTGCCGGTCATCAGCGCATTGGTGAGACCAATGCCGATAATCGCGCCGATCAAGGTGTGAGAACTGGATGCCGGCAAACCCAGATACCAGGTGCCGAGGTTCCAGATGATGGCCGCCAGCAGCATGGAGAACACCATGGCCAGGCCGTGAGCGGAACCCACATTCAGCAGTAAATCAGTTGGCAGCATATGCACGATGGCATAAGCCACGCTCAAGCCGCCCAGCAAAACGCCTAAGAAGTTGAAAACACCCGCCATCACAACCGCCAATTGCGCCCGCATCGCGCGGGTATAGATGACGGTAGCGACTGCGTTAGCAGTGTCGTGGAAACCGTTGATTGCCTCATAGAACAATACGAACAGCAGAGCGATAACCAAAAACAGGCCGGTACTGAGGTCAAGACCAGCGAACAGATGTAGCATAAACGTTACGCCATTTTTTGGAGGACATGAACGCGGCGCATTATCGGCGACAACCCGCATGATGTGAAAGGAAAATATAGTCCTTTTTTGTCTTAAAATTGCCACAAACCCCATCAGACAAGGTAAAAAGACTGAAAAATAAGCGAGTTACAATATGACACATTTACGGCATTTTTTTGACGCTGGCGCGAAATGCCGCAGATCTCTACAATCACCGCCTTTCAATTATGTGGATTAAGCACTGTGGACAAGTTTGACGTTATCGTAATAGGTGCAGGCGCTGCCGGCATGTTCTGTGCGGCGCAGGCAGGGCAGTTGGGTCGTCGGGTGCTGTTGCTGGATAACGGCAAAAAGGCGGGACGTAAAATCCTGATGTCCGGTGGTGGCCGCTGTAACTTCACCAATATGTACACCGAACCGGCCGCCTATCTCTCGCACAACCCGCATTTCAGTAAGTCGGCATTGGCGCGTTACACCCAGTGGGACTTCATCGATCTGGTGAATCGCCACAAGATTGCGTATCACGAGAAAACCCTCGGCCAGTTGTTCTGCGATGATTCGGCGCAGCAGATCGTGGATTTGCTGTTAAAAGAGTGCGAAGACGGGCAGGTTATGTTGCGCTTGCGCAGTGAAGTGCTGAGCGTGACGCGCGATGAAAACGGCTACAGGCTGCAACTGAATGGCTCCGAGGTGCAGGCTGAGAAATTGGTGATCGCCAGCGGTGGCTTATCGATGCCGGGTCTGGGCGTGACACCATTCGGGTACAAAGTGGCCGAGCAGTTTGGTTTGAAAGTGTTCCCGACGCGCGCAGCCCTGGTGCCGTTTACGCTGCATAAGCCACTGCTTGAGCAGCTGCATACCTTATCGGGTGTGTCATTGCCCACCACCATCACCGCGCAGGATGGCACGCTGTTTAAAGAAGCGATGCTGTTTACCCATCGCGGTTTGTCGGGTCCGGCGGTATTGCAAATCTCCAGCTACTGGCAGCCGGGTGAGTTTGTCACCATTAACCTGTCGCCGGAAACCTCGCTGGAAGAATTCATCAACGTGCAGCGCGAGGCGCATCCGAATCTCAGCCTAAAAAACAGCCTGGCGAAAATCCTGCCGAAGCGTCTGGTGGAAGTGTTGCAGGAGCTGAAGCAGATCCCGGATGTGACGCTGAAGCAGCTCAACAGCAAGCAGCAGGCGGAGTTGGTCATCACGTTGCATCAGTGGCGCGTGCAGCCGAATGGCACCGAAGGTTATCGCACTGCCGAAGTGACGATGGGCGGCGTCGATACCACGCAACTCTCCTCCAAAACCATGGAAGCGCGCGATGTGCCCGGTTTGTACTTTATTGGTGAAGTGGTGGATGTCACCGGCTGGCTCGGCGGATACAACTTCCAGTGGGCGTGGAGTTCAGCCTGGGCGTGTGCGCAGGCGCTGTGAGTTATCACGTCGCCATCAAAGGCGACGCCAGTGTACGAGGTTCAGCTTTATGCTGAGGTTGCAGCGCTAATGCCTGGCTCTGCGTAACGGCGTCACTGCAGGTGTCAGGTTTTTCGGCTGGTCGTGCAGCAATACTTGCCCCAGCAGGCTATCGCTGTTGACCACGCCATACTTCAGATGCGTTGCGATATATTTGCGGTCAAAGCTGGTGAGCTTATACACCGGTGGCAACACCTCCGGTAAAGCGTCCACCATCAGCATGCGGCTCAGCTTCACCGGACGCCAGCCGCTCAGCGTTTGATACAATAACGCACCGGCTTCCGCTTTGCGTAAGTAGAAGTTGTAGTGATTCTCTTCCCGCAGCGCCTGCTGCTGAGCGATATACACCACCAGATAATCCGGCGTCTTGATGCCCTGCAGAATCGTGTCGTAGTTCGGTAGCGCCAATAATTGCTGGAAGAAGGCTTCAGAGCCTAACTCCACAATCGGACGGAAGCAGTGCAGCCAGCGGCCGATAAAGGCATTGTTTTTCGGCGCGGCGAGAAACCAGGATTCCATAACCGGATAAGCGCGATCGCGGGTGGATTCCTCGCGGTAAAAAGCCACCAGGTCATAACGCTCATCCGCATTCACCGCTAACAGCTCATCGAGGCTGCGATTGAGGATAATGGTGGCATCCATCCAGATTCCGCCATAACGATGCAGCAGCTCCAGGCGAATCACATCGCTTTTGTGCGAAGCCCGCATCCCCGCGTGGACAAACTTCAGGTCTGGTAAATAGTCATGCAGATTGAGATTGTTGATTACCGTCAACGCATAGCCAGGGTTTTCACGGGCAATCTTATCGACAAAAATCTGGACTTCAGCCGGGAGCTTTTCACTTTCCCAGTACATCCAAACCTGACGCGGAATGGGCGCAGGCGGATTAGCACGACCCTGCAGGTTAATATCCTGTTCGGCTGCGGCGTGATAGGCGGGAAGGCGTTTGCGTGTGGTCAGCTTTTTTTCCGCCAGCAACGCCAGCGAAATCAAATGCATTTTAAGCTTATGGTTGGACATGATCATTCCTGTAACCCTGTCGGCCGCTATCCCAGCTTCTGCCGCTTTAGGGCGAAAAACCGGCCCTGTGACAGCGGGCACGATGAAGCGCGAATGGCGCGAAAAGTGGCTCAAAATTAACAAACAGCGCCGAACTGCTCAATAAATAAACTCTGAAAACGTTACTTTAAGAGAATACGCAGGCGGCGTTCACTTGCCGTACCGTTGCCGTGGGTGTTTAAGGGCTGTTAACCGATGAATCTGTTAAAATCGCCGCGTTTTTTCAAACAGGCCTATGATTCCATGTTCAAACTTAAATTCCTTCTGCCCGTGCTTATCGTCATCAGCGCGGCTGTCTGGTGGCTGATGCCGCACTATAGCGATGAAGACAAAGGCTATTACATCGCCATGTTCTGCACCTTGACCCATGATGGGCGCGACAACTCACCCCAGGCGATGCAACAGATTATTGAAGGCAGCAACTCGGACTATGCGCTGCAGAAAATTCATTTCCAGTCAGGTCTGGCAGAACATCTGCAAAGCGTGTGGCAGGATTTGTCAGCGGAGCAGCAACAGCAGGCGCGGCAGGAGAGTCTGTCCTGCCGCAAGGTGATGTCTGAAAAGTTATTACCGGGTAAAGCAGTGCAGTGATTAATGCACGGGCAGCGCTAATACCGCGTCGGTGGTTTTGATCTCGGCAAACACATCAGCAACGCCTGTCAATGCGCTCTGCTGCAGCACCTTGTGATCGACTACCTTGTTATCCCAGGTCGCCAGATCGCGCGTGGCGGTGGCATCTTCCGGGATAATGACCGAGTAGCCAAGCGGTACGGCATCACGTGCGGTGGACGACACGCACATATGGGTCATTAGACCGGTGACAATTAACTGCTTGATGCCCAGACTGTCGAGTTGTTGTTTCAAATCGGTTCCCACGAAAGAACTCGGTGTGGCTTTGGTAATGACACGATCATTTTTGCCCGGCTGCAAATCCTTATGGAATTCAGCGAAGCGGCTGCCTTTGGCGAACAGCGGGCCATCTGCCGCGCCTTCATGGCGGACGAAGAACACCGGCATGCCATGCTTGTGTGCAAACTCAACCAGGCGCTTACTGTTTTGCAGTGCTTTCATACCGTCTGGAATGGGCATTTTGCCGCCAGCGAAGTATTCGTTCTGAATATCAATCACGATGACCGCGGTTTGATTGGCCGTCAGCTGGGTGGTGGCTGTGGCACCGCTCATGGTACGAATGGTCGGTGCATTTTCAGCTTTGTGTTCTTCGGCAATAGCGCTGCCTGAAATTGCCATCGCTAATGCTAAGGTGCCTGAAGCAAAAAGGTTTTTCATCACTAATCATCTCTTTAATTGGGAAGTCAGGGTGACTTCCGATGCACAGCAGTATGGCGATTGTGCCGAAAGTGAAGGAGTACTGCGCATGACAAATAACGTTCACTTTGCGCCAAAAATGGCGCACCTGGATGCGCCCATTAAGGTCGGTATTGTGGTGTTTGACGACATCATCCCGTTTCATCTTTCCGTTCCCTGTGCGGTGTTTGAGAAGGCGGAACGCGAAGATGGCCGAGCTTGCTACCAATTAATGATCTGTGCCACCCACGCCGGTCCGCTTCGCACCAACAGCGGTTTTTCGATTGTCGCGGAGCATGAACTGGCTATGCTGGCCGAAGCGGATATGGTGGTAGTGCCCAGCTGGAGCGATCCTGCCGTTGCGCCACCGCCCGCGTTGTTGCAGGCGTTACAGCAGGCTGCCCAGCGTGGGGCTCAGATTGTTGGCTTGTGTCTTGGCGCCTTTGTGCTCGGAGCCGCTGGCTTGCTGCATCAGCAGCGCGCCACGACACACTGGCGTTGGATGAGTGATTTTGAACGGCTTTACCCCGATGTGACGATTGACCGTGACGTGTTGTATATCGACGAAGGGCAGATTGTGACCTCGGCGGGCACTGCAGCGAGTATCGATTGCTGCCTGCATCTGGTGCGTGAACAGTGTGGAGTGGATGTGGCCAACAGTGTGGCGCGCATGCTGGTGGTACCGCCGCATCGGCAGGGCGGCCAGGCACAATATATTGAGCAGCCGGTCTATCACTCGGCGGGCAACGATCGATTTATGTCGGCGCTCAGTTGGGCCACCGAAAATTTGCAGCAGGCCCTCACGCTGGATCAGTTGGCGGAGAGAGCGTTGATGAGTCGCCGCAGTTTTACGCGCCGTTTTAACCAAACCACTGGCAGCTGTTTCAGTGATTGGTTAGTGAATCAGCGTCTGGCATTGGCGCAGCGATTTTTGGAAAAAACCGACCAGCCGATTGAGCTGATCGCAGAAAAAGCCGGATTCTCTTCGCCATTAATGTTAAGGCGACATTTTAAAAAGAATTTGAATACGTCTCCGTTACAATACCGGAAAACATTTCGTGGTCGGGTGTGAATTAATGGTTTGTAAATCAACCTATTGATAAGAATGCATTGAAAATAGGGCGGATAAAATTATTCCCGGATCATTTTGACAGGCTATCTGATGAGAAGAGTATTTCAGCGTGGCCAATGAGGGCTATTCTTAACAACGGATGGCGAACCATCCGTTGTTATGCAAATCCTGCAAAGAAAAATAGTTACGCGAATTATTAACGCATCACACAATCAATACGTGAGGGAAATTGACCTGAGCGCAGCGCTGGCGTTCTCACTTCTTTCATTTTCTCACTGCTGTTAAATCCATGCTTACGGCAAATCACGCATGGATCAGTGCTCTCTTTCAATTGCTGCTCGGCTTCGCTCCCCAGCTGACGCTTACGGCAGTAGAGTGGGGTGCAACCCATCACTTGCTTAAAGGAGCGAGTGAACGATTGCTGGCTTTCAAAATGGTATTTTACGGCCAGACTGATGATCGGTGCGTTGCTGTATTTCAGCTCGCTGACACAGCATGCCAGTTTCTTTTTACGGATATACCGTGCCAGCGTTTCATTATGATAGCGGGCAAATAATTTCTGCAAATACCATTTAGAATAACCCGATTTCACGGCGATATCATCAATGCTTAAGCGCTGATCCAGATTGTCCATAATCCATTTGGTCACCGAATCAATAACCCCTTCGTTGTATTTTTGCGGCATCTTTTTGATCCTCCATTAACTGGACACAGTGTAAAATAATTAATCTTTCCATTCATCCGATTAACGTAAAGTTTCATAAGGAATTGGCTGTTTTATTATTTGTCATCAAGGCTGGTCTTGCTTTTAGTGAAATTAAGGCCGCTTTTGTTGAATCGATGTTGAATATTTAGCGTAATTACGCCCGTTATTTTTAACTCAAATTTTCCATCACTTTGCCGAGCTTAACAGTATGAGAAAACGTGGCGCTGGCACACCTCATCAATACGCACTGGCGATTAACGTGCCAGACTGATGGTTTTTTCATAGCTCAGGAGCAGTGCGCATGGCTTTTCGTTTCCCGCTAAAACAGTCACTTGCCGTGATTTTGACGGCGATGGCAGCGCTACCCACCCCCTCCGCGTTAGCGGCCAATGTGTATGGCGAGCAGTTGGAAGGTTTTCAGTATCCCTACCCACTTGAACACTTTAATTTCTCCTCACAGCAGCAACCGCTGAGCATGGGGTACATGGATGTCAAACCCGCGCAGCAGGCTAATGGTCAAACGGTGGTATTACTGCATGGTAAGAATTTTTGTGGTGCAACCTGGGAAGACACCATCAAAGCGCTTAGCCAGCAGGGATATCGGGTGATTGCGCCGGACCAGATTGGCTTTTGCAGCTCGACGAAACCCGCCAATTACCAATACAGCTTCCAGCAACTGGCGCTGAATACCCATCAACTGTTAGCGCATCTTGGCGTTGCTAAGGCGGTGATTATCGGGCATTCAACCGGTGGCATGCTGGCGACGCGCTATGCGCTGATGTATCCACAGCAGACACAGAAGCTGGTGCTGGTGAACCCGATTGGCCTGGAGGATTGGAAAGCCAAAGGCGCACCGTGGCGCTCGGTGGACCAGTGGTATCAGCGCGAACTAAAGCTCAGTGCGGCGGGCATTAAAAAGTATGAACAGACGACTTACTACAGCGGTCAGTGGAAGCCGGAGTACGACAAGTGGGTGGATATGCTGGCAGGCCTCAACAGCGGGCCAGGCCATAAGAAGGTGGCGTGGAACTCTGCGCTCATTTACGACATGATTTTCACCCAGCCGGTCTATTACGAATTCAAAGACCTGAAAGTGCCGACAACGCTGATGATCGGAACCGCCGATACCACCGCGATTGGCAGCGATATTGCTCCCGCTGCGGTCAAAGCGCAGTTAGGTCATTACAATGTGTTGGGCAAACAGGTGACAAAGATGATTCCGGAGGCACATTTAATTGAGTTCCCAGGTATGGGACATGCGCCGCAGATGGAAGAGCCGCAGAAGTTTAATCAGACGCTGATTAGCGATCTGGCGCGTCCACTGTAAGATGCGGTGGCAAATGGGCGTGCTTTTGCACGCCCTGGCATTACTGTACCTGCTTTTTTTTGCCGTTTTTGGCTTCGTACATACGCGCATCGCTGCCTTCCAGCAGCTGTTCCAGCGACAGCGGATGGTCGGGATCAAACTCCACAATGCCTGATGAGAAGTGCAGTGCGTAGCGGCGGTCGAGATCCTGAGTTTGCTTTTGCAGGAAACGATCAAAGCGCGCCAAAACGCCCTCGGCATCGGCCTGCTGTAAGCCGTTAAACAGCACCACAAACTCATCACCGCCCAGGCGGGCAAAGATATCAGCGTGGCGGAAACTCACTTTCATCGCATCCGCAAAATCCATCAATGCACGATCCCCCTCGCGGTGGCCGAGCGTATCATTGATAGCTTTAAAACGGTCGAGGTCGAGGAAGGTCAGACTGGCCGGGAGTTGCCTGACTTCGCACTCATTCAGCGCGAGCTGTCCCAGCGTCATAAATCCGCGACGGTTGGTGATTTGCGTCAGTTCATCCGAGGTCGCTGTCTGGAACGCCACCAACTCTGCTTCGGCCATCGCGGCCAAATCGCGCAGCGTATTCATGTCATCCGCATTAAATTCGCGCGCATGGTGGTCGACGATACAGAGCGTGCCCACTTTGGCACCCGCTGGCGTACGCAGCGGACAACCCGCGTAAAAGCGCACGGGATTCTCTGAGGTTTTCACTAACGGATTATCGTGGAAACGCTCATCTTCAAGGGCGTTTTCGACCACCATCACATCGTCTTGCAGGACCGCGTGGCCACAGAACGACGTATTACGGGGTGCGGTCGCCGCGCTTTGGCCAGCGATAGATTTGAACCACTGGTGGTCCTCCTCCAGCAGGCTAACCAGCGCAACCGGCACGCCGAACAAACGACGAGCAAGGCGGGTTAAACGATCAAAACGCTCTTCTGCAGGCGTGTGCAGAATGTTGAGCGCACGTAACTGGGCCAGACGACGTGACTCGTCCGCAGGCAGTGCAGGTGCTTTCATCGCGTTACTCTTTCTTTTAAATTATTCGGGTACAACTTCACTGGTGTTTTGCTGCCATAACGGCATAAAGCGCTTAGCAACGGTGCGATATCCATTGCTAAGCGTAACGATTATCAGAGCACTTTTTGCTCGGCAAGATCAAGGGCAAAATAGCTGAAAATCAGGTCAGCACCGGCACGTTTAATCGCACCAAGGCTTTCCAGAACCACATTACGTTCATCGATGGCACCCGCCTGCGCGGCGAATTTGATCATCGCGTATTCACCACTCACCTGGTACGCAGCCAGCGGCAGAGTAGTGCGTTCGCGGATATCACGCAGAATATCGAGGTAAGCACCCGCCGGTTTTACCATCAGTGAATCGGCCCCTTCGGCTTCATCAATCAGGGACTCGCGAATCGCTTCACGGCGGTTCATCGGATTCATCTGATAAGTTTTACGATCGCCTTTTAATGCCGTTCCTGCTGCTTCCCGGAACGGACCGTAGAATGAAGAGGCGAACTTGGTGGAGTAAGACATGATGGCCGTATCGGTGAAGCCTGCGGCATCCAGTGCCTGACGAATGGCTTTCACCTGGCCATCCATTGCCGCTGAAGGGGCGATAAAATCCGCACCGGCTTGCGCGGCGACCACGGCTTGTTTGCCGAGGTTAATTAATGTCTGGTCGTTATCCACGCCGTGATCGCACAGCACGCCACAGTGGCCGTGGCTGGTGTATTCACAGAAGCAGGTATCGGACATCACGATCATTTCTGGCACGGTGTCTTTGCAGATACGCGACATACGCGCCACCAGGCCATTCTCATTCCATGCATCGCTGCCGGTTGCATCCGTGTGATGCGAGATACCGAAGGTCATCACAGAGCGAATACCGGCTTTGGCGATACGCTCAATCTCATAGGCGAGACGTTTCTCAGGAATACGCATCACACCCGGCATGGCGTTAATCGGCACGTAATCGTCCACGCCTTCTTCAACGAAGATTGGCAGGGCCAGATCGCTCAGACGAAGGTGGGATTCCTGGAACATTTCACGCATTGATGCGCTTTTGCGCAGTCTTCTTGGACGTTGGAGAAGATTGAATTCAGACATGTTCGTACAACTTTTGCTGGTGAAAAAAGTGACAACAGTTTACCCCTTTTCGCCAGCGGGGATGAAGGATTGTGTGCGGAAACGAAAACTCCCGCCGGGCGGCGGGAGTGGGGAAGATTACTCGTTGATGTCCGGGTGCTGCTGCACCAGGTTTTTACGTTTCGCCTCGAGCTTAGCGATCTCTTCATCAATATCTTCGATTTTCTGCTCAATGTTGTCGTGATGCTCCTGCAGGATTTCACGCGCTTCTTCAATATCCGACGCCGCCGGTGTGGCACCGCGCAGCGGCTTGTTGGCGGTCTCTTTCATATAGATACCCGTGATCAAACCAATCACCGCGACCACCATCAGATAATAAGCCGGCATATACAGATTGTTGGTTGTTTCAACCAACCACGCGGCGAAGGTCGGGGTTAAACCGGCAATCAGTACCGAGATATTGAAGGCACTGGCCAGCGCACTGTAACGAATGTGCGTTGGGAACATCGCCGGCAGCGACGAAGCCATCACGCCGGTAAAGGCGTTAAGGATCACCGCCAGCAGCAGCAGACCCGCAAAAATCAGCCCCAGCACGCCGCTGTTAATCAACATAAATGCCGGAATCGAGAAGGCGAACAGCGCGATACTGCCGATGATGATAAACGGGCGACGGCCAAAGCGGTCACTCAACATGCCCATCACCGGCTGCACAAACAGCATACCCATCATGATGGCGATAATGATCAGCACGCCGTGATCTTCCGAGTAGTGCAGGTTATGCGACAGGTAGCTCGGCATGTAGGTCAGCAACATGTAGTAGGTCACGTTGGTGGCAATCACCAGACCGATACAGGCCAGCAGACTTTTCCAGTGCTTGGTGGCGATCTCTTTGAAGGATACTTTCGGGCCGTCACGCAGACCTTCACGATCGCCTTGTTCCAGCTTATCAACGTGCTGCTGGAACGCCGGTGTCTCTTCCAGTGCGTGACGCAGATACAGACCGATGATCCCTAACGGTAGCGCGAGGAAGAACGGCAGACGCCAGCCCCACTCAAGGAATTTCGCTTCACCGATGACGGTGGAAATCAGCACCACGACGCCCGCACCCAGCACGAAGCCGGCTATGGAGCCGAAGTCGAGCCAGCTGCCCATAAAGCCACGCTTACGGTCCGGCGAATATTCCGCGACAAAGATCGAGGCACCGGTATATTCACCGCCCACTGAGAAGCCCTGCGCCATTTTCGCCAGCAGCAGCAGAATCGGTGCCCAGATGCCGATGGTGGCATAAGAGGGGATCAGGCCGATACAGAAGGTACTGATCGACATGATGACAATGGTAATAGAGAGGATTTTCTGACGACCGTATTTGTCGCCGAGCATACCGAAGAATAGTCCACCCAGTGGGCGAATCAGGAAGGGAACAGAGAAGGTACCCAGTGCAGCAATCATCTGCACACTAGGCGATGCATCCGGGAAGAACACCTTACCCAGCGCATACGCCACAAAGCCATAAACACCGAAATCAAACCACTCCATCGCGTTGCCCAGAGACGCAGCGGTAATGGCTTTACGTAAACGGGCGTCATCGATAATCGTGACGTCATCCAGTCCGATAGGTTTTACACGCTTCCTACGTAGTTTCATGATGTAACCCTGTATTGGAATTCGAAAATTCCTCAACGCTGCAGACTACATTTTGTGGCCAGTCCACGGCGTTGAGAAGATTTAAGCATAGCCGTGAAAGAGGACTTTATCCGGCGTAGCAACGGTAATAATTAGGGGCGAAATGATTACGTCCCGCGACAGAGTATACCGATTTTGTGTGATATTTGTCATGTTTCAGCCAGCAACTGGCTATTTTTTGGCTAAAACTCTGGCGGAATGATGGGGAAAACGCAGCTTATAAAATCCTGGTTATCGCGCGTCAGGCCGCGTAATGCGTGCGTTTCAGCCAGGAATGCATCAAAAGGGTGGCAAAGGGTGTCATTTATTTTTTTTCTGAAAAAACGCGGAGAAAATTTTGATGATTATCAGCGATATCAACTGCGCATTGCTGATTGATTAATCCATTGTTCTGACAAGTGGCGGCTTGATTGCTATACCTGATTGTTGCGCAATAAATAAGAAATTCTTATCATTAAGCGAAGCGGTAAGCTTTGCTTGCCAGCCTGTCATCATTCGGTAATACTCTGCCGCCTGGCTCAGGTGGAGTGTTCATGTCGAGAAAAAACGCCCGATTGTTTGAGAATCCCTGGCTGTCGCAAATTGACAGTGTAGAAAGGAATCTTATCAATTATGCGCCTGATGCACGGCGAACGTTCACCGATCCTGTGGCACCGATTGGTTGGATCGACTGCGGTGAACGTGCCGATGCCCAATTGGCATTACTGGCCCAACAACCTGATGAACTGCTGAAACGCCTGAAAACCTGGCGGCAGGCGGGATTGCTCACCAGCCAGGCGGCCGAGAGTTTGCGGCAGCTGCAACGCCTGACGCAAACCAGTATCGCGCGTAATCAACCCATTACCCAGCTTGATGAGTATCAGCAGTTGGTGGGACAGCTGACGCCGACCTTAGAACGTATTAACCAGCGCCTGAATGGCCAGCGCCCGCCAGTCACGCTGGCGGATGACACACTGGAAGTGGCGCTGCGTATCGCCGAAAAACGCCGTCGCTCAGAGTAGCGATCGCAGTGGTGCGCCGCTTATCCATCCCTGAATATCTTCCACTGCCTGCGTGAAGTAGGTGCGGTAATTGCTGTCGGCGACATAGCCAAGGTGAGGCGTGGCCAGCACATTGGGCAGATGGCGCAACGGGTGGTCAGCAGATAGCGGTTCCTGTTCGAACACATCGATTCCGGCCCCAGCCAATTGACCGGATTGCAGCGCGGCAATCATCGCTTGCTGGTCGACAAGTGCGGCGCGTGAGGTGTTGATCAACAGCGCGCCTGGCTTCATCTGCGCCAGTGCAGCATGGTCAATCACGTGGCGCGAGCGCTCGCTGAGCACCAGGTGCACCGAGACAAAATCGCTCGCTTGCATCAAGGCGTGCAGCGAAGGCATCCGTTCTGCGCCACATTCGGTCGCGCGTGAGTCGGTGAGATTTTGACTCCATGCGCAAACGCGCATCCCAAAGGCCTGCGCCACTTTGGCCATCTCGCCACCGATTTTACCCAGCCCCACTAAGCCCAACGTTTTGCCCTGCAAACCGAGCCCCAGCGTTTGCTGCCACGGCCCGTTATTGCGCATTGCCTGATTTTCTAACCTGATGTGGCGTGCCAGCCCAATCAGCAAACCCCAGGTGAGCTCCATCGGTGCAGCGCTGCTGCTGGCGGTGCCGCACACGGCGATATAGCGCTCGGCACAGGCGTGCAGATCAATCGAGGCATTACGCATGCCGGAGGTGACCACCAGTTTCAGGTTAGGCAAGCGACCAATCAGTTCAGCCGTGAGAGGTGTGCGCTCGCGCATAACAACGAGGATATCGGCGTGTTCGATATGGCGCACCCGCTCATCTTCATTGTCAAAATGCCGGGTCAGTGCGGTGGTGTGGACAGTCGGTTGCAGCGATGCCCAATCGGCCAGCGACAGGGCAACGTTTTGGTAATCATCAAGAATGACGCAATTCAGGCTCATGGGATTCCTCAACGAGAAGTGGCTGACGCCCTTGCTCATTGAGCCAGGCGCGAAGCCGGTCATTATCCATCGGACGGGCATAATAGTAGCCCTGAATTAGCACCACGCCACGCTGCCGCAGGTAGTCATATTGTAACGAGGTTTCCACCCCTTCACCGAGCACATCCAGCTTGAGTTTGTGGCACAGATTTATGATGGCATCCAGCACCGGCGTTTCTACCTCCAGACCTTCAATGGCGTTAATAAAGCCGCGATCGATTTTCAGGTAATCCAGCGGGAAGGTTAGCAGATAAGAAAGTGAGCAGTGGCCGGTACCAAAGTCATCAATCGCCACTTTCATGCCGTGTGACTGCAGGTAGCGGAGTTTACGCGCCACCAGTTCGCCGTCATCAATCAGGCTGCGCTCAGTGAGCTCCAGCGTCACCACCATCTGTTTGTCTTTAATGCGGCGGGCAAAGCGCTGAATGTCCTGCACGAAATCGGCATGTTGCAAATGTTCTGCCGCCACGTTCAGGCCAATATGGAAACCGGGCTCAACCTGCCAGCCCTGAATATCTTCCGCCATCAGATCCAGCAAATGCTGGGTCAGCTGCACAATGATCCCTTCAGATTCGGCGTGGCTGATAAAGATATCCGGACGGATCATCTCACCATTCGGCAATTGCCAGCGCAACAGGGCTTCCGCGCCTTTGCAGCGCTCGATTTCCGTGCTGTAAACCGGCTGGTAATGGACCGAGAATTGACGGCTACGCATCGCGCGGCGGATTTCATCGGCCCACGAAATGCGGCGGCGCAGCCAGTTGGCGGTCAATACCATCAGCAGGATAGAAAAAATCGCCGCCATCGGCAGGAAGATAAACAGCGCCTGGCGCCAGGCTTTCAGCAACTCGGAGGCGGGCACCGTGACATTCACGCTAATCGGGTAGCGGCTGGATTCGGCCTGATAAGGCTCACTTTTCAGATACAGTTCGGGTTCGATGTCGGCCGGGCCGCTGGTAATGGGTGCACCGCCGCTAAAGCGCATGCTCATCTGATAGCCACGCGACTCGCCAATCGCGTGCATAAAGTCCATCAGATACTGACCATCAATCACCGCCCAGAAGCCGGTGCTATCAGGCAGTTGACGCACAAACACCACGGCGGGCCGATTGGGCACGCCGTAAGTGCCACGAATGGAGAGGCTCCACCAGGCTTTACCCGTGATCGGCGGTGGTTGCATCATCATCTGGGTCAGGGTGCCATGCACCAAACCAAACGCCGATGAGCAGCTGATGTTCTCGCCACTCAGCAGACCAACGGAACGAAAATAGGCGTTGAGGGTGCCAGCGCGCTGCAGTTGATCCTCGATCTTCGCACAAGGCTGATAATGGTACTGACGCAGCTGGGTGATCATATCCCATGCGTTATCACTCATTTTTTCGGCTTGAGTGAGTAAGGAGTTAGCGGTGGAGATCTGCTGCTGGCTCACCGTGTGCCGTGCTTCAATGGCCGTACAAAGGATGCCCAGTACCAGTGGTAATAACCCGGCACAGACAATTAACAGCCAGCCAAAATCGCGATTTTTTCTTTGCGGTGGCACCTGACTTTCCTCGGTCATTTTAAGCAGCAGATGAGGGCTAAGCTGCGGCGTCAGCAGCATAACACTTCCAGGGGCCGTGCATATTAGCGTTTTGATTTTGCTCTGGGCTGACTCAGGTCAAATATCGGCGTCGCTTTGCGTTAATTGACAATGTTTTGCCGTTATTGGCATTTCCCAGCGGGAAAAGCGCTGTGCCACGATGTTGGGAAAGCATATTGACCTGAAATGAGGAGCGAAAATGAGCACTGAAACCCTGGATGTGGCTTCCCTGCGCCAACGCATTAGCGAAGGTGAGTGGCAGGCGCGTGTGAAGCTGGCGCAGGCCTATCACCTGGCGGCCAGGCTGCGCTGGACTGACCATATCTACACCCACTTTTCTCTACGTGTGCCGGGCGATCAGCCCCATTTTCTGATTAACGCTTTCGGTCAAACCTTCGATGAAATCTCGGCGGAGACGCTGGTGAAAATTGATATCGACGGAAACATCATTGATGACCCGACGGGGCTGGGGATTAACCACGCGGGATTTGTGATTCACAGCGCTATTCACCGTGCGCGTCCGGATGCGCATGCCGTGCTGCATACGCATACGGCGGCGGGCATTGGTGTCTCTGCGCAGCGCAACGGTTTGCTGATGATTTCGCAGCACAGCACGCGCTTCCACCATCGCCTTGGCTATCACGATTACGAAGGCATTGCGCTGGATCTTGATGAGCAGCAACGCATTGTGGCCGATCTCGGCGATCTTAATGCGCTAATCCTGCGTAATCACGGCCTGCTGACCAGCGGCGGCAGTATTGAAGAAGCGTTCTATAACCTTTACTACCTGGAGCGTGCTTGCCAGGCGCAGCTAGCGGCTCAATCGGGCGGTGCGGATTTGATCATCCTGCCTGATGAGGTATCCGAGAAAGCGGCGCAGGCGTTCGACAACAGCATCCGTAACCACAAATATCAGCTGCACTGGGATGCCTACATCCGCCAGCTCAACCGCAACGCACTCTGAGAATCCCTTATGAAATGGCTGAAACCGGTAGTTTCGACGCTGTTGCTGTGCGCGGCGTTCAGCAGTCAGGCAGCGCCTGACTTAAGCAAAGTCACTCTGGTGCTGGGCGATCAGGCGCGCAATTTGCGTTCGCTGATTGAGGCCGCCGATGTCATGAAAGATGCGCCCTATCAATATCGCTGGGCGAATTTCCAGGGGGCGGCACCGCTGTTTGAAGCACAGCGTGCGGGTGCGGTCGATACCTCCTACGCCGGAGATTTGCCGGTATTGATGGCGGCGTCCGGTGGCGTACCGTTGAAGATCATCGCCACCAACGTCGGCGATTCCGGTTCGAACGGATTGATCGTTCCGGCGGATTCGCCAATCCACAGCGTAAAAGATCTGGCCGGAAAAGAAGTGGTGGTGTCATCGGCGCGCGGCAGCATTTCGCAGCATCTGTTGTATGAAGCGCTGGAAGAAGCGCAGGTCAAACGCGATACGGTGCCGGTGCGGTTTGTTTTGCCAACCGATGCCAGTGCAGCGTTTAATTCCGGGCAGATTGCCGCCTGGGCCACGTTTGATCCCTATCTGGGGATTGCTGAACAGCACGGTGCACGCCTGCTGCGCGATGGCAAAGGGTTAACCACGGCACTGTCGTTTGTCACTGCCACGCAGAGTTCGCTGGACGATCCCGCTAAGCGGGCGGCGATTGTCGATTTCACCCATCGTTTAGCCAAAGCCCGCGAATGGGCACTGGAACATCCGCAGCAGTACAACGCGGTGTATGCCCAGTTAACGCGGCTCTCGCCGGAAGATGCGCAAAAAATTACACCGCGCATTTCGCACGGCGTTCGGGGTGTAACGGCAGAAGATGTGGCGAAAGTGCAGAAGGTGTCAGATCTGTTTAGCGAGCTGAAGATTTTGCCGAACAAGGTCGATGTGCAGTCGATTACGGATAACAGCGTCTTTACGCAATAATCGCCAATCCTGCGCAATAATCGCGCCGTTACACTGATGTGCACATCAACCTGCGCGAAGCCTCTCGCCGCGACGCTGATGTGCACATGCTGTAGCGGTGCAAACCCCTGGCTATTAACGTGGACGCGATCCCGGTCGGCCGTTGCCTAACATAATCGCCAGTCGGCTGCCACCCGGCGTGGTCTCCATCAATATCTTAGTGACGCTGGTCAGTGGTACTGACAGCAGCATGCCCACCGGCCCCAACAGCCAGCCCCAGAATATCAGCGACAGAAACACCACCAGCGTCGAGAGCCCCAATCCGCGCCCCATCAGCTTTGGCTCCAGCATATTGCCAAACACCATATGAATCGCGCTGAACAGTGCCACCACAAACAATGCATCGTAAGTTCCGTTCAATACCAGCGCCTGAATAAATGGCGGAATGCCGGCGATGATCGGCCCGATATTGGGGATAAAGTTGAGGATAAAGGCCACGACGCCCCAGAACAGTGCAAACTTCACGCCGATGAGTTCCAGCACCAGCCAAACGGCGAGACCGGTCATCAGGCTAACCAGGGTTTTTAGCGCCAGATAGTGGGTCACGCCTTTGAATGCGCGGTGTAACCCCGCAATGCGGATTTGCGGATTGATCATCGCGTTGCGCATTTTGTAGGGCAGATGGCGCACTTCGAACAGCATAAACACCACGGTGAGGATCAGCAGCAGCACGTTGGTCATGGCGCCGGAAAACTGTTTCAGCAGCGTGGTGGCCATATCCATCATCACATTCGGGTCGAGCCGAGCGGCTAAGGCTTCCGTGGAGACATTGATATGAAAGCGAGCGGCAAAGTGCTGCACCACGCCGAGTTTTTGTTCCAGCATGCTACGGATTTGCGGATAGGTGTCGCTGAAGTCACTGGCCGAACTGGCCATCACGCCAACCAACAACAGGATGACGATAAATATCACGCTGATCACCGCAGTGATGGCCAGACCACGTGGCACGCCTCGACGCATCAGCAGGGTGACCAGTGGATTCAGCACAATCGCCAGAAAGCTGGCGAGCAGGAAGGGCACCAGAATTTCTGACGCAGCACGGATGCCCGCCAGAATAATCACCAGCATCGCCATTTTGACCAGCATGTTCTGGCCAATTTTTTCCTGGGGCAGGTTGTTCATTTACTCTCCTGAGTCATCAATGGCTCAGGAGAGTGTAGTTGAATGAAAGTAAGTGATTGTTTATTTAGGAATAAGCGAAACGTCAATGTGTTATTTACCCTGACGTTGCATTAGCGCTGTGGCGCCCAGCATCAGGGTGAGGCTGGCAAGCAGTGTCACGGTGGCCATCGCCATCCCTTGCCCCACGGAACCTTGCTCGAACTGACGCCAGATAAAAATCGCCACGGTTTGCGTCCCGGCGGGTGCCAGCAGCAGCGAGGTCACCAGTTCGCGCGATGCCACGGCAAACACCATCATCATCGCGGCCAGCAGACTCGGTGCGACCAGCGGCAGGACGATCAGGCGCAGCGCCTGTAAGCGTGACGCGCCGTGCACGCGCGCCGCCGGTTCCAGCGTGGGGGCCAGTTGGCGCAGCGCACTGCTGACATAGCGTACCGGCCAAGGCAGCAGCAGGCAGCTGTAGGAAAGCAGCAGAATAAACATTGTGTTGTAAGGGGAAACCGGCCAGAAGCCGCGGTTCCACAGCAGAATCAAGCCGACGCCGACCACCACGCCGGGCATGGCAGCAGGCAGCAGCGCCAGGCCATCCATCATCGCCAGCAGGCGCGTTTTTCCTTCTGACACGCGCCAGGCAATCAGGAAACCGAGCAGCCCAGTAAGCAGTGCTGCGCCCAGCGCCAGCCCAATGCTGGTGGAGAAGGCCGATAACGCATCCCCTTGCTGACTAAATAGCGCGCCGAAGTGGCGCAGCGTCAGGTTATCCAGATGCAGGCCGCCGGAAAGGGTATTCAGTAATCCACTCAGCGTCATTGCGCCCAGCGGCAGTACCACGGCGAGTAAAACGGTGAGGATAAACGGCAGCAACATCAGCGGCAGCCAGCGCCCGCCTTCGGCAAGCTCCTGCACCACCGGTTTGCCGTTAACGGCCGTGACATCGCTGCTGCCGGTCAGTTTACGTTGCAGGAACCAGGCGGTGAGCGCCACCAGGCTCAGCATTAACGAGAGGGATGCCGCGCCCGGTAAATCGATTGGCCAGTCCGCCAGTTTGGTTTCGATACCGACCGTCATCAACGTCAGATGCGCCTGAGTGCCGAGCGCCGCAGGCACGCCGTACTCTTCAATCGCCAGCGTGAATGCCAGCAGCACGCCACCGGCTAACGCTGGCAGCGTCAGCGGCAATGTGATCTGGGCAAAAGCTCGCCAGGCTGATGCGCCGTGCACGCGAGCCACCCAGGCGAGGCGTTGACCGCTCGCCATCAGCGAACGCGACACCGCAAAATAGACCACCGGGAAGATATTCAGCGTCATCACCAGCGTCATACCGGTACTGCTGAACAGCAGGCTATCGAGGTTGATGCCGATGAGTTGCTCAAAATAGCCGTTGCGTTGCAGCGCCAGCGTCCATGACAGCGCCACGATATAGGGCGGCGTGAGGAAGGGGATCAGGAATAACAGATCCCACATTGCCGCACCCGGCAGGCGGAACAGGCCGCGCAGCGCGCCGAGCGGTAAGCCCAGCAGCAAACTGCACAGCGCCACGCCGCCGCCGATTTTCAGCGTGCCCAGCCACATCGGAACCATCTGGGGATCTTCAAACAGCGCCGGTAACGCGCTGAACGCCCCACTCCAGTTCCCCTCGCCAAGCTGTGGAAACAGTGCCTGTAGCACGATAAACAGCAGCGGCAGTGCCACCAGCAGCGCCAGCGCCAGTAGAATCAATCCATTCAGGGCACGCGACATCATTTACTGCCCGAACAGGGCGCCAAAGCGCTTCAGCACCGCCGAGCGCTCGCTGCTGCCATCGCTATTGGCGGGCAGCAATTTGATCTCGGTGAACAGCGGACGCTGCGCTTTGATATCGGTACGTGCAGGCATCAACCAGGCCTTCGCGACCTGCTCCTGGCCTTCATCCGACAGCACATAATCGACGAACTTCTTCGCATCATCGGCATGTTGGCTGCTTTTCAGAATCATCATCGGACGCGGTGCCACCACGGTGCCATTTTCGGGGAAGATCACTTTGACGCTTTCACCCTGCGCAATGTTGTTATAGGTGACGTAATCCACTGCACCAAAAACCGCCGCTTTCGCACCCTGCAATACTGGCGTCACCGCCTGGGCATTCGGGCCGCTCATCACCATGCCGTTGGCTTTTAACTGATCAAACAGCTGCCAGGCTTTTTCACCCTCGCTATTTTGCAGGCCAATCAGCAGATCGAGTGAAGCACCAGAGAGTGCCGGATCGGGGGTGGTGACTTTGTCTTTAAACGCGGGTGCAGTCAGATCCTGCCAGGTTTTTGGCTCTGGCGTGCCGCTCTTGGTGTTCCACACGATGCCGAGCGCGGAAATGCCCTGTGCCACGTAGTTGGCCGTTTTGAACTGATCCGGCACTTTAGCGGCATTGGCGCTTTCGTACGGCAACAGCCAGCCACGATGTTGCAGATCTTCAGCGGTATCCCATGAGGCAGAGATCAGCACATCGGCTTGCGGATTAGCCTGTTCGGCTTCCAGACGCGCCATCACTTTGCCGGTGGTGGCCTGGAAGATATTCACTTTAATACCGGTTTGCTTTTCGAATCCGGTGGCCAGACTTTTTGATAGCGAACCCGGACCGGCGGTGTACACCGTCAGTGCCTGGGCATCGTTGATCATCATAGCGGAGGTCAAAATCATCGCGCTGATGGCTCCTGTTTTAACTGACTTGAGAGATGGCATTGCGGTCCCCTGAGAGGTGAGTAACGGAAACAATCTGGCCCTGTGCCAGGTGAATAATGCGGTCGGCGAGCGTGTTGGCTTCCTCGCGGTCATGCGTGACATAAACAGCGGTAATGCCCGCGCTGCGCAGTAAATCCGCCATGGTGTGCACCAGGGTTTCACGCAGGTCGCGGTCAAGATTGGAGAGCGGTTCGTCGAACAACAAAATCGCCGGTTTAGCGACCAAAGCACGGGCGAGGGCGACACGCTGCTGCTGTCCGCCAGAGAGCAACGCGGGTTTGCGATCGCCAAAATCAGCCAGGCCGACCTGCGCCAGCGCCGCATCGGCCTGTTCACGTGCAGCCGCTTTTTTCACACCGCGCATGCGCAACGGGAAAGCGACGTTTTGCGCTACGGTCATATGCGGCCACAGAGCGTAATCCTGGAAAACCATGCCGAGGTTGCGCATTTCCGGCGCATCGCAATGATGTGCAGAGGCAGCGCAGCGATCGCCAATCCACAACTCGCCTGCCGTGGGTTGCAGCAGGCCCGCCAGTAGTTTCAGCAGCGTGCTTTTGCCACAGCCGCTCGGGCCGAGCAGTGCAATGATTTCGCCTGCGGGAATGGTCAGGGAGAGATCGTGCAGAATCGTCAGATTGTTCACTGACCATCTGAGATTTTTCAGTTCGATAGGCACGGCATGCGTCACTGGCCACCTCCGGCAAAGGAGTGGCACTGCGGCACGCGCGCCTGACAGCAAATCAGGAGCAGCATCAGATTGTGTATCCTCTTTGGGATTTGATGGGCGCGAGTGTAAGTGGGCGATATGACGAAATGATGACCACAAATTAGGGCGATCACCGGATGCAGTACGCAGGAAAAGGCGTATAGTTAGCCTTCTATACAAATATTTAGTCACCCACGAGCGCAATCACTCATGCCTGACCAGCCTGCCGCGGCCCCTGAACACGGCCGACTTCGCCTGAATCTTCTGATCCTCTCCATTGTGAAGTTCAACTTCGCCAGCTATCTCACGATTGGCCTGCCGTTGGCGGTGCTGCCGGGCTTTGTCCATGACGGATTGGGCTACAGCGCCTTTTGGGCGGGATTGGTGATCAGCCTGCAGTACATCGCCACGCTGCTGAGCCGTCCGCATGCCGGGCGCTATGCTGATATGTGGGGGCCGAAGAAGGTCGTGGTGCTGGGGCTAGTGGGTTGTCTGATTAGCGGCATCTGTATCCTGCTTTCGGCACTGACGGAAGGGCAGGGCGTGCTCAGCCTGATTTTGCTGTGTCTGGGGCGCGTGATATTGGGCGTAGGGCAAAGCTTCTCTGGCACCGGCACCTCGCTGTGGGGCGTGGCACGCGTTGGGTCACTGCACATTGGCCGAGTGATTTCCTGGAACGGTATTGTCACCTACGGCGCGATGGCGATCGGTGCGCCGCTCGGTGTGGTGATTTTCCGCAGCGGCGGTTTACTGCTGCTTTCGGGCATTATTATCGCCATCTGCGTGCTGGCGCTTGCGCTGGCGCTGCCGCGTGCGCCAGTGAAAGGCAGCAAAGCCAAACCGCTACCGTTCCGCGATGTGCTGGGAAAAATCTACGGCTTCGGCCTGATTCTGGCGATGGGATCGGCAGGTTTTGGCGTGATCGCTACCTTTATCACCCTGTTCTATCAGGATAAGGGCTGGGATGGTGCCGCCTTTGCCTTAACGATGTTCAGCGCCGCCTTTGTCGGTACGCGTCTGCTGTTCCCCAACGCGATTAATAAGCTCGGTGGCTTGCGCGTCGCCAGCATCTGTTTTGCCGTTGAAGCGGTTGGACTGTTTCTGGTGGCGGGATCGTTCGATCCGTGGATGGCGAAAATGGGGGCGTTTCTGACCGGTGCAGGTTTCTCGCTGGTGTTCCCGGCGATTGGTGTGGTGGCGGTGAAAGTGGTGCCCCAGCAGAATCAGGGCAGCGCGCTGGCGACCTACACGGCGTTTATGGATTTGTCGCTAGGTATCACCGGACCGATTGCGGGTTTTATCTTGAGTTACGCCGGGGTCTCGCTGGTCTATCTGCTCACCGCGCTGCTGGTATGTCTGGCGCTGTTCTGCACGCTACGCATGATGAAGCGGCAGCCACAAGAAGCGGCTGTGGAAATCAAAGAAAATGCCTGACTTCTATGAATAAAGCACCCTCACATCATTCATCCCAATCGCTCAGGCGCATCTAAACAGGGTCTTCAATCGCTCAGGCATCATCTAAATAGTTTACGTCAGAGCAAGGCGGCAAGTTTGTAAGTCCCCAGAAGCTTACGTCCGTCAGTAATTAGGGTGAGAGCAAACGTTGTTAAACCGCTCAGGCATCCTCTAAATAGTTTACGTCAGAGCAAGGCGGCAAGTTTGTAAGTCCTCAGGAGCTTACGTCCGTAAGTGACTGGGGCGCACAAACGCGGCCAACGCAGCTATGACGTAAAATATGACGAGGATGGAAAAAAGGGCCTCCGACCGAGGCCAACACTAACAAAGTGTGTCTTGTTATGGACACAGATAAGGGTAGGGGAAACGGCGGCACACACCCTCGGCCGCCGTTATAAATCAGGCTTGCAGCAACTCAATACTCTGGCGAATTTCGCGCTCAATCTCTTTCGCGCCCCACTTCTCCAGCTCCGAGGAGAATGGCTCAAAGGCGTAAATGCCCTTATAGCCCAGCATCTCCAGACGCTTCACTTGCGCCACGCTGTTCAGCACATCGCGGTCGCTCAGCATAATGCGCTCTTCATCCGTCAGTGCCGCCGTTGGGCGGGTATCTTCCACGCCTGAGAGATGCACTAAGCCAATCTGGTTCACCTCAATCTCCTGCGGGAACTCCTGCTCGGCGTTCTCGTAAAGGTGATGATGGAAGGTATCCAGCAGCAATTTAAACGGCACGCCCGCCTGCTTAATCAGCTTTTGCGTCTGCACCGCAGAGCGCAGTGAACTCACCGGGAAGCCCAGCGGCTCAACCAGCCCCTGAATACCGTATTCAGCGAAGCGTGGTGCCAGGATCTGCAACGCCTCCAGCGTTTTCTCTGGTGCGATGGCAATACCCTCGTTCAATGGGCACATCACTAGCGCTTTGGCTCCAATGGCTTTCGCTTCTTGCAACATCGCTTCGGCTTTGCTCAACAGCGCGTCATCAGGGCGGTTAAACGGATAGAGCGCGTTAATGGTCTCGATCTCGATGTGATACTTATCCGCCAGCGATCGCAACTGCGATGCGCTCAGACCATCGGTGACCTTGCCGCCCGGCATATCGTTACGCAGTTCCACTTTGCTCAAACCCAGTCGCTGAACTAACTGGAAAAAGGCTTCAAGTGAGAGCGCGGGCGCAATTTTACGGTTGATACAGAAACGGGTTGGATCGATGGCCATGTGTGGCTCCTGTAATAGGATACGGTTCAGATGCTGCAAAGAAAACATTTATTTCATTGTTAGTGAATTATGAAATATCAGATATTGGATCTTCCTCGCAAAAATTTCATATTTCGTTTCGCGTAACATCATGCTGGCGTGATCTCAGTGGAAATTGTGTGGTCACAGAGGGTTATGATTACGTCTCGGCAAGAGAGGCAGGGTGCCGATCGAGCGAGGTTTACGGCCTTGCTGCAGGGAAGGCGGTAAAAATGCGATCCATGCCGCTAAAAGGAAATTTTCCAAAAAGAAGTATTTGAAAAATTTATTTCATTGTAATAGCTTCATAGCACGCTTTTCGTATTGCCTGGTCAGGTGGCGTTGCAGTGATAACCGACTGCCTGCAGGGAACTTCACATCAAAGAGGCAACGACATGACTATCGTAGGAAACTTTATCGGCGGCAAGATTACCCACAGCGCCAGCAATGAAACCATCCCGGTATACGATCCAGCCACCGGCAAAGTCGCGCGTGAACTGACGCAGAGCACCGCTGCTGAAGTGGAAAAAGCGATCGAAATCGCCCATGCCGCGTTCCCTGAATGGTCGAAAACAGCGCCGCTGCGTCGTGCCCGTGTGATGTTCAACTTCAAAGCACTGATGGAAAAACACCGTGACGAACTGGCTGCGCTGATCGTGTCTGAGCATGGCAAAGTGTGGTCGGATGCGTTGGGTGAGCTGACGCGCGGTATTGAAGTGATCGAGTTTGCCTGCGGAATCCCGCATCTGATCAAAGGTGAAAACTCACCAAGCGTCGGCACCGGCGTGGATAGCTACTCGCTGATGCAGCCGGTTGGCGTGGTCGCGGGTATTACGCCCTTCAACTTCCCGGCGATGGTGCCACTGTGGATGTTCCCAATCGCCCTGGCGTGCGGTAACACCTTTATCCTGAAGCCACCGGCGCTGGATCCATCAGCCTCTGTGCGTATGGCTGAACTGCTGAAAGAAGCGGGACTGCCGGATGGCGTATTCAACGTGGTGCACTCCTCTAACGAAGATGCTGAGCAGCTGTACAAAGATCCGCGTATTGCCGCAGTGAGCTTCGTCGGTTCTTCCGGCGTGGCCGAGCACATCTATAAAACCGCCAGCGCCCACGGCAAACGTGTGCAGGCGTTTGGTGCGGCGAAAAACCACGCCATCGTAATGCCTGATGCCGATCTGGATGCCACCGTGAATGCCATCATGGGCGGCGCGTTTGGTTCTGCCGGTGAGCGTTGCATGGCGCTGCCTGTGGTTGTTGCAGTGGGCAATGATACTGCTGACAAACTGATTGCGCGTCTGACGCCGCTGATCAAAGCGCTGCGCATCGGCCCCGGTATCCAAAAAGGTGCTGAAGAGAACGAAATGGGCCCGGTGGTTTCTGCCGCGCATCAGAAGAAAGTGCTGGGCTACATCGACAAAGGTGAAGCCGAGGGCGCGAAATTGGTGGTGGATGGCCGTGGCGTCAAAGTCCCGGGCCACGAAGAAGGTTACTACGTTGGCGGCACCCTGTTTGATAACGTTACCCCGGACATGGTGATCTGGCGTGAAGAGATCTTCGGGCCGGTATTGAGCATCATGCGTTCTACTGATTTTGACAGTGCACTGAAGCTGGTCAACAGCCATGAATTCGGTAACGGCAGCGCCATCTTCACCAGCAACGGCCACACCGCGCGTGAGTTTGTGCAGAACGTGGAAGCGGGCATGGTGGGTGTTAACGTGCCGGTGCCAGTGCCAATGGCGTTCCACAGCTTCGGTGGCTGGAAGCGTTCGGTGTTTGGTGCGCTGAACGTGCACGGTCCAGACGGTGTGCGTTTCTACACCCGCATGAAAACCGCCACCGTGCGCTGGCCGAGCGGTCAGCAGACTGTTTCAGAGTTCAGCATGCCAACGCTGGGCTAATCTCGCTTAACTTAGGAGATCGATGATGTCTTTGATTTCGAAAGCGCAGCAGCCAGACAGTAACGGTCGTATCCAGCACGTCACGCCAGAAAGTGCGGGCTGGGAGTACGTCGGCTTTGATGCCTACCTGCTGAAGAAGGGCCAGAGCCTGAAGCTCAGCAGCGGCGATAAAGAACTGTGTCTGGTGCTGGTGGCGGGGTTTGCCTCGGTAAAAACCCGCAACGCGGAGTTCCCGAACCTTGGTAAGCGCCTGTCACCGTTCGAGCGTATTCCACCGTACTCGGTGTATGTGCCGCACGATGATGAAGTAGAAGTCTACGCCGATAGCGATCTGGAGCTGGCGGTGTGTAATGCACCGAGCAGTGGCAACTTGCCTGCGCGCCTGATTGCGCCGGAAGATGTGGGTGTGGAGCACCGTGGTAAAGGACGCAATCAGCGTCTGGTGCACAACATTCTGCCGGACAATAAAGAAGCCGACAGCCTGCTGGTGGTGGAAGTGTATACCGACGAGGGTGCGACCAGTTCGTACCCAAGCCATAAGCACGACCAGAAAACCAGTCCGGATGAGACCTATCTGGAAGAGACCTACTATCACCGTTTCGATCCAGAGCCTGGCTTCGCGATGCAGCGCGTATATACCGACGACCGTTCACTCGACGAGTGCATGGCGCCGTATAACCGCGATGTGGTGACTGTTCCGCGTGGCTATCATCCGGTGGCGACCATCGCGGGTTACGATAACTACTATCTGAACGTGATGGCAGGTCCGGTGCGTTTGTGGAAGTTTACCTGGGAGAAAGATCACGCCTGGGTGAACAGCGATAAGTACCCGCGCAGCAAATAAAGTCGCAGGTCGCCATAATGGCGACGCTACCGACTAGCGATACGCTTGTCGTTGGGTGCACAGTGATGTGCACCTGGCAGCACACCGCAAGATATGAATGACAAATGTAAAAAGGGCAGCCAAATGGCTTAATGCCGATCAGTTAAGGATCAGTTGAACGATCCAGTGGCTGTGTAAGAATCCGGAAACGCTTCGTTTCCGGATTTTTTTATGCAGCTCAGTCAGGCCCTTGATATCGTCTCTCGTTACGATTCTC